>CALCHR010000092.1 GCA_937901185.1 uncultured Bacteroidales bacterium
GGTAACTACTAAGAACGCGAAAGTAACTACTAAGAAAACGGCGGTGATGTAGGGGTAAAAAAACGTGGGTGGAAAGAGGAGGCACAAGGGCGGCTTTTCTTCTCAGAAAAGGCTAAAGGACTAAGCAGGCTGAGCGGAGAAGAAAGAAGGATGAGGGCGGCGGGGGCAAAAAGCTGCGCCGCACGGCCGGGAATGGAGAATTTTTCGGTGCAAGCGAGCGGCAAGGCCTTAAGGAACTATATTTTTTTGCCACTCATGGTCAACTACTTAGGAAAGAATTTCGTGAGAGACGCGGAAGGCGGCTTTGGGCGCATCGTACCTTTGCATTGTCAACGCGTTGAAGGAGGGCCATCCGCCCGAAAGGGGTGGCAGAAAAACTTTCTTACTAACCATCAAAAACCTAAAACCATGTTAAAGTACAATGTAGTTCCCAAAAAGAATCCTATCGACAAAACCACCAAGTTCTATGCCCGCTTAACTCCGGTCACTCCCATCAAGCTCAGCGCGCTCTGCGAGAGCATCAGCAGCCAGTGTACCGTGACCAGCCACGATGTGAAGGCCGTAATCTCCGCCCTCGAGGAGCAGCTTGTCTACTACTTGCGCAACGGCAACTCCGTGCGCCTTGGCGACCTCGGCTCGTTTCGTCCGATGATTAAGAGCCAGGGAGCCGAATCTGCCGAGAAGTTTTCGCCCAGCATGATTCAGAAAGTAAAGATACGCTTCTTGGGCAGCAAGAACTTCCGCTACAAGTTGAGCCGCAACCACCCCTCCATCTCGTTCCAGGGGGAAGAGAAAGAAACCGATGTTGAACAATAAAACTGACTGACTACTATGACTAAGACTAGTGCCAAAAAGACCTGGGAAGTGATTATCCAAGTGCTCATCGCTGCATTGACGGCCCTCTCGGGCGTATTTGCAGGCTGTTCGTGGGCCGGCTGAAAGGCAAACCGCAAGGCTTAAAAAAACCGTGGGCGAACAGTGCGTTCGCCCACGGCCTTGTTTATCGGGGGTATCTATGGCTTATTCTGTCAGGTCGGCAGGAAGCATAGAAACGGTGATGCAGTTGTTCTGCTTGAGAAGCACCTTCTTCACAAAGTTCTGGATGTCCTCAGAAGAGAGGTTCTGGATGGTCTGTTCATAGTCTTTCTGAAGGTCCTTGTTCCAGTTTACCTTGGCTCCAATCAGTGATTGCCAGTAGCCGTTCTCGCGCTGGCGGTCGTTGAAGGCTTTGAGTTCGTACTTCTTCACCTTGTCGAGCTCTTCAGCCGTTACGCCTTCGGCAGCAATCTTGTCGATGTCAAGGCGCACGAGGCGGAGCGCTTCGTCCTTAGAGGCGGGCTTCACGGGGCAGTAGATTTGCAGCGTGTAGCTTTCGCGTGTGCCGTAGCTGGCTTCGCCGCCTGCTCCTACGCTATAAGCCATTCCGCCGTCCTCGCGGATGCTCTTGAGGTAGCGCTCGGTGAGGATAGAACCAAGGGCGCTGACGATAGCGTCGTTCTTCACGGAGTATTCCAAATTACCGCTCCAGAGCTGCACGAAGGTGGCCTGAGGCGTTTCCATCTCGCGTACGAAGTGGTTGTCCACTACACCCGTTACAGGCTCGAGCTTGAACTTCTTGTTATAGGTCTCGCGCTTCTTCACAGCCTTGAGCGGTGCGATGTATTGCTCGGTGAAGAGGCGGAGGCTGTCGACGTCGAGGTTACCGGTGAAGTAGAAATCGAAGTCGCCACCGGCGTTGTAGCGCTCAGTGTAAAGGCGCTTGATGGTTTCGTAGTCGGCCTTGTCGAGGTCTGCCAAGTGGATGCGGTTAGCGCGGGGGTGGTTGCCGTAAACGGTCTTGGTGAGAGAGTCAGAGAAGGCTGCTTCGGGCAACTTCTCCATATTCTCCAACTGAGTGCGCAGACCTGCAATCAAGGTGTTGTAGGTATCCACATCGTTAGCGGGAGTCTGGAAATGGAGGTAGATGAGTTCGAAGAGAGTGCGGAGGTCTTTCGGAGTAGAAGAACCGCCCAAGCTTTCAACGGCGTTGCCTGTGCCGATGCGGCAGGAAACTTGCTTGCCGGCGAGCTTTTTCTGCAACTCAGTGTTGTTGAAGTTGCCCAAGCCGGTGGAGTTCATCACCTGGTCCATCAATTCAAAGTTCACAAGGTCCTTATCTTCAAACCAACCCTTACCGCCGAAGCTCTGGGCTGACATGAGGATTTGGCTCTCGTTGAAGTCGGTCTTCTTAAAGAACACGCGAGCGCCGTTGCTCAGTGTCCAGCAGGTATAGCCGAAGTCGGCGGGCGCTTCCTTCACAATCTTACCCTTGGCAGGGAGTTCGGGTACGAGAGGCTCGTTCTTCACATTGTCCACATAAGGAGTAAGCTCAGCAGCCTTAGCCGCGGCCACGGCGGCCTTCAACTCTTCCACGGTGGGAATGGGCTGGCCTTCCTTTTCGGGGTAGGCAGAGAAGACTACAAAGTTCTTGTCTGTAGAAGCCACCATCTGCTTAAGCATTTGGTTCATGGCTTCAACGGGAAGCTGCTCGGCAATCATCTTGTAGAGCTGGAACTCAGTTTCCAAAGCGGGGATGGCATCGCCCTCAAGGAAGTGGCGCACGTACTGCTGAGTATAGAAATTGTGTTTCTGCTTCTCGCGGTTGTTGTAAAGCTTCTCGAGCTGGCTGATAAACTCTTCCTTAGCGCGGAACACTTCTGTACCGGTCAAGCCAAAGCGGCTGGCGCGCTCTACCTCTTGCATCACAGCCTGCAAAGCTTCTTTGTCCTTGCCAGACTTAGGTACGATGCCTACGTCGAAAGCATCCTTGGTCTTGCTCACCCAATATTTTCCGTAGGACACGCTGGCTTGTGTGAAGGGGCAATTTTCTTTGAGCGCCAACTCTGCGAGGCGGGCATTCACCACATCGCAGATAATGCTCTGAGCGTAGTTGAGGATGATTTCCATTTGAGTGCCGCGCATCTCCATGGGCAAGGGCTCTTGCTTGAAAGATACTTGCATCATGCTCTGAGCCACTTCTTTGTCTTTGTCAACAATGTAGATAGCTTCTTCGTTGTCGGGCACGGGGTAGAACTCATAGGGAGCAGGATTTTCTTGTGCCTTGATGGGCGAGAAGATAGCCTTGATGCGCTCCACCATTTTGTCGGCATCGATATCACCTACTACGATGATAGCCTGGTTCTGTGTGTGGTACCACTTGTGGTAGTAGTCGCGCAACACTTGAGGATCGAAGTTATCCACCACTTCCATGATTCCGATAGGCAAACGGTGGCCGTAGCGCGAGCCGGGATACATGTTGGGCAATTGGCGGTTGAAGATACGCATCATACCGGTGGTGGTCATACGCCACTCCTCGTGGATTACGCCACGCTCCTTGTCGATGGCCTCGGTCTCAAGCAAGAGCGCATTGGCCCAGTCGTGCAAGATGTAGAGGCAGGAATCGATGTTGCTATCGCTCACGGGCACGCCGTCAATGTTGTAGACGGTCTCGTCGGTAGAGGTGTAAGCGTTGAGGTTCTCGCCGAACTTCACACCGATGCTCTCACAATACTTCACCAAGCGGTCGCCGGGGAAGTGCTTAGTGCCGTTGAAGCACATGTGCTCCAGGAAGTGGGCCAAGCCGCGTTGGTTGTCCTCCTCCTGCACTGAGCCCACTCTCTGAGCGATGTAGAAGTGTACGCGGTCTTCGGGCAACGCATTGCTACGTACGTAGTAAGTCAAGCCGTTCTCCAATTTGCCGTAACGCACATCCGGGTCAATCGGAAGCGGAGGCATTTGTTGTGCAGAAGCTGAAAGGGTGCAGAAGAGCACTGCCAGCAGCGACAACATAAAGTTTTTAAGATTTCTCATAATGTATAAAATTACTTTATAAAAATTGTTTAGATAGTTTCTTTGCTATCACAGAATGTGCAAAAGTAGAAATTTCTACTAAGACTCACCCCAATAAAATAGAATAATAAGTACTCTATACACATTTTTTAAGAAAAGTACAGCCTTTAAGAGGTCGAGAAAATGTATAAGCATACGTTTCTCGGCCTCATTTTCTTTTGCTCAGCGGATAAAAATAAGACAGAAAGAGATAGTCACCCATTGATTTTTTTATAGCTTTGCAAAAAATTTACTACGATGATACGTAAGTTTGACTTTTTGGTAATAGGTTCCGGTGTGGCCGGCATGAGCTATGCTTTGCAAGTGGCGGCCTCCGGTAAAGGAAAAGTGGCCTTGGTATGCAAATCGACCATCGAAGAGGCCAACACTGCAAAAGCCCAAGGCGGTATAGCCTCCGTGACTAATCTCGAGGTGGACAATTTTGAGAAACACGTGATGGATACCCTTATCGCCGGCGACTATATCAGCGACCGCCGCGCCGTAGAAAAGGTGGTAAAAGGCGGACCCGAAGGCATTGCGCGCCTGGTAAAATGGGGCGTAAATTTTGACAAGAAGGAAGACGGCTCGTTCGACTTGCACCGCGAGGGCGGCCACTCTGAGTTTCGCATCCTCCACCATGCCGACGACACAGGCTTTGAGATTCAGCGCGGACTGATTGAGGCCGTGAAACGCTCGCCCAACATCACGCTCCTGGAGAACCACTTTGCCGTAGAAATCATTACCCAGCACCACCTGGGCGTTGAAGTGACGCGCCGTACACCCGACATCGAGTGCTTCGGCGCTTATGTTTTAGATCCCGATACTAAAAAAATAGACACGCTGCTCTCCAAGGTGACCGTTCTGGCCACCGGCGGCTGCGGCGCTGTTTACTCCACCACCACAAACCCTAACATCGCAACGGGCGATGGTATTGCGATGGCCTACCGCGCCAAAGCCACGGTGCAGGATATGGAGTTTGTGCAATTCCACCCCACGGCCTTGTACCACCACGGCGAAACGCATCCCGCATTCCTTATCACGGAGGCCATGCGCGGCTACGGCGGCATTCTTCGCCTGCCCAACGGCGAGGAGTTCATGCAGAAATACGACAAGCGCCTCTCGCTGGCGCCACGCGACATTGTGGCCCGCGCCATCGACAAGGAGATGAAGCGCCACGGACTGGACCACGTGTGTCTCGACGTCACCCACAAAGACCCCGAAGAGACCAAGCGCCACTTCCCCAACATCTACGCAAAATGTCTCTCCATCGGCATCGACATCACCCGCCAATACATTCCCGTTGCCCCTTGCGCCCACTATCTCTGCGGCGGCATCAAGGTTGACCTCAATGCCTGCTCCAGCATCAAGCGCCTCTACGCCATCGGCGAATGCTCCTGCACCGGACTGCACGGCGGCAACCGCCTGGCATCCAACTCGCTCATCGAAGCCGTAGTCTATGCCGAAGCCGCAGCGCAGCACAGCCTGAAGCACATAGACGAGTACAGTTTCAACGAGCGCATCCCCGAGTGGAACGACGAGGGAACCATGACCAACGAAGAGCGCGTGCTCATTGCGCAAGACATCAAGGAGGTGGGACAGATTATGTCCAACTACGTAGGTATTGTGCGCAGCGACCTCCGCCTCAAACGAGCCTGGACGCGCCTCGACTTGCTTTACGAAGAGACTGAAGAACTCTTCAAGCGCGTGAAAGCCACGCCCGAGATTTGCGAGCTGCGCAACATGATCAACGTGGGCTACCTCATCACACGCAAAGCCATCGAGCGCAAAGAGAGCCGCGGCCTACACTATACCATCGACTATCCCAAGCACGCTTACGACCAAGGATAGCCTCTTTTCCCAACCACAACAAACAACCATCATTAAATTATAAGCGATATGAAAATCAAGTTTTTAGTTACTGCCATCATCATGGCTTTGACATGCTCCAGCCTCCACGCTCAGGAGAGCAAGAAAGACTACCATCCCTATCCTTACGGCTTTATCAGCGTGCAAGGCGGTGGTCAAACCACCTTCACCAACCACCCCGCCAAGAAGCTCATCACTCCTGTGGGCGCATTCTCCGTGGGAGCCTTCATCACCCCCGCTGTGGGTGTGCGCTTCCACGCCAACGGATGGAAGAACAAAGGCTATCTCCCTGCCTACAACCAGGGCTACAACTACAACTATGCCACCGGCAACCTCGACTTGATGCTGAACCTCACCAACATGTTCTGCCGCAAGCACGAGAGCCACTTCCTCAACGTCATCCTCCTCGGTGGTTTCGGTTTGAGCTATGCCTGGGACAATGACGACCTCAACGCCTTCAAGCAAAGCAACAATGCCCACATGCCCCTGGCTTGGGAAGACGACCGCCTCGTTCACAACTTCCGCGCCGGCCTTATGCTCGAGGGTAACGTAAGCAAGCACCTCGGCGTGAACCTCGAAGTGAGCGCCAACAACCTCCACGACCGCTTCAACTCTAAGCAGAACGGCCGCGGCGACTGGCAACTCACAGCCATGGTAGGCCTCACCTACAAGTTTGGCTTTAAGAAGCGCAAGGTAGAATCCCCCGTCGTAGTGGTGCCCGAGCCCGTGATGGAAACTCCCGTGGCGCCCGCTCCTGCACCTGTGGTAGAAGAAGTGGTAGAAGAGCCTAAGGTAGAGGTAGTAGAAGAGCCCGCACCCGCAGTAGTGGAAGAGCCCGCACCTGCTCCTGTCCCCGCAGAATTGGCAGAGAATATCTACTTCAACATCAACAGCTCTGTCATCACCGACGTCGAAGCTGCCAAGGTGAAAGCCATTGCCGAATGGCTCAACAGCCACCCCACAGCCACAGTGCAGCTCACCGGTTATGCCGACGCCGGAACCGGTAACGCCAACATCAACCTGAAGCTCTCCAAGAACCGTGCCAACGCCGTAGCCAAACAGCTCAAGAAAGACTACAACATTGATGCCGACAGAATCAAGGTGAGCGTGAAAGGCGACACCGAGCAACCGTACTCGCCCAACGAGAAGAACCGCGCCGTGATGGTCTACGCCAAAGAAAAGCTCTAAACCGAGCGCACACATCATACCCAAGGCCCCGTCTGCCACAGGCGGGGCTTTTTTGTGCCCATCCGGCAAAGAGAGCCTTTTCCCCGCAAGCCTCTCAGAGGCTTAAAAACGGCCTTTGTAAGCGCCTGAAAATCAAGGGGCATTTTCGGGCATTTCTTAGGTAAAAGCTAGGTAAATTTCGGTAACTACTAAGA
>CALCHR010000093.1 GCA_937901185.1 uncultured Bacteroidales bacterium
AACTACGAGAGAATCAGCGGTGAGGCCTTCACCATCGACGCACTCGCCAAGATGACAAACTCCATCGCTCTCTACATGGCCGCTATCCTCGAAGCAAACCCAGACACCACCATCACCGTGGAGCGGTTGCTGAAGGAAGCCAAAGGCCCAGAGATTGCAGCCCTATCGACGGCTGTCATCACAGCCATGACCGAGTGGATGCAGATACCCGGCGTCATCACCGACAAAGAACAGCCCGACACCGAAGAGGAACCAAAAGACGATGACACGCCAAAAAACTGATGACCGCCCACGACCTCTATGAGATCGTCGTGGGCGAAATTGGACGGTCACAACACGAGTTCCTCTATGAGATGCGGGCATGGCAGCTGCGCCTGTGCATCAGGGGATACTACCGCCGCAACCGCGACATGTGGAGCGCGATACGCTGGCAGACCTACAACCTGATGTGCGTCTCGATGGCAGACCTGAAGAAAGCGGGAATCTACCGACCCACCGACCTCATCAAGTTCCCTTGGGACAAAGACGGCGAGACCGCCGGCAACCTGCCCAGCAAGGCCGAGATAGAGGAGATGCAGCGCGAGATGCAGGCCATCAACGCCGCCCGCGCCCAGAAGTAAACCCCCGACCACCAATCGGGGGTTTAATATATGACTACAACGGCAAAGAACGGCACCATCACCATTACGGGACTTGACGAACTTGACAAGAAGATCAAGCAACTCAGTACCGACAACCCAGGCTTCGAGAAACGTCTGAGGGGTGTCATCCGTAAGGTGCTTGGCGAGGTGCGTGCAGCACTTCAGAAAGACGCACAGACAGGACTCCAGATGAAGAGCGACCCACGCAAGGCTTACAAGGCCGTGCGCTATGCTGTCTATAAGCGACTCTTCGGAGGTCAGGTCAACATCCTACAGCCACGCAAGGCCAGCGGCAATCGTTTGTCGTACACCCCACCCCGCAAGGGACTGCCAAAGGTTGGCGGCAACCGCCGTACACGATCCCAGCGCACCGAAGCCATCGACAGTTACGAGGGCAAAGACCGTGGATTCATTCTGCGCTTCCTCAATGCCGGTACCCGTGTGCGCTATGCTGGCTACGGACGCAACGGCAAGACGGAGGCCGACTATGAACGCTTCGTTGCCAACCACGACGGGCGCGGTAACCGTGGCAGCATCGCAGCCCGCAACTGGTTCGGCCCGCGCTCTCAAGCAGAACTCGAAAGGGCTGCTGCAAACATTCAGGCAATTATTGACAGAGTAATTAACGACGAATTTGTATAAACACTATGGCAGATGTAATTACCAGGTTTAAACTGGAAACCACCCAATACGACAGCAAGCTCCGCGACGCGGCGAAGAGCTTGCAAAACTATGTGCATACGACTGAATCCGCTGGCAAGAGTTTTACGGATTTCTCTCAAAAGAGCATTCAGGCCGCAAAGGACCTTGGGACCGTTGCCAGTGGAGCCACCAACCTGAAGGACAAGGTGAAGGATTTGGTGGGTGCATACAACGATGCAGCCAAAGCCTACAACAAGCTCAGTCAGGAACAACAGCAGAGCGATTTTGGCAAGGCTCTTGCAGAGTCCATCGGTCAACTCTCCAGCAGGATCAAAGAAGCCAAGTCCGAACTCTACGGACTGGGCGATGCCATGAAAGGTGCCGGAGGCGGTGGAGGTCTTTTCGGTGGCGGCAAATTCGACGGTATGCTGCAAGTTTTTGGCGGTAACTTGATGACAAAGGCCGCTGGTTTTGCCGCTTCGCTGGCTTCGGAGATGGGCGACATGATCCAACAGGGCATTGAACTTGCCAAGCAGGGCGAAGGTGTACGCATCGCCTTTGAGCGTCTTGGACGTGGTGACATTCTCGACGGACTCAGACAGGCCACTCACGGAACCGTGACCGACCTTGAACTGATGAAGGCCGCTGTAAAGTTCAACGACTTCAAACTGCCAGTCGAAGAACTCGGCACCATGCTCGCCTTCGCACAACAGAAGGCAAAGGACACAGGCCAGTCAGTCGATTATATGGTTGACTCCATCGTGACGGGTCTTGGCCGTAAGTCGCTGATGATCCTCGACAACCTCGGACTGAGTGCAGCGGAAATCAAGGAGAAGATGAAAGAGACCGGCGACATGACCAAGGCCGTCGGTGCTATCATCCGCGAACAGATGGCCTCTGCCGGTGAATATGTCGAGACAGCTGCCGACCGTGCCGCACAGGCTAACGTAAGCCTTCAGAACAAAATGGAGGAACTTGGTCGCAAATTCGCACCACTACAAGAGGCCAGCAACAACCTATGGACTTCCATGAAGATTGGTATCATGGATGTTGTTGGGGGGCCGCTGACAAACTTGATCAATAAATTGACAGAAGCAGGCCGACTCGCCAACGCATACGGCATACTCGGTGGCAACGCCAAGGTGGGTAGAATGACGCAGAACCTGTCGAATGCAAGAGAGGAAAACCGTCAGGGCATATACCAACAGCAGCAGGAGCAGTTCTGGCGATACATCAATCCGCGTGAACAGCAAATCAAAGACATACGAGCCTGGCAGCGTGGTGAACGTGGCGAGGCTTTGCAATCGCGTATCGGTGCCATCACAGAGAAATACGGATCACTCGACGCTACTAAGATACAGGCAGAGGTTGACGCTGCCAAGAAAATGCTTGCAGACTATCAGCAGGCTGCAAAAAACATACTTAACCCTCTTAGTAATCCAACAAATACTACCACGACGACGACTACCACTAAAACAAAAGGAGGTAGCACCGTCGATAAGGAACTGGCTGAGCGCGACCGCATTTGGCAGCAGTGGCTGAATGCACAGGCAAAGTTGGCGCACGACATTACGCTCTACGACGGGCAGGTGATGCTGTTAGCCGACGCTCAGAAACTCATGGAGAAAAAGACCCGTGAGCAGGAGCAGGCCACCAAGAAACTGACCGATGCCGAGACGGAGCGGGCGAACGCGCTGAAGGCGAACGACCTGAAGGCATACCTTGCAGCCAATAAGAAAGTGGTGGGTGCCGGTGGCGAGTCTGTCATGCCGCTCGACTTTACATATACGCAAAACAACCTCGACGCATTCATCAGCAATCTGAAGGAACGCATCAGTCAGGCCGACGTAGGCAGCGAGTTGTTAGACTCTTTGAACGACCAACTGGCCGATGCACAGTCGCTCGGCAACCTGATGAAGACCGCCATCGAGAATGGCATGGATGCGGCGCAGTTTGACCCGCAGGAAATCTTTAAGCGCATTTTCGGCGACGGCAAGACGGCTGGCGACTATATCGGCAACGAGTTTTGGCAGGGCATACTCAACTCAATGAGCCAGCAGACGGGCAAGAAGTTCTCACTCAACACCACTACAGGAGCCGTCACGACGGCCAAAGGCAAAGACGGAGGCATGGAGCAGTTCGCCAGCGACTTCTCGAAGGTGACGGGCTCCATCAGCAGCATCGTGAGCGGTGTTCAGAACCTCGGTGTGCAGATTCCTGAAGGACTGGCCAAGACCATCGGGGCCATTCAGACTATAAGCGGCATATTGACCGCCATCCTGACCGTGACAACACTGATCCAGGCCACACAGACGGCAAAGGGCGGTTTCGACATCCTCAGCGGCTTTGCCAAGATAGGCATGGCGGCAATAGGCATGAATCGTGGTGGCTTGGTTCCACATGCCGCTGTCGGCTATCTCGTGCAAGGCAACCACTACAGCAACGATATGACCCCAATCATGGCCAATGCCGGTGAACTGGTGCTTAACAAAGCCCAGCAGGGCAACATTGCCAGTCAGCTCGAAGGAGGTGGCTTGCAGAACCTAAACCTCTCGGCCATCATCACGGGCGAGCAAATCCGATTGGTACTCAACAACAACGGCCGTCGCACAGGTCGCGGTGAGTACGTCACAACCAACTTCCAGCGTGGGTAAACCTGCGGCGACGATGTGGCCGTATAGTAAGCGGAACGTGTTAATATATAGACAAGCGTATGGGATGGACAATTAGTTTCAAGAGTCTTGCCGGAGCAAGTTGCTCGGTGCTCATCGGCGGTGGCGGTACCGCACTCACGAGTACGGCAACGCCCGTGACCTTCGACGAGAGCGAAACAGACGACCTGTTGGAAGTGGGGCGCTCGAAGA
>CALCHR010000094.1 GCA_937901185.1 uncultured Bacteroidales bacterium
CGAACCATCTCATCGTCTGTTTTTGCTTTTGTTTTCTGAGCTTGCTCCCACGCTTTTATGAGCGTAGCAAGCTGTTTCGAAGTCATTTCACCATCCGCAGCAGCGGGAAGTGCTGTGTTCAGAAGCCAATTGACGGCAGAGGCATTCTTTCCTTTAAATCTGCTCTTGTTGCCTTTCGCTACAGACCACTGAGCCGCTTCAATGGAATCGGCGTACTGCTGCATTATTTTGTCTTCCTCTTTTTCTATGCGCAGTCTCTCTCTTTCTTGCTCCTTTCGAGCTTTTGCATCTCGCTGAGCTTTCCGCCTTTCGGTCGTTTCAGCTCCACGAAGTAGACGCGCCCGCGTGGCATCAAGACGATGCGGTCAGGCACGCCACGCCAGCCGGGGCAGGTCCACTTCAAGCACTTGCCATTGAGGTCTTCAACGAGGTCTTTGAGTTTGCGCTCTATGTCCTTTTCGAGTTCGGTCATTCTTTGGACCTCCAAAACATGCCGTTGTAACAACGTCTGCAAGGTTTTCCGGTCGTGTTCGGCTCATTGTATTTGCAGTATGCGCATTCCCTGTCACCCTCTGGGACTTCTTGACTCTCCTGCTCCTTCAAGCCTTTCAATCTCTCAATCTCGCGGTTGATATACCAGCGAGCCTTCTCAAGGTCCTCGACCTCTTTCGCCGGGTCTTTCTTTCCTGCGCGTGCTATGTACTTGACAGCGTTGCCGCGGTGGAAGTTGAGTCCCTTGTCTTCAATAAAGTCTATTACTTCAATTTTTCCGTCCGTATAGTGTGCCGGGCGGTTTACGATGTCGTTGTTCATGTTTGCGCCTCCTCGAGCCTTTCAAGTCGTTCCTGTTGCTCGTCGCGTTTTGCACTTTCAACGACTGCGTCGATATAGTACGGAATTTCTGCTCCGCGTTTTCCTAGCATTATCGCGGCATACACCATCACGAGCATCCACCGATATGAGAGGCGGCCTTTGTGTTTTTTGACTAAGTCAATATAGGTCTTTTTATCTCTTGTATAAGGGTTGAGCCCTGTCTTTTTGAAAAATTGCTTCTTTGTCATCCTTCTCTCCTTTCGTAGTATTTTTGGCGGCCGTATGGTCGGATGGTTCGCTGCTTTGCACCTTGATGCATCCAGCCGCTAAGGCCTGCCATAATGTCGCGCACTTCTTTCGCGACGTAGCGGTCGATCTTGTCGGGGTTTCCACCGAGTGCCTCCGCCCATATCTCAAGCGTGCAGGCTGTCGTCCTTTTAACAGTGCCAACCGCGTCAGACTCAAGCCACGCTCTGCGGCTGTATAAGTCCCGGCTGTCCCAGTCGGTCGGGAGCAAGCGCTCCAAGTAGTCGGCGATGATGCCCGCCCTCGGGTTCTCTTCCTCGTAGCTCTCTTGGACCTCTCTCGCTGTGCGTTCGAGTTCTTTCGGTAGGTACAAGGCTTCGCCCGCTTTGTAGAGCTCGACAGCCTCGCCCCAGATGCTTTTCACCTTCTCAG
>CALCHR010000095.1 GCA_937901185.1 uncultured Bacteroidales bacterium
CACGTATTGTTCCGGCAAAGAACAAGCGCTCGCCTTCGGGGTCTGTAGTTGTCTTGCCGTCTGCAATCTCAGCAGCAGTTCTCTCTGTTGGGAGCGGTTTGTCAAAGTCACCGCTACCGTTGAGGTCCATCCAACCACCTGCGAAGCACCAACGCAAACCGTCAGGACCACCGTTGTCTGAATAGAGAGGACCATAAGTACTATCATAAGCCTTGAGGTAGATAGAAACTGTTTGACCTTGCTTCACCTTGAGCACGTGGTCGAGAGCATCTACATACTGTGTGCCATCAAGTACACGGGTGTCAGAATGATAGTCGAGGTTCTGAACAGCGCCGCTGGTAGTTACGTCGGTGAGGTAACGGAGCGCGCGAGCACGGTCTACACCTTCGCTGTACTCATCCAACTCACTCACGCCATAGTTGCCGTAAGTAACTTTTCTCTCGGGGAGATTGTTTGCATTGGCACGGGGAACCTTGAGCCACTGCACTTCTGAATAGGTCTTGAGGTCGGTAGAAACGGCACGCACACCGATGTAGGGCTCGTCTGTAGCATTAGCGAACTCAATGTTGGGAACAAGCGTAGCCCACTGTGAAGTGGTTCCCACTTGCTGCACAGCACCCTTCTCGCCTACCTTATAGAGCACCTCAAAGTGGTGGATGTTGGCCTCGTCGTTGTAAAGGAGGTCCCAAGCAGCGCGAGTCTTAGCCTGAGCTTCTACGTTCCAGTAGAGCTTCACAGCCATAGAAGACTTAGTCTCTTGCTTTACTTCAGCAGTGAGGTTGCTTACTTCGGCAGGAACTACCTTGCTGTTGTCGTTGATCTCAAGTTTACCAACATAGAGCTGATAGTCTTTGTTCTCGCCCTTCACGCGGAGACCGATACGCTCAACCACGTCGCCAGTGGCCAAACCGGGAACTTCAAGAGTCTTTTCTTCCCAAGTGGTACCGGCAACATTGCCTACTGGCACTTCAATCCATGCGTTGCTATCCTTCTTCTTAAGAATCACATAGAGGTTAGTGGCCTTCACATCCTTGATAGTCTTCACAGCCACCTTGGCATAAGGATTGCTACCGCTCACCTTCAAGTTGGTCTTGTAGAGGATGATGTCATTACCTGTAGAGTTAGACTTACCGGTAAGCTCGATACAAGAACCGCCTGTGTAAGCATCGAGGTGAGTGTAGTTCACTTCGATATTATTGGCAGTAGTGGTAGTACCGGTATTGTAAATGAGCCAGCGATAAGTGGGCACTACGTCTTGCGCACCCATGTTGTACCAGTTGCCGGCATAAGATTTCTTACCCTTGTAGAAATAGCGGTCGCCATTACCAAGTGTGAAGTAAGTACCGAAGGGAAGATTGCCCTGGATAGCAGAACGCTCGGGAATCCACTCTGCCAAACCGGCAAAGGTTTCAAGAGCTTCAGCAGTAGCGGTACGCTCCCAGCTAAGATTCTGGTCGCTCACGACAGGACGAGAAGCGGGGTTACGATAACCGCCGGAGAATCCACGCTCAAGCAAGCGTTGATAGTTACCTTGGGTATCAAACTGGCCATCACCTGTGTTGTAGCTCATAAAGCGGCTCTGTCCGTGCTCGCCCCAAAGGCAAAGACCACATCTGTGAGCATCGCCGACGTCTACGCGATCCCAACCACGGCCGCTCATACCGGCAATCCAAACACCGGCGTAGAGACCATCGGCTGTACCCATAGCAGCCTCAGCTGTTTGTACAGAAGATGCCATCTGATAAGAGAATGCACCAGATGCATAGTTGAGCATAGTGTCGTGGGTCTTACCAGTTTCAGTTGTACCAAAGAGTGCATCCACATTACCTGCAGTCATACCAGATGAGCTAGTGTAAATAGCACTGTGATAGTTGTCAAAGCCTACTTGCTTAGCATACTTCCACAATTCCTTGTGGAACTGCATAATGTCTTCTTCTTGATAAGAGATATCTTCCCAGTTGTAGTTGATACCATCTGAACCAAAATACATCAAGCAGTTGATGAGCGGTTCTACCCACTTGAACTTACCCTTTGAATCCTTCTGGGTAATAAATGAGCTGTATTCGGCATCACCGCCGGCGTTCCAAGACTCGAAGAACTTGATACCGGACATGATGTCGGTTCCGTTACGGTGGGCAGCATCCACCCAAGCACCGGGCACAGAGAACACACCATGGTTCCAAGAGCCGAAGAGGTTGGTGTATTGCCACATAGAATAAACGTCGGCCAAGAACTTGCCTTCGGGATGACCTACAGAACCATCCTTACCCACATCCATAGGAATGTTCATAAAGAGGTTACGTGTCTCATAAGTCTTAGGAACGAGACGGTCGGCACGGCTCATAATTTCGGCACGACGAACGTGTGAACGGATAAACGCAAGGTCCTGGGCTTGAATACCCGCAGCCTCAAATTCGGCTTCAGTAGGATATCTGCGATTACCATCTTGCCATACCTTGTAGAAAAGGTTCAGAATATTCACATCGTTGAAGCCGGAGAAATCATAAATTTCACTGGTCGCTGAAGGTGAATACTCTTGTGCTTGTACAGGCACTCCAAACAAAGAGCATGCGAGTACAAAACCTGCGATGTACTTTTTCTTCATACTGGTAATTATTAAGATTATAGATTAGAAAATAAGGGTTTCTTAATACAGAAAAGATGTGCTCTGTGTCAACCACAGGAGCACATCTTTATAATTTTAGTCTTAGAAGTTAGGAGCATCTACGTCCCACCACAAACGAGTAGCCTGAAGGTCAGGACCACCGAGAGCCGGGATACCGGAAGCTTCAACGAGCTGCTGAACGATGGGGTCGCTTGCATTCCAAGGAATACGGCGAATCATTTCTCCCTGCTTGATTGAACCGTCGCCATCACCTGCGTTCAATACGGGGAACACCTTAGGATAGCCGGTACGACGCATTTCAGTCCAAGCCTCTGTAGAGA
>CALCHR010000096.1 GCA_937901185.1 uncultured Bacteroidales bacterium
GATATTTCGCTGAGGGTAGAGTCCTTGAAGTGAGTGAGAATAAATACTTTGGACTCTTTGGGGAGTTCGCCGAAGGTGATATGACGTTCCTCTGCATGCAAGGCAACACAAACCAAATAAGCAACAAGTAGAATTGCAATCTTTTTCATGGGGTATATGTTGATGAATTTTCGCTGCAAAAGTAGGAAGAATTCATTAAATGTGAGCAAATAGCAGCGGAAAAAATCGATCAAATAATCTTAAAATATGTCATTTGTTGGGAAACTATGTGAGGTTTGACTGAATATCCAAAAAAAAATTGTAACTTTGCGCCTTTAGGCGAGGACAAACGGCGAAGACAAAGCCGGCTAGTTTGTCAGCATTTATGCCAATTTTGCAACATGTGTAGGTAAGGAGCCTGTTGGTGTGATTGTTGCTCAATGGCATATGGTAAAAAAAGTGTAAACGAAAAATAAAATATACTATATGGGATTTAATGAACTGATAGGAAAGTTGTTCGGTAACAAGAATACACGCGACATGCGTGAGATTCAACCTTGGGTAGAAAAGGTTAAGTCCGCCTACTCCGACATAGAGAAGTTGACGAACGACGAATTGCGTGCTAAGACACAAGAGCTGAAGGAGCGCATCAAGCAGTCAGCCACAGCAGAGAATGCCAAAATTGCTGAGCTGAAAGCTAAGGTCGAAGAGACCGAGATTGAGGAGCGCGAGAAACTCTTCAACGAAATAGACAAACTCGAGACCACCGTACTGGACAAGTATGAGGTCGCTCTCGACGACATATTACCTGAAGCCTTTGCCATCGTGAAGGAGACCGCGCGTCGCTTTGCAGAGAGCGAAGAGGTTGAGGTAACAGCTACCGATATGGACCGCACGCTGGCTGCCACAAAGGATTTTGTGCGTATCGAGGGCGACAAGGCCATCTACAAGAATCATTGGGAGGCCGGTGGTAACGAAACCATATGGAACATGGTACACTACGACGTACAGCTCTTCGGTGGTGTAGTTTTACACAAAGGTAAAATTGCCGAGATGGCTACGGGTGAAGGTAAGACCCTTGTAGCTACATTACCCGTATTCCTTAATGCACTCACAGGCAATGGCGTCCATGTGGTGACGGTGAACGACTACCTTGCCAAGCGTGACTCCGAGTGGATGGGGCCGCTCTACATGTTCCATGGACTCACGGTCGACTGCATCGACAAGCACCAGCCCAACTCTGAGGCCCGCCGCCAGGCTTACCTCGCCGATATCACCTTCGGTACGAACAACGAATTTGGCTTCGACTATCTGCGCGACAACATGGCTTCATCGCCTGCTGACCTCGTGCAGCGCCGCCACAACTATGCTATCGTCGATGAGGTAGACTCAGTATTGATTGATGATGCCCGCACGCCGCTCATCATTTCAGGTCCCGTACCCAAAAAGAGCGACCAGTTGTTCGATGATCTGCGCCCTCTCGTAGAACGTCTCGTCGAAGCACAGAAACGCTTAGCTACCCAACTTCTCGCCGAGGCCAAGCGACTCGTTTATTCCGAGAAACAGGAGGAGGTAGAAGCCGGCTTCTTGGCTCTCTTCCGCAGCCACAAAGCCCTGCCCAAGAACAAGCCCCTGATTAAGTTCCTTAGCGAGCCCGGCATCAAGACCGGTATGCTCAAGACTGAGGCCATCTATATGGAACAGAACAACCGTCGTATGCCCGAAGCCGTAGAGCCACTCTACTTCGTCATCGATGAAAAGATGAACAGCGTGGACCTCACCGACAAAGGCATCGAACTCATCACAGGTAACGCATCTGATCCCACCCTCTTCGTATTGCCCGATATTGCATCAGAGATGTCGACCCTCGAAGGCAGCGGCCTTGAAGGCGAAGAACTGCTGATGAAGAAGGACGAGCTGTTTACCAACTATGCCATAAAGAGTGAACGTGTGCACACCATCAACCAGCTGTTGAAGGCCTATACCATGTTTGAGAAAAACACTGAGTATATCGTGACCGAAGCAGGCGAGGTGAAGATTGTCGACGAGCAAACTGGCCGTATCATGGAGGGTCGTCGCTATAGCGACGGCTTGCACCAGGCTATTGAGGCCAAGGAGAGAGTGAAGGTTGAAGCAGCATCGCAAACCTTCGCCACCATCACCTTGCAGAACTACTTCCGCATGTACCACAAGCTATCGGGCATGACCGGTACAGCCGAAACCGAG
>CALCHR010000097.1 GCA_937901185.1 uncultured Bacteroidales bacterium
ACTACTAAGAAAAATTCGGTAACTACTAAGAACGCGAAAGTAACTACTAAGAAAAACCCGGTGCGCAGCCCTGTAAAATAATCAACCTCCACCCCTACAAAAAAGCCTCTCCCTAAGAGGAGAGGCGCATGGGATATTCTGTACTGCTAGTCTTGAATCTGGAAACGAATGGGCAGCGTGTACCACACCTTCGCCGGCTTTCCGTCTTGCCTTCCGGGTATAAAGCGCGGCAAGGAGTTGATTACGCGCACGGCTTCTTTGTCGCAGTCGGGGTCAATGCCGCGAGTGACCAGCACATCGCCGATGCTGCCGTCTTCCATGACGACAAAGCGGAGCAACACCACGCCCTGGACGTTCTTCTCCAAGGCGGTCTGCGGATATTCTATGTGTTCTGCCACAAAAGCCAGCAGCGCAGCTTCGCCGCCCGGGAACACCGCAGGTGTATCTACCATTTTATATACCACTTCTGCATCAGACTTTGTTTGCGACACGGCTTGAGGCTTCGCTTGCGGAGCCGCTGCGGACTGAGATGCGGTTTCCTTTTTGGTATCTGCCTCTTTCTCTTCTGCAGGTGTCGGCCATAGCAAAAGAGCCACGAGGAGCACCACCGCCACCACGATAAACTTTTCCAGAATAGATGGTTTCATAGCATGTATGCTTAGCACGTCTTACTTTTCTTCGGCCTCTGCCTTAAGCTCTGCTGCCTGCTCGGCGGCTTTTACTTCTTCATAGAAAGCGGCTACCGAGGTATAATAGTAGGGAAGGAAGGGTAGCATAAACAGGACTGTCATCAGAACAACCACCCAACCCATCAAGTCTTCCGACACTGAAATGGAAAGGGATAGTTCCATAAAGACCGACACCGCGGCCAGCACTACGATTAGCACAAACCACAAAAGAATCCAGCCGAGGAAGCTCAAGCACAAAAAGAACAGGCGCTTCTTGTGGCCCTTCATCATCTGCACACTCTTTTCCAGCACTGCGATAGCGCCCAGCTCGGGGTGGTCCTTCAAGATAAAGGGTACAAGGGCCAACATCAAGGAGACAATCACGCCGGGCACGATGAGCAGAAGGAAACTCACGCCGAGAATAACACTTACCAAGAAATAGCAAATGAAGATGCGTTTGTAGTCTTTGAAACCGCAGAACAGAGTGCCTACTTGCGTCTTCTCTCCACGCGCAATCTGCAACATACTCACACAATAGCCCTGACCTATTATTGTTGTAAACAACAAAGCATAAGCCAATTCGACCCAAGTGACCCAGTCTTCCGGGATAGGAAATAGGTCGGTGGCCAATGAGAAAACAAAGTAAATCACGGTTAACACACAGGCAAACCCCCAACGGCCCTTAAGGGAACGGAGGGCCTCGTTCTTAATTTCTGAATTTGACAACATAATATTTATATTTTTAGAAAATTTTTATTCTACTATTTATTGTATCGCGGAGCGCCGCTAAAACTCCCATTCTAACCCTCTGAGAATCAGTAGCGATTTTCGGGCGTTTCTTAGGTAAAAGCTAGGAAAAACTAGGTAAAAGCTAGGTGAATTTCGGTAACTACTAAGAACGCTTAGGTAACTACTAAGAAACGGGCCGTGATATGGGGAGGATTTTTTCAAGGCGGAAAGGCTTTTTTCTACCTCCTTATCGTCTCCAACTGGGCTTACCGGCTATCTGGAAGCGAATGGGCAGCGAGTACCACGTCTTTACCGGTTTGCCGGATTGCTTGCCGGGAATAAAGCGCGGCAACGATTTCACCACGCGCACGGCTTCTTTGTCGCAAGCGGGATAGATGCCGCGTGTGACAAGCACATCGCCAACGCTACCATTTTCCATTACGACAAACCGAAGCAACACTACGCCTTCTATTACTTCCTCCAAGGCCTCTTTCGGATATACTATGTTCTTTGCCACAAAAGCCAGCAGCGCAGCTTCGCCGCCCGGGAAGGTGGGCGGATTCTCTACTACGGCATAAACTTTATCCGAGTCTACGGTTCTCATAGGGTTCGGCTCGCCTGTAATAGAACTTTGTTTATCAAGTTCATCATACAACGCCAATCTCGCTTCTTGAATCTTCAGATTGCGAGGCATCTCCTCTTCCAACTCTGTCAGTTTCCTATAAGCGCTATGGCTTTTTTCCTTCAAGCAGCTGTCTACGACCACGTTCACAGTCTGCTCCAACGCGGCATTCACCAGCTTATTCTTTGGGAACTCCTGCTTCAGTTTGTTCAGACCAGTGCAGGCTTTGAAAGGGTCTTCGTCTTTAAGATAAACTTCTGTCACCGAATCCACAAGGCTCTTTTGCGCAGCTTGTATGTAGGCGTCTTCGGGATAGTATTTTTTCAGTTCACCCAACGTTGCTATTGCCCTTAAGGGCTCGTTGCGAAGGTTGAGGTAAACCAACTTGCTCAAGCCCAGCATTTCTTTGGTGTAGGAGATAGTGCCGTCGGAGTTTTCTCTAAACATCGGGCGGTCAGCAGGGCCTTGTTTTCTATAGCTGTTGAGCATAGAGACGTACTCTTTTTGTGCTCTTGGGAGATTGCCGGCAGCCTCGAGCATCTTTGCCCACAGGATGTGTATGTTGGCATAATCATCTATCAACGCCACAGGGTCTGCCGTCGCTCTGAAGTTGGAGGTGCGCTCCATCTTTATGATAGACGCTATGAAGACTTTAGCGCCCAGCGTTTCGCCCTGTGTATAGAGATAGCAGGCAACTTTGGCTTTGTCGTGGAAGTCGGTTACGTCTTCCGCCATATACTCGTAGACTTTAGTAGCGTTGCTTGCTTTCTTGCGCACCTTGGCTATCTTCTCGTCGGCCAATGCTTTCACTTCGGCCCTCGGTTCTACTTTCGCCAACACCTGCGTCAGCAACGAATCTATCTGTGCCTCGGAGAACAATTCAACGGCGAGGCGCGCATCGCACCATTCGGCAAAACGGCTGTGCACACTCTGCCCGAGGTCCATAAGGTTTTGCGTCATTTCCTTCGTCATCTCCAACAGCCGCGCCTCTTGTGGAGCCTGGCTGTTTTTAAGTAGCAAGTCCAGGTCCTTCTCGGAGAAGGTCTTGGTATATTCCTGCAACGTTTCATTGATAGAGAAATTTGTCAGGGCCGTCACCAGCTTATCGCGCTCAGCCTTTGTTGTCAACATCTTGTTGAGAGGCAGTCCCCCGGAGTTCTGCGTGAAGAGGGCGGCGAATGTTTCTCTCAAAACGGGCTTCATGTCGGCAGCCAGCGTATTGAATTTCTGCTTGTAGCTCGCGGTGCAAGCCACCTTGGGCAATGCCGGCAGGGCTCTCTTCTGCTGAATGCTCTGTATGCTCTTGAGCATGTACACCTGGATGTATTCGGTATCCTCTTGGAGCATTATTCTTTTGTTGAGGTCGTTCTGCTTTTTCAGCACAGCCTTGTACTCCTCGTCCTGTCGCAGCTGTATAAAATAGTCAAGGTCTTCCAGGCTCAGGTGCTTCTTATAGTAGGGCAAAACTATTTCCACAAAGTCCTCGGCCATATAATCTGCAACGTACTCGTCCACCAAGGCTTGCTCGTCGTCGGGATGCACTTCCTCGCGCTGCTGCACCTCCTGGAGGTATATATTACGGAGCGACTTCATATCCAGCTGATCGCTGAATCCACCCACCATAAACAGTTGCACGAGCTTAGCTCGGTAAACCTTATCGTCGGTCTGCGCAGCGACAGTCTGACTAAAAACTACGGCGGCCACAAGCAACCACCATTTCAGATTTCCTAAAATTTTCATCATAAAATCTATTATCTGTTTAGTATTTCTTTACATACTTGGAGTAATTAAGAATGTGCAAATATATAATTTTCTAAAAAATTAAAAATTACCCCCCCATTTTTAACACTTGTAAACAAATAAAGGAAAGATTACTTGTTGCACGGCCCCATTTCGGGCGGCCCAAAGAATAGGAGAAAAAGGGCCTTTGTAATCGCTTGATTTTCAATAGTGATTTTTGGCCGTTTCTTAGGTAAAAGCTAGGTAAATTTCGGTAACTACTAAGAAAAATTCGGTAACTACTAAGAACGCGAAAGTAACTACTAAGAAAAACGAGGTGATGTGGGGGAATAAAATCAAAGGAGGAAAGTGCGGTGCGGCGGCGCAAAAGTTTAGGGCGGTGTGCTTTTGCGGCACGGAAAAAAGGCTTATTTTTGCACCAAACTTACAGACGAAAAAATTATGGAATTGTATATCAACTCGCTGGACGACCTGCATGCCGTGGCGCGCACCTTTATCGAAACGCTCGAGGAGCACACGGTGGTGGCTTTCTACGGAAGTATGGGCGCAGGTAAGACAACTTTTGTAAAGGCCCTGTGCGAGGTGCTGGGCATTGACGACGTGGTAAACTCGCCTACCTTCTCCATCGTAAACGAGTATCGCTCGGACGAGACGGGCGAACTGGTGTACCACTTCGACTTCTACCGCATCAACAAGCTCTCCGAGGTGTACGACATGGGCTACGAGGACTATTTCTATTCAGGCGCGCTCTGCTTCATTGAATGGCCGGAGCTGATAGAAGAGCTGCTACCCGAAGACGCACTGCGGGTGGAAATCACAGAACTGCCCGACGGACGCCGGCGCATCTGCACCAAGCAATAAAACAACAAGGCTGAAATCCCGAACCTGCGGAATTTCAGCCTTGTTGCTTATGGGGAGACGGCGGACGCCGCACTATGCCTGCTCGCGCTCGGCGGCGGCATACATGGCGTCTATCTGAGCCTTGTAGTGCTCGTACACCACGTTGCGCTTCACCTTGAGCGTGTTGGTCATCTCGCCGTTTTCCAAGCCGAAGGGCTCGCTGAGCAACACAAAGCGCTTCACCTTTTCAAAGTAGGCCAGGTCTTGCTGCAGCGTCTCTATGCGGTCGGCGATGAGTTTATTGACGGCCGGATGAGCGCACAGTTCCTGACGCGAAGCATAGCTGATGCCCTGCTCGGCGGCGTAGGCTTCGAGCTGCGGAAAGGCGGGCACGATGAGGGCGGAGACAAACTTGCGCTCGTTGGCCACGATGACTATCTGCTCGATGTAGCGGTCGATGACCAGCTTCGACTCGATGGCCTGCGGAGCGATGTACTTGCCGTTGGAGGTCTTGAAGAGGTCCTTGATGCGCTCTGTGAGGAAGAGTTCGCCGTCCTTCATGTAGCCGGCATCGCCTGTGTGGAACCAGCCTTCGCTATCGATGGCCTCGCGCGTGGCGTCTTCTTTCTTATAGTAGCCGGGAGTGATGGTCTTACCGCGCAGGAGGATTTCGTTGTTCTCTCCAAACTTGATTTCAAGATCTGAGACCATACGACCCACAGAACCGAGGGTTACAGTCTTTTCGGGGATGTCGCAGGAAACGGTGGCGGTCGACTCGGTAAGACCGTAGCCCACCACGATGTTGAGTCCGGCTGCGTGGACAAACTTCTCTACCTCGGGCGGAACGGCGGCGCCGGCCGTGGGGAAGAAATTAGCGCGCTCAAAGCCCAGCGTCTTGCGGAGCTTCTTGATGACGGTGTTGCTGAAGAAGGCGTATTTCAAGGAGAGACCTACGGGCGGCGTGATGCCTTTCGACTTGTATTCGGCCCAATAGCGGCTGCCCACTTCGATGGCTTCGCCGATGAGCTTGCGCTCTACGAAGGAGCCATTCTCCATCTTCTCGAGCACTCCCTGATATACTTTTTCCCAGAAACGAGGCACGGCGCACATGCAGGTGGGGTGTACCTCACGCAAGGACTGCAACACGTCGGTGGGACGCAGATTGACAGCCAGGCGAGCGCCTTCGGTGAGGCACCAGTAGGACCAGGCGCGCTCGAAGACATGGGTGAAGGGAAGGAAGTTGAGCGCCACGTCGTTCTCGGTAAGGTTGAGCGCCATGTCGTTCACGCGGAAGGCCTCGTGGTACATGCTGTAGGTCAACATTACGCCTTTGCTATTACCAGTGGTGCCACTGGTGTAAAGGATGTTCATCAGGTCGGAAAAAGAGGCATCGGCCTGACGCTGGGCATATTCGCTCTCCAACTGTTCGTCGGCGCCGGCTTGCGCCAGGAACTCGTCGAAGTAGACAGAGATGTGGTCCTGCGGATTTTTCTGAACCTTGCGGTCGAAGATAACAATCTTCTCCAGCGCGGTACAATGGGAAACCACGCTGAATGCGGTATCATATTGCTGCTGCTCGCCTACGAAGAGCAAGCGCACAGCGGCATCGTTCATCATGTAAGTGACCTGAGCGGCGGAGCTGGTGGCATAAAAAGGCACAGTAACTGCGCGGACGCCGTAAGCTCCGAAGTCGACATACAGACATTCGGGCTTGTTCTGAGAGAAGACTGCCACGTTTTCCTGTACCTTTACGCCGAAGCGGAGCAACGCCTGAGAAACGGCCTTCACCGTTTCTGAAAACTGATTCCACGTCACCGACAACCAACGGCCGCAGTCGTAGTCGCGATAGCTCAAAGCCTCGCGCTCACCATAGCGCTTGGCCTGCTCGGGTATCAACTTGGAGAGGTGTAGATTATTTAGCATACGCATTATAGATATTTTGGTAAGGGCAAAGTTATTCTTTTTATTTGAAAAAGCCCTTACACACGGCGTTTTATTTTTGATGCAGGCTATACGCCAAGCCTTTTCGCTGCTGCTTCTGAAAAGAAAAACCGACGGACTGAGCCATCGGTTTCACGGAGATATTTCTAAATGTTGTCTAAACTATCTCTATTTTTGCCTACAGAAATGTGCTGCGCGCCGACGAACTTACGCAGGGCGCGGAGAGCAAATTTTACTTTATGAGACCGTCGCGACGCAGTTCGTCGGCCATCTGCTCCAACTCGGCATACCACTCGGCGCCGAAGCGGGCTATCAAGGGGTCCTTCAGAAACTTATAGACGGGCAGTCCTAGCTCGCGGCCTTTCTTCACGGCGGCGTGGCAGACGTTCCAGCGGTGGTAGTTGAGCCCTACCAAGCCATTGGCGAAGCGCTTCTCGCGGATGGGGTAAAGGTAGCAAGAGATGGGCTTGCACCAGGCGGTGCGGCCTTCGCGGAAGGCCTTTTCCGTGGCGCAGTAGCAGCAACCGTCGGGCGAGTAGCAGGTGAAGACGCAGTCCTTGCCGCGCACGATGCTCGTCACAAGGTCGCCTTCCTCGTCGGTGTAAGCCACGCCTTGGCGGTCGATAACGCTCTGTGCTTCGGCACTCAACTCGGGCCATACCTCGTCCAACACGTTTTCCAACTCGCCCACTTCCTCCATGCGCAAAGGTGCTCCGGCATCGCCCTCAATACAGCAGGCGCCGCCGCAGGCATCGAGGTCGCAGCAAAAACATTCTGTCAAAATATCCGGGGAGAGAATGACGTCTCCCACTTGCAAGATGGGTAGCATATATATAAATGTATGATTCTCTAACTAATGGCCCTTACCACACAATGGGGTCTTCACCGCGCGCTTGCAGATAAGCATTGGCCTGGCTGAAATGATGGTTTCCGAAAAAGCCTCGGTAAGCGGAAAGGGGCGACGGATGGGCCGACTGCAGCACAAGATGGCGCTTGCGGTCTATAATCTGTCCCTTGCGCTGCGCATAGCTGCCCCAAAGGATAAAGACCAACCCTTCGCGCTCGGAAGCCAGGCGGGAGATGACGGCATCGGTAAACTGCTCCCAGCCCTTGTTCTGATGCGAACCGGCCTGATGCGCACGCACCGTCAGCGTGGCGTTGAGCAGCAAGACGCCCTGCTCGGCCCAGCGGCGAAGACTGCCGGAGCCGGGGGCGGGAGTGCCAAGGTCGTTGGCTATTTCCTTAAAGATGTTCTGCAAAGAAGGGGGATGCGCCACGCCGTCGGGCACAGAGAAACAGAGCCCCTCGGCCTGTCCCGGCTCATGATAGGGGTCCTGACCGATGATGACGACCTTCACCGCATCGAAAGGACAGAGGTCGAAGGCGCTGAAAATCATCTTGCCCGGAGGATAGCAAACGCCGGAGGCATATTCCGAATGCACAAAAGCTGCCAGCTGTTGGAAATAGGGCTGCGAGAACTCTCCCGCCAAACGTTCCTTCCACGAGGTCTCTATCTTCACTTGCATAGGTTATTCTTGCTTTCTATTCTGTAATATCCACACCCACACAGAAGCCTTTCCCTCTGCATTGGCCACACAAAAATACAACTATTTCTGCATTTGCCGCAGGATGTGACCAACTATTTCCTTACCCCGACCTTCTTCTCGAAAATCTCTCTGCCTGATAGCAAAAAAGAGACCATGCCGGCAAACGCACCACATAGTCTCTTTATTTTTTACAAGTGGACCAGGAGGGGATTGAACCCTCGTCCAAACAAGGAAGCAATATGCTTTCTACATGCTTATCTTCGCCTAAATTTTCGTGAACCGACAAGACCGAAGCCACCAACCGGAACCTTATCCCTTAAAACTTCATCCTGCACGCAGGGCCGCGCAAAACTATTCCCGATTTACCTGCACCACCGGATCAAGACGCTTCGGAAAAACAGCTCTTGGGTGATGTCTCGTTCCAACACCTGTGTCGGAATAAAGCTTATCTACTATACTTCGATTAAGCAGCGAGAGCGTAATTGTTTTCGCCAATTAATTCTTTGCAAGATTGATATTTAAGTGCTAACCAAGCAAC
>CALCHR010000098.1 GCA_937901185.1 uncultured Bacteroidales bacterium
GGTGCCGGCTTTGAATACGTCGCGTATGTACTTTGGTTCTACCACCATGCGCACTATGCCGTCTGTCTTGTTCACGGTGATGTCATTGGTATAGCCTTTGGCCACATAGTTCTTAAATGTGGTATAGCTTACCTCTTTGTTGAAACTGCTTCCGCCCTCTCCGTTGCTTTGGAACATCATGAAGGCGAGGCCTGCTATGATGGCTATGTACAACCAGTTGAGGTTGAAGCGTGGCATATTGTTTTTCTTTTTCTGATCTTTATCCATAGGGGTAAAAATGTGTTTGTCTATGCGTTAGTCTAGTTCGGGAAGTTCTGTCAGATGAGCGTCGTCCCACAGGTGCTCAATGTCATAATGCTCGCGGGCCTCGGGCACGAACACGTGGACCATCACGGTGCCGTAGTCCATCGCCACCCAAAAAGCATTTTGAAGTCCTGCCACGGCCGAGGGCTTTTCGCCGGCATTCTTGCGGGCAAACTCTTCCACAGAGTCGGCTATGGCTTCCACCTGCTGAGGCGAATTGCCGGTGGCTATCACAAAGTAGCTGCAGGGAGCGGTCTGTATTTTTCTTAAGTCGGCCACTACAATCTTGTGGCCCTTCTTCTCTTGTATGCCTTCAATAATAGTTTCTACGAGTTGATTCGCTTGTGTCATCTTGGTCTTATAATATATTTAATGTGCAAAGGTAAAAGGATTTCTGAGAATGATGAAACCGCCGCCCCTTAAAAGTCCGTACTTTTTTTATTTTTTAGAATTTACAGCCTTCTCAACCTCGATTTTTGAGAAGTGGACCACTTTTTTGCGCTCAGATAAAAGGTTCTGCTAAAAAAAACGGCAGAAAATTTGTTCATGTCCTAAGAACCCCTTACCTTTGCAGGCGTAATTACGGGAGGGTATCCCGAGTTGCAGACAGTTTGGGGTATGGTGTAATGGTAACACTACAGATTCTGGTCCTGTCTTTCCTGGTTCGAGTCCGGGTACCCCAACGAAGCAGAAGGCGCTTGGTTTTTACCGAGCGCCTTCTTTTTTTTGATAGCGCAGAGAGAGCGTTTGCAGGTAAGCCGGTAGCCCCGTTGCGATGTTCGTAACCGCCGTTGCTCTATCTCCTTTTTTCAGCCCTACATTACCCCGTTTTTCTTAGTAGTTACTTTCGCGTTCTTAGTAGTTACCAAAATTTTCCTAGTAGTTACCGAAATTCACCTAGCTTTTACCTAAGAAATGCCAAAAAATGCCCCTTGATTTTCAGTGACTTATAAAGGCAAAAACTGATGGTGCTTTTCTCTCTTGGAAGATAGCCGGAGCATGGAGGCTGAATAAAAAACCGCGGCGTTGCATTCCTAAGGGTGATGCAGCGCCGCAGGGGGTAAAAGAGGGTAGCCTGTTTTTCTTGCAGACTTATTTTTTCATCGTCACGCTACCGGAGCCTATCATCTGTCCGTCTACAAAAATGTAGGCGGTGTATTGGCCGGCGCCGAGATATTCCTTCACGGGCACGTAGAGCGTCACGCGTTGCTCCTGTCCGGTATATTCTATGCTCTTGACAGCAGAGTATTCTATCTCGCGGTCTTCATAGGCAAACATACCCGACTTGTTGACCACGGCCTGCGTGGGTTTGAGCAAGCGCACATATACTTGTCGCTCGCCGGTGTCGGCCGTCACGTTGCGGTTAATGCTAAACGAAACGGTGAAGCTCTGAATGTCCTTGCTGCGCTTGGCTGTCTTTCCGTTCTTCTTGACCGGTTCCACGGTGACGTCGGTGGCGTTGAGCTGTGCAGCGATGGCCACAATCTCGGTGAGGCTGGCGCGCTCTTCGGAGAGGGTGGTGATTTCCGTGGTGGCTTTGCCGAGCTGCGCCCTGGCTGAATCGCGCTCGCCGATAAGTGCCAGGTTAAGGCGCTGAAGCGAATCGACCTGCAAAATATAGCTGCGGAGCACGGCGCGCACGGTGGCCAGTTCCTTCTTGAGGCGGCGAATCTCTGCCACGTCGTTGTTGCGGAGCTGGGGCAGTTCCTGAAGCAGTTCCTCGGCGCGCTTCTTTTCGTTGTTGAGGCGCACGATGAGGGAGTCGTCCTTCACGCTCTTCTTCAGCTCATCGTATTGCAAGGCGAACTGGGTATATTGGTTCTCCATCTCGCGCTTGTCGAGTTCGGCAAGCTGGCGGAGCTCCTCAAGTTCCTTCTCAGCCTCCTTGAGCTTCTTGGCGTCGGAGTTGCAGCTCGGTGTCGCCACCAAGATGGCTGCCGCAAATCCTCCGGCTAAGAATTTTAGTAAATCTATGTGTTTCATTTTTCTGTTCTAACCTTTGTCGTAGTGATCTTCATTCTGCGGAGCTACAGGCTCAGCGGTTTCTTCTTTCTGAGCCACTTCTTCTTTCACCGGCTCGTCTACCACAACTTCCTCTTCAGTCACCGGTTCTCCCTCGGTGGTTTCGGGATAGAACTCAGCCTTGCGGTCTTCGTAGAAGGCGGCTTGTGCAGTCAGATAGTAGGGGTAGAACCAGAGGAAACCAATACAGCAGGTAAAAATGGCCAAGATGCCCCAGCCGATAAAGCTGAGGTGGAGGCAGAAGAGCTTCCACTTGTAGCCATCCATCATTCGCATGCTCTCCTCGATGGCCTCGTTGCTTGTTAAGTCAGGATAATCCATAACTATATAAGGAGTCATAGCATAGGAATAACACTTGGCAAAGTAGGGGATAAGTGCTAAACAACCGATAAAGATACTTAGAGTTGGGTCTAGTTTTAGGAAAAGGCAAAGTGCTATCAGTAGATACGCTCCCAAACTAAAAAGTATATTCCAAAGCCATAGATATATTGCGCATAACAACATGGGGAAAAATACTTTCTTGAATTTGCTATAGCCGTCAAATAAGTTGGAGACATCTGTTTTTCCTTTTCTGTATAGATTAAGAAAAATAGTAATATAGCCCCAAAAAAATGGGACGAGCAATATCAATATGACATAGTAAGAAAGATAATATCCCCCAAGTGGTAATATCATATCTGACAATATCTGAAGCGAGTTAGGATTGCTCGTTTCTGAAAGAAGAGCAGGGTTCCCTGAGAGATGTACAATAAATGAACTTAAAAAAATGTAGTAAGGTACAAGGAACGCAAAGTAAAGGCATACACAAAATACCAATGTTGTGAGTGCCATATTACCCCAATTCCCCTCTAACTTAAGGGTGGCTTCTTCACGGAGAAAACTATTCGGTTTCATAAAGTGGTTCTTTTTGAAGTGGATAATATAAACGGAGATTTTTATGGCTTATTCCACCACGCTGACCCATCCGTGAGTGTCGGGCTCAATGCCGTATTGGATGTTGCGCAGCTTGTTGTAGAGCTGGGTAGATACGGGGCCTGGTTTGCCGTCTTTTGAGAAGACGTAGCTGTGGCCTTTTTCTAAGTCGTCAATACGGGCGATGGGGCTGATAACGGCTGCTGTGCCGCAAGCGCCAGCCTCTTCGAATGTGGAGAGTTCCTCTTCGGGGATTTGGCGACATTCTACCTTAAGGCCAAGGTCGGCGGCCAATTGCTGAAGGCTACGGTTGGTGATAGAGGGAAGGATGGACTCCGACTTAGGAGTGACGTAGGTGTTGTCCTTGATACCGAAGAAATTGGCAGCACCGCACTCGTCGATGTACTTCTTCTCCTTCGCGTCGAGATAGAACTCGCAAGAATAGCCGGCGTCGTGTGCCTTCTTGTTGGCGCGCAAGCTGGCGGCATAGTTACCGCCCACTTTGAAAGTACCGGTGCCAAGGGGCGCTGCGCGGTCAAACTCGCGTACGATAACATAGTTGTTGGCCGAGAAGCCACCCTTGAAGTAAGGGCCAACGGGAGTAACGAAGATGACAAAGAGATATTCCTCGGCGGGTCTTACTCCTACTTGCGCACCGGTGCCGATGAGCAAGGGACGGATGTAGAGCGAAGCGCCGCTCTCATAGGGCGGGATGAAACGCTCGTTGAGCTTGATGGCGCGGCGCACCATTTCGCAGAAGATGTCTGTGGGGAGCTCGGGCATCAGGATGCCGCGGCAAGTGCTTTGCAAGCGGGCAGCGTTTTCCTCCATGCGGAACACGCGCACCTTGCCGTCGGGGCAGCGGAAGGCTTTCAGGCCCTCGAAGGCTTCCTGTCCGTAGTGCAGACAAGTGGCGGCCATGTGGATGTTGATGGTCTCGGAAGAACTTACTTCAATTTCGCCCCAACTGCCATTGCGGTAGTAGCAGCGCACGTTGTAATCTGTGGGGAGATACCCAAAGGACAGATTTGCCCAGTCAATCTTTTCCATAATATATAGTTTTTCTGTTAGCTGATAAGCATATTCTGTGGGCAAATATACGTATTAAATGCCATAGGAGGGGCTATCCGCGCCGGTTTTTCAGAAATTTTATCAGAAATTTAAGCCTGTGCTGCTTGATTGAAATAATCAGACCGGCCGAGCGCTTTTCCATCCGGAAGAATCTGCTCTGAAAATCCGTTTTGTAAGCGCTTGATTTTCAAGGGCTATTTTGGGCCGTTTCTTAGTAAACTTCTAGGAAAAACTCGGAGTTTACTAAGAAA
>CALCHR010000099.1 GCA_937901185.1 uncultured Bacteroidales bacterium
TACTAGGAAAAATTTGTAGTTTACTAAGTTTTCCTAGAAAGCTACTAAGAAAAACTCGGTGCGCAGCCCTGTAAATTTATGTGCCTCCCCTTTTAGGGCGAGGAGGGAGGGGCCATGTCGAAAAATAAGTCCTTGGAACGAACCAGGGCCGACCAACTCGGGATTGCTTTTTTGGGGCGCTTGAAAACAACGAGGGCCATACCTGTAAATATCGGTATGGCCCTCGTTGTTAGTGGGAATTTATCGGCGTTGGCGTCGCACGCTGTAAGTGCCGCTGCTGCTCTTTGGTGTAGAGCGCTGGCGCTTTTCGGCGGCCTTGGCTTTTGCCTTTTCGGGCTTGTCTTTCTTGGTGGAAACCGAAGAGCGGCGGCTGTTGCTTGTCTTTTTCTTCTTCGGCTTAGCCTGGAGCGAGTCGGTCTTAGTTGTATCGGCCGGTATGGCCACAGAGTCGTTGCCCCAAACGTGGTCTTGGAAGTCGGTCAGCTCCTTTTCGATGCGGCGCTGCTCTTTCTTCATGGCCGAGTCGGTGGGACAATAGTTGCTGATGAGGCGGTCTTGCAAGTTAGTGGTCTTGTAGATGTCGCCCTTGTAGAGGTTGAGCGTAAAGTAGTCGTCGGCCGACATCGAAGCAGCGTTGTTCAAGCTGCTGCCCATGAGCATGAGTTTGCCCAGATAGGGCGCTGCGTCTTCATACTTCACCCAGAACATGGGGTAGCGCGAGTCGGCTCCGCCAAACTCTTCGTCGCCGCGTGTCAGCACGGGGCAGAGGGCGGTCACCTTGGTGCGGAACGAAGCCGTGTGCTGGTCGTAGTAGATGCTCTCCTTCACAAAATAGTACTTCACCTCTTCCGAAGGGAGGTCGGCATCGTTTACGCGGATTTTTCCATCCTGCGACTCGTAGAAGATCTGGTGGTCGTCCATAATCTTCTTGGCCTTCACCTGCTTGTCGTCGGTGAAGTGGGGGTTCATGTCGAGCGTGTATTCATAGGCCTTTATCTGTCCGCGCATGATGAGCTTGAAGAGATAGTTGAAGAGGTTCATCTGTCCATCCTGCGGGGTGATGGGGTAGTAGAGCACGGCGTTTTCTTCCTTGGTGAGATTGATTTGGCGGAAGATGTCGCGGCGCCAGGCAGCATCGGTCGGCATGGTTTGAGCCACGGGAAAATCTCTGTAGCCGGTGGCCTTTATTTCCTTTTCTTGTTCAGACTTTTTTGCTTCGGCCTTGCGGCGTGCAGGGGGTTGTGCCACGGCAGCCAGCGCGATGAGGCAGAGCAAGGTGAATAGAAGACGCTTCATATTTTTGAAGGATTTTTTTATTTGCTATATAGGTTATCCGTATCAGTTGACGATGATTTCCAAACTGCCATTGAGCTTGCGCTCTATGCCGTCGGGGCCGATGGCACGCACGTTGGAGATGTAGAAACGCTGTCCGCGGCGCAAGGAGCGCATCAGCTCGCGCTGCGACTCGGTGAAGTTGGCCCCGTTGGAGGCTTCGGGACGGGCGTTGCCCATGCGGTCGAAGAATACGGTCTCAAAACCGAGCACACGGAAGGGGATGTCGAGCAAGCCGTCGTCGATGGCAGCACCGATGCCCGTAGCTCCGAGAATGCTGGCCTTGGCCAGGCGGCCGCCCTTAAAGCGATCGGTGCCCACGGTGATGTAGGGAGTGGGGTCGGGCAGCTTGCGCACCTTGAAGGTAAAGTTGCCCATGCTCTGCATCTTGCCGTTGAGCTCGCCGGTAACGCTGAAGATGACGTCCTGGCCTACGGCTGTCGGGCGGGCCACATATTTGCCCACACCGGTAGAGGTCAGTGTGCCGCCCTCCATCGTGACGCGAATCTTGTTGGTAGGAATGCCCGAAGCAGAGATGCTGACGGGGTTTTCAAAGCCGGCATAGAGCACGTTCATCAAGTCGGCAGCCACGGTGGCGCCGGCCGGCGGAGCGATGACGTTGTACTTTTGGATAAACTCGCGGCGGATAATCTCGCCGGAGGCGTTGGGCATCAAAATGTGGCCGCTGAAAGAATATTCGCCGGGACTGCCCACGCGGAAACTATAGTCGCCGTTGGCTGAGATGCGCTGGCCGTTCACGTAGATTTCAGGGCGCTGCGTCGTGTCGACTGCTGCCATGAAGATGTTAGACTTGAACATGTCGCCGGGAAAGAGTGTGGTGGCTTCGGGAAGCACATAGGCGTTCAGTTCGTTCACACGGATGTCCTTCATGTCGATGTTGGAGACAAGCGTGTGGAGCACTTCGCCCTCGGCGCTGCGAATGTCGCTCTGCAACTTGGAAAGCATGGTCACGGCAGCCACGGAGGGCATCTTCTCAAACATATATTGCTCCCAGTTCTTGCCCAGATTGTCCTTGCCCTTAGGTACGTCAGTGCCCAAGTTGGCCGCGATGATGGCACGCTTGCGGGGATCGTTAACCAGTTGGGTGATGCGCTCGCGGTAGTGGTTGATGGCATTGTAGAGTTTGCGGCCTTCTCCTCTGACGGGAGCCAGCATCACGCGGCCGGCGGCATCGAGGTGCTCCTTGTTGCGCAAATCGCCAGGGTCGCCATCTCGGCCATCGGCTTCGCGAGCTATGGCCCAGCGCAAGTTCTCGGCATAGTTGTAGAGCGAGTCGGACATGCGCTTGACGTCCTGTGCTTTGTTGAACCAAGGTCTTACTTTCACCTCGTTGGCTTTGAGTTGCACCTCGAGGTCTTCGTAGATGGCCTGGTTCTCCTTCATGATATTTTCGATGGTACGTTCCAGACTGTCGCCCACCAATATGAATCCCTTGAGCACGTCATTGGAAACATTGAGCGCCAGCATAGCCAAAAGCACGATGTACATAAGGTTGATCATCTTTTGGCGAGGAGATACCGGTCTTTTCTTTACAGCCATTTGTCAGATATGATTTGTTGGAAGAAAAGTTCTTAGGAATTGGCGGCAGGTGCTTCGGGAGCGGGAGCTGCGCCGCGCATATTTACGGTGAGAGCCTGGATCATGCGGCCATATACCAGGTTGAGTTCCTCAATCTGCTCTGCCAGTTTGTGGGTCTGCTCGTTGATGTGGTCAATAGTGCCCACTTGCAGACTGATGCTCTTAAGATGCAGCTCGTAGACTTTGTTGATGCCGGTAAGCGTGCGGTTGAGGTTTTCCATCTCTTCGCTGTCGTGGGCAAGGCGTGCGGTCTGGATGTCCACCTTCTCGAAGGTCTCGGTGAGCACCTTGAGTTTTTCGATATACACTTGTGTGGCCTCTTCCATTTCCGGTGATAGCACGGCTTGTGCACGGTGCAAGAGCTCGTCGTTGGCGGTGCGTATGATAGCTGCCAGTTGCTCGGCGTCGGCGTCGTGGGGGATGGAGAGAGGTTCGCGGGGTGTTTGCGGAGCTGTGGTTGCTGCGGCGATATTGGCGCCTTCGGGCATGGCGCTACCACCGACATTGCCGATAATGACTGTGCCACCGCCGCCGCCACCGCCAACGATGGCAGGGCCTTGTGTATTACCGGCAGCGCCTGAGCCGATAATCGTAGTGCCTTGTACGTTTCCTGCAGCGCCGGCTATTACAACGCCGTCCTCTTCTTCGTCGGTCAATCCCATCTTGGCGGCTATCTGCTCGTCGGTCTCGTAGTCGGCAGGCAGTTCTTTTCCTATCTCGTTCTTATCGAAGGGACGGTCGAAGGCTGAGAGGAAGAACACTACCACCTCTGTGCCCATTCCGAGGAATAGCATGACGTCGCCGCCCGGCAAGTGTGTCAGTTTGAACAATGCGCCCAAGATTACGATGGCTGCTCCCCAGCTGTAGGCGTAGTTAAGGAATGTCTGTCCGGGCACACTGTCCATCCAGTGCTGTAACCGAACCACAAAATCTATCTTCTTTTTTAACTTGCTGACCATGTTGTTTCTGTTGAGAGATTAAGAATTTATTTCAGGCGAGCCTTTTCTGTTCTGCTTATTTGTTTCTGCTTGTGGTAGAGGCTTTTGAGCGTACGCATCTAAAACCTACGTACGAGCGGGGTTGGTTTTGGTATTCCCAAGAGCGCCAAGCTGAGCGGATGTAAGAGAGAGGGTCTTTCCAGGAGCCGCCGCGTACGCTCTTGCGCTTCAGCAGATAGGGGTCTTCTTTAGCTGCGTTGTAGGAGAGCTGTGGGTTGAGGTCGGCCATGGCTGCTACGCCGGCTTCGGTATATACTGTGCTGGTCCACTCGGCTACGTTGCCCGCCATGTCAAAGAGTCCGTTCGAGTTGGCGCCGTAGATGCCGGTGCGCGAGGTGATGAGGTTGCCGTCTTCAATGTAGTTTCCTTTGTCGGGCTTGAAGTTGGCATAGAAGCAGCCTTTCTCGCTCTTCGATTCGCTACCTGTCCAGGGATAGGGATTACCTTCTTTTCCGCGGGCGGCGTATTCCCATTCTATCTCTGTCGGTAGGCGATAGCGCTGAATGTAGCGTGCTTGCGGTCCCATGCTGCGGAGCAGGTATTCGGTACGCCAGGCGCAGAAGGCCTCTGCTTGTTCCCAGGTGACGCCTACTACGGGATAGTCGTTGTAGTTGGCTGAGGAGAAGTA
>CALCHR010000100.1 GCA_937901185.1 uncultured Bacteroidales bacterium
CCCCCAGCCACTCCGCCGCCTTTGTCAATAAGTTAGCAGGGACGGTCACGTCGTCCCAGTAAACGGGCTTAATAATAAAGCCGCGGAGAGCCTTAGCCTCCTCGTCTACAAGGTAGTCCTTGCCGCTGTTAACACTCTCAATAGTGATGCGTTCCCCCGTCTCCTCGTCCTTTGCACCATAGGGCAGCACCGCAGTGGCGAGGGAAGTGTTAGCACCGCTGCTGGAGAAGTCCAGCAGATTTTCCCCGAACTCTATGGTCTGAGAGCTACGATAAGAATCCTTTCCCTCCCATGCGATGATACGGGGATCAGAGTCGCCCCTAAAATAGATATGGCCACCGCAGCGCTCTATTAACTTATTTATCGTTGTAAGTACGTCCTCCGCGGTTTCACTCTCTAAACGAATGTAATTGTTAGAGTCAGTAATGCCTAAAGCATAAGGATTAAACTGCCTATTGTTTGCTACCTGGCTGTTGTAGTTTTTTATAACTTCGATAAATACGTTTGCCGGGGTGTCCTGGTAAAGGTAAGGTCTGGACACCGCGTCCTGTAAAAAACAAAGTTCACCCTCACAGAGGACAGTCCTCTGCTTGTAGAAGTCGTCGGAGGTGTATAATACGCGCCCCCTGAATTTCAGAAGGCTGTCCTTGTAAATTTTAACGGTGGTCTTATAGCTTATAAAACTGTCATAAGCGGGGTGGTTGGGAGGCAGCACGATTTCAGCCGTGCCGCCTTTGTTCACTCCCGTTGTTATTTTCAGACCTCGGAGGTCGTACTCTCCACCCAGACGGCTGTCGTAGGATAAAGTATCATCTGTATATATCTGGATCATAAAAACACATACCCCACTTTATAAGTTATGCGGGCCGTCCCACTTCCGCTGAACTCAATATATAAGGACTGCCCATAAACCAGTTTAGCGTCGGGGAGTACATAAGTTCCTGCAGAGAACTCTCGGGTAACTCCGTTATATTTCAACCTAACAGGACCCCCATACACTGTAACTGTGGGAATAGTCTCCATAACACCCATAGTGGACAGAGAGGTAGTTTTAACCTCTTCCGTTGCTGTGAAAGTCAGGGCAGTATCGTTATAAGGGTACACCCACGGATCGCAGACCGCTGTTATAGTAATAGATGTATGCGCCAGGTTGTGGTAGTTAATAACCACCTGAACTCTACCAGCCACGTATTTACGTTCTTTCCTTTCTCCTGTACCCGGACCCGTTATACGACAACGTTTCCCGTTGTAGGGGTTGATTAGATTGCTCATGTTGGTCCGTCTTTCCTCCATAGTACCCACAGAGCATTCTAAAGTTGCAGTCAGAGTCCTGTCCTTATAACGTGGTAGGCCGTCAGTTAAAGAGTCCGATAGGTCCCACGACCCGTGGCCTCCAGGCTTGTCCACTAAATAAGTTTTAGGCTCCATATCGCTCAAGTGGAAGCTCGTTAAAGTCCAGCCCCATTCAGCGGTATTAAAACCTGAGCCGTTACCGTCCCTGGGATAAACTATAATGCCTCTTTTCTCCATTTATCTTGCCCCCCTTGCTACCAGGGCACGGAGCTGCCCCAGTTCGGTGTCCATTCTGTCAGAGGTTCCGCCTACCAGTGTTTTGCCGTCAAGCAGCAGCACCTGGCCCTCTTTAATGGCCGCCAGGATTTCCCCCAGCAGGGTGTTATTGCCGCCGATAAAGCTCTCCATCTGCGCCGCGTTTCTGTCGTAGGCTCGCTCCGCCACTCCGCGGAACGCGTCAGGGGCGAAGTCCTCACCCTCGGTTTTGTAGGTAGTTATAAGCTCCTGGGTCTGCTTGCGGGCGGTCTTTAATAGGTCGGGGGTCATATTCTCCAGACCTATCTCCGTGCCTGCGCCCATATCCTCACCAAAGGCTATGAGTTTTTTAGCCGGACTGTTACTGTCCGCCTCTTCTCGCATGGCAGCTATAATGCCGCTTACGATATTCCTGGCCTTAGTGATGAGCCCACCCTTAGTACCCTCCATACCTGCTTTTAAGCCGTCGCCCAAGTCGGTACCTACGGCGTTAGCATCGTCGTAAGCAGTAGCCCACTCGTTCAAAGCGTCCTCGTAAGATTGCTCGGCTTCTTCAACCATTTTTTTTGTATATCCATTTACGCCTTTCTCAAAGTTCGCTTTAGTTTTCGCGGCTTTAATGCCCGCGTCTATGGCTTCTTTTTCGAGGGCGTTAATGGCTCTTTTGGTAGCCTCGTCTACGTCGTCCGAGTAGGTTCCGAAGGCCTGGCCTTTATTCACCAGAATATCTCTAACGCCTTCATAGTTGCCCTCCGCGGCCAACTTCATAGCGTCCTCATAATTACCGTAATCAGAAGCCGCTTGTGTGTAGGCCTCCTCTTTTTCTGCCAGTAAGTCTTCTTCCTCCTTGAGGGCCTGCTTTTTCTGTAAAATAAGATTAGAATAGTATTCAATCTCATCCGTGGAGCCATTCCTAACCGCCTCCGCTTTTAGACCCTCAAGCGTCTTTACCTCTTTAGTGATTTCCGTACGTCTCGTGTGGAAGCGTTCTCTTTGAGCTTCTGCGTCCTGCTCTACTAACTTTAAGGCCTCCAGCGCTTCCTGCTCAGCCTGAATAGCCGCCACATAATCAGCGTTGTAGACCTCAAGAAGAGCGTTAGCAGTTTTAGAGGCTATAACCTGGTCTATGCTTGTTTTAAGCTGATCGTACTTCTGAATAACACCATCTGTCAGCTGGTACTCCGTGCCCAGGGCCTCGTTCAATTCATTAAGAATAAACTGCACGCGGGCCTGGTCGTTCTCCTTAACCCTGCCGCTTTCGTCCGCCAGTCTTTTTAATTCATCCGCCAAGCTCTGAACGTGACCCATCTGTGCCTGAATGCCACCCATTGTTTCCTGGGTTGCTGCTTTTTGGTCGCGAAAAGCCTGGGCAGCCTCCCTCGACTGTTCTATTAACGCCTTCTCTTCTTCTGTCAGGACGTTTACCCCTTCCACCGCCTCCGCGGACGCGGTACTAAAGGCCACCATAGCCGTAACAACTGCGGTCACGCCTACTGCTACTAAACCCCAGGGCGTGGCCGCCTGGGCAATATTAAGCAGCTTCTGGGCTGCCTCTGTGGCAAGAAGTGCGCCTTTAAGTCCCTTCTGGGCTACCTCTGCGGCAATAGTAGCGACCTTGTAGGCCACAATGGCCGCCGTCACTGTAACAAGTCCCGCCTTAATCTGGGGTATATGGGTAAGCACCCAGTTAGCAAGGTTTGCAAGGGCGGGGAGTACTTTGTCCGTCAGGAAGCCCGCTATTTCTTTAAGGGGCTCCTTAGCGTTCTTCAAGAGTTCAGTACCGAACTTTTTAATCTCTGTTACAACGGGTGTAAACTCCTCGCCCAGTTCGGCCATTGTCTCGTTCCATTCCTCATTGGCCTTGTTAGCTTCTATGACTTCCTTGTTTGTTTTCTTATACTGAGTAGCTGCGGACTTGTACTTTTTAGTCAGCGTATCGGTGATAAGTTTCTGCCTTTCCTGCTCATCGGTGCAGTTTGCAAGTGCAATATTAAACATATCCTCCGCGCTGACCGCTTCCTCTACGCCTTTGTTATATTCTTCGATAGCCTCGTACTGCTCTTTTCGGGCTTCATACTCTTCGCGCTGTGCGTCGGTCAGGTTCTCAAGCTCTTTAGCGCTTAATTCTGTAAAGTCAATATTTTGCTTGAGTTCCACGCCAAAAGTCTCGCCCTCTTCCGCTGCCCAGTTGAGTGCGTCCGCAAGGGCACCAGTAACCTGTCCTGTTTTCGCGGTCTCGTTCGCAGCCTCAGTCAGGCCCTCAATAGGGAGACTGTCGCCAAAAGTTCCATACACGCCTGTGGCTATCTCCGTCCAAGCCGTCAGGTCCTCCTCAGAGTTTGCAAGCTGGGCCAGGTGGTTAGCCGCCTCCACTGCCTGGTCTGTTTCGCCCAGTACGCTCTGCAGCTCTTTATAGGTTTTCTTAGCCGTTTCCCTGCTGTGGTTGTTAGTTGTAAAAGCGGTGTCCAGTTTACCCATAGCCGTGCGGTATTCGTGGGATGCTTCCACGCATCCGACTATTGCCGCGCTGGCGGCTGCGGCTACGGCGGCTACGGCGGTGAACCCTTTAGACAGCGACCCGTCGAGGGTAGAGCCCAGGTCATCGCTCTCTTTTTCTGCCTTGTCTGCGCTGTCGGCTACGTCGTCGATCTCCTTAGCAGCATCGTCCGACTTGTCGCCCAGTTTGTCGACCGCGTCTGCGGTCTCTTTGGCTGCCCGCTCGTAGCCCTCCAGGCGTTTAGTTGTGTCGATGATCTCACGCTGGAGGGCTCGCACCTGCTCCTCTGAGACCTCGCCACGTTTGAACTGCTCCTGCACCTGGCGCTCGGCTTCTTCTAAAGTCTCCAGCTTCTTTGCAGTGTTAGACACCGCCTCAGCGAGCACTTTCTGCTTTTGAGCCAGAAGGTCAGCGTTGCCGGGGTCAAATTTCAGCAACTTGTTAATCTCTCCCAGCTCACTGGACAGGTCGCGGCCCTTCTTGTTGACGTCCTCCAGGGCCTTCCCCAGTTTCGTAGTGTCGCCGCCTATTTCAACGGTTAAGCCCTTAATTTTATTACTTGCCATTACTGACCTCCTTTCGCACGCGCACGGAGCGCGGAACGGTCAGGCTTGACCTGCTCCATTCTCCAGGCGTTTGCTAAATATTCCCGTCCTTCCTCCGTCTGATCCAGTGTAAATATAAAAGCGTCGCGACGGTAGGCAAGGTACTGAATATAATCAAGCGCGTTTACCTCGTGGAAGTTCAGGCCTGCATAGGCAGAGACCATACGCTCCCACCAGGTTGTAATTGTATAATCATGTCCTCCCACGGTGTCCGAGTATGGATACCGTGGGATTATCAGTTTTTTGCGTTTTCAAGCTCACCGATAAACTCGTTATAAGCGGTGAAAAATACAGCCATATCCTCCAGATTAAGGCAGTATTTTTTAGCCAGCTCCTCTGCTGTAAAGGTGAGGTTATCCAGGTTACAGCTCATAAGTTTTGCTGCAAGGTGGTAAACAAGACGGGAAGCCTCCGCGTCTGTCTTAGATAATACCGTCTGGAGCTCGTGCAGGTTAGCGCGGAACTCCTTAACGAGCTGCTTAGTCGGTGATGTGACGTGCAGCACGGTGCCCTCTTTATCTTTCAAAACAAGAACGAGCTCAGGGCGTCTGTACTCGTTAAAATCAATTATTTTTGACATATATGTCGCTCCTTAAGATATAAAAAAAAGCAGAGGGTGTTATATTCGCCCTCTGCTTTTTTTTGGTGGGATTAAGCTGCAGAGCCTGTCTCTTCCACAATAGTGATAAGAGTACCTGCATCATCCTGGGGAAGTGCTGCGAACTCAGGCTCCAGTTTTGTGCCTGCGTCAACGGCAAAGGTAAGAGTAAAGCCTGCGGAGTTATTGCCGCGGATCATTACCCACAGATTGCCGTCCTTCTTATCCTCATGCTTGAAGCAGATTACCCACTCCTTGCCCTGAGCATTGCCAGCGCCGCCGATCTTAATGGTGCGCTTGCCGCTTGCCTCTGTTACCTGGCATCTGTCTGCGAGGTACTTAAGAGTCTCGCCGTTCCAGGTGATAAGACCCAGCTTAAGGATAGCCTCCTCAGAAGTAACGACTGTCTTGGACACAAGGCCCAGGTCGTCCTTCTCGGGGTGTGTTTCTGCTGTGTAGGACAGCTCAGCGCCGCCCTGGATATGGCCGAGAAGTTTCTCAGCCACGCAGATTTCCTCTACTGTAGGCATACCTGTGGCGCTGTCGTATTCGTCAATATAGACCTTACCAGAGCCGAGGGTAATGTTTTCCTTTGTTCTTTTGCCCATTGTAATTTCCTCCTTATTAAGTTTTAGATGTGTAACTAAACTCATATACTACCTGGTACCTCTGCTCTGATTGCAGCCAGTACCTGGCCTGTTTCTCCCATTTAAGACCTCGCGCGTTCAGCTCTGCCTCAAGGGCAGCCTCTGCGGCGGGGTCGGGTTTACTCTGGTACATTTCAAGTGTGACGTTGTGAATGTAAAAGAGTATAATGTCGTCTGCGCCTTGTGCCTCTATATCATCCATAGGTATGACGCAAGTCCCGTCTGGGAGCTTCGGGAAGCGCGTCACGGGGTAGAGCAGGCCCGCAGCGTCAAGTATTTCATTAACCATTTTTAAGGACCTCCTCTACGTCCTTCTCGAATGTAGGCAGCACGTCGGCCAGGGCGTTCTCCAGGAATGGGTCCCCGGGTACCCTGCCGCCGTTAGTCTTAGCGTGTCCGTTGACAAGCAAGTGCGTAAGGCGATAGTGCGGCTCTTTGACGTACCAGGTCGCGCTGATTTTTTCAAAGCCACGTTTTAAGCCGCGGAAGTCTCCCGCTATAGCTTTCTTAAAGTCTCCCGTGTCCACTGGCGCGGTTGCGCGAGTCTTACGGACGAGCTCAGTCATAGCCTGGCGGGTCACGTCACGCAGCCCCTCGTTAATGTCCTCGTGGTAAATAGTCAGTTCTTCCTGTATAGCCTTTGCCAGCTTGTCAGGTGTGACTGTTACTCTGCCCACGCCTCCACCTCCTCAGAGGTTGCGCGCTGGACTACCAGCTCCAGCTCAAGCCCCTGCCTGTAGGTTCTTATAATGCGGTACCAGGTGCCCTCATATATGCACAGCTGCTCGTCTGCGTACTCCAGATAGTCAGGAAGCACGAGTTTGAGCTCGGGCTGTAAGTCCGTAGTCTGTGCCATATAGAACTCCTGCTGGCCGATACTGGCCTGCCTGCAAAAGACCTCACGACGGGCCTCCGCTGTTACTGTAAAGCCGTCCGGCTTATAGGTGCGGCCTACGAGGGTAAGAATATCATTCATCCTCAGCCCCCCAGCCATAGCCCTCCGCCTGCTTGAGGGAGTCCCTCAGCGCTTTATAACGGGCCAGCCACTCCGCAGCCTTTGCGGTGTCGTCCGTAAAGACTGAGCGCGCCCACAGCTTGACAGCGTTTAAGATGAGAGGGTCTGAGTCCGCGGCATAGGTTATGCCGTGCAGTGTCAAGTCAGCCCTGCAGGCCTCGACTTCACTCTCTATGTCGCTGTCCAGTCGGTCGTGGGTTATGCGCAGAGCGAGCTTGACAGCACGGACCGCGTGGAAGTTTTTAGTTTCCATAAGGCCCCTCCTTTCTTAAAAAAGGCAGGGCGGTTAAGCCCTGCCTGAGTTCTTAAGCATTAGCGGGGATAGTAAGAGCTACAAAAGCATTCTTTACTACCACGCCTGCGCCGAGGTCCACAGCACCGCGGATAGTGTCCATACGCTTATCAAAAGCGAAGTCCTCGGATACTTTGATCTCGTAGTCGCTGAAAAGGTCGAGCTTAAGAGCGGAAGGTGTGCCGTAGAACATTGTCTTTACGGCCTCTGCGCCCTGAGCTGTGCCTGTGCAGGGTGTAAGTCTGCTGTTAAGGCAGTACTTAACGCTTACGCCGCCCTCGGAGATAGTACCTGTATTGGGGTTGGAAGCGTCGGGGGTGATAGTGTAAATAGCCTTTTTCTCATTAGTGCCGCGAACGTCACCGAATGCGATAAGGTCATTCTTGTGAAGGAAGAGCATTGCACCGCCGAGCACGGACTCGTCGTCACCATACTGGAGTGTGAGGTTACGGAGTGTAGTCTCGTCGATAACGCCCACGCCATTCTTAACCTTAGCGTCAAGAGTTGCCACAAGGTCAGACTCCTGGAGTGCCTCAGTTGTAACCTTTGCGGCTTTCTTTCTGAGTGCAAGGAGTGCCTGGCTCTGTACCTTTGCCTGGTACTGGAGATTAGTCTGCTTCTTAGCCTGGTCTGTGATCTGAGTCAGCACAGCGTGAGAAGTAGGCTTGATGTCCACGAACTTGAAGCCCATGTCCTTGTTACCAGCTGCCTGGCCTTCT
>CALCHR010000101.1 GCA_937901185.1 uncultured Bacteroidales bacterium
ATCACACATAGTAGGACAGAACTTATGAAGTCCTTTTGCCATATTACCACGCATGCCCATATCCTTAGTAAATTCATTTTCCATGATAGACTGAGGAACGAGAGCTGGAATAGAGTCAAGCACAATAAGACCAATATCATCAGTGTCTTCAAGTTCAAGAATCATCTCAAGAATCTGCTCACCTGACATACCTTCTGGGCTAATATAATAAAGTCTATCTAAGTCAATTCCATTCATCATTGCTTGGAATTGAATATCAAGAGAATGTTCAACGTCAACATATACACAAATCTTATCAGGATTTTCTCTCTGATACGCAGCAAGTTCTGCACATGCTGCAGTAGTTTTACCTGAGTGTTCAAGACCTGCATACACCATGAGTCTACCATAAGGAAGACCGCCATAAAGAGGGTAATCCATACCCATCATACCAGAAGAAAGTCGTTGATACACAGGTACCACGTCTGACTTGATAATCAAGTTTGCATTGTTGTACTCTTTATTAAGCTTCTTGGCAAAGTCTGCCATAGTAAAAGCTTTCTTTTCAATATCTTTTGCCATGTAAGTCTCCTTATTATTCTGCTAGACTAGTAGCACTTATTTTTGCTTCTTGCATACGACTCATCAAGATGCTCTTCATAGAGTCGATTAGTCGTAAGCACATATCTACTTTAGTTTTAACTAAACTTGCAACAAGGTCATACAGACACTGTGCAACGATATTTTCAGAAATAGCCAGCGTAGTATTAGAGTCTTTAACACCGGCAGTGCCTTCTTGTACTACGTATGCAGTAGCATAGGCTTCTTTTCTAATTGCTTCTGCACATGCAGCTTTTACACCAGCTCGGTCACGTAATTCACTCAAAGAGTAAACAGCAAGCTGCAATCGCAAAATAGAATCACGCAGCATCTCTACTGACATCGACTCAATATTTGCTTGAATAAATCCTACAATACGATTTGGTTCATCGAAAGGACCGGCCAGCATATTATCTGCAATTTCTCGAATTTGATTATAAGTCATTTCTACTGACTCTAAGGCCTTGTTTAAATCTTTAGCCATTGGACATAGCCTCCAATTGTTTTACGAGATAGGTATAGTCTGATTCCATAAAAGCTCTAAGCTTTGTAGAAGGAATAGTTATTATATTATACGCTTTTTCATTATCGTTTTTGTTTTGTAGCATACGCAGGCCAATAGACTTTTCGCCAGCTAATACCATCTTTTCCATTTCTTCTATAGATACCCAAATTACAATATCTTTTTCATAGAACCAAACAACAACACCAGGAAAGGTCTTATGAAGACCTTTATAATCAAGCATTCGTTCATACTGCGGGATTTTAGAAAAAGGGATAGATGCACCTTTATGAGCCTTACACTCTACCATAAGTTCAAGGGACCCTGGGTAGCATATAAAGTCGCACGGATTTTGTGACCCACCGCCAGCATAACCGCTCTGCTGGTCAGGAAGTCTATAAATAAACGTGTTTGGAAAACACTGTTTATAGTCTTTCCTAAAACGGTCTTCAAATTTTTTGCCTATATCAGTATTGGCCATTAAGCTTTAGTCCTCGTCTCTGCAATAACATTACTAATAGTTCCGCGGTTAATTACAATGGACTTATGGTTGCCACAGTTCAAGGAAATATGCTCATTTTTGCAAGAGTCTAGCACAGACTTTAGGTCAATGAGGTTTACACCCATGGAATAGCCACCAGGAGTAGTGCTGCCATTTTCTACAGTCACTGCCTCGGTATTATCGCCAGTAGTGTCAGAAATAGTAAACTCTGTGTCGGTGAAGGTTACTTGAGCGGGCACAAAAGACATGTCTGCTTTAGTATTACTATTCTTATAGAACATAAGCAGTCTGCCAATAGCTGCAGACAAGTCGGAAGCAGATAGAACCAGAGTGTGATCATAAACCTCTTTAATCAAGCCCTTCATTGCTTCACACGGAGCTTTAACGCGATGAATGCAAGAATCATCATTTAACAGACGAGTTGCCACGTAGACATCGCTTGTCTGAAATGCAACAATCGGCTGTAGGGAGCCATCAGCATTGACGGTATGACCATAGGATAGCTGTGCATCACCGCTAAACAGCTTAAACAGCTTTACAACACGGTCAGTCAGCAAAAGCTTAATAGGCTTTTCAAGAGTGAATGCATTAACACAAGCGCCTGTAGTAAAAGTAAAACAACCGGTCTCATCAACAAAATAATAACGCTGAAGCTCGTTAACATCCAGCTTCTTTGCCTTCTGAACTTCTCTACCATTTACGTTTAAGATACTCATTAGAATATCATTAGTAATAGGCATGTTAATAGTTGTTTGCTCAGGCTCTAGCTTAATTGCAGGCAGCTCCAACAGAGTATCGTTTTCATAAATCATAGCGAGTTTATAAGAACTACGACCAGCTTTTACGATAACGATAGCATCAGAAATCGTGAGAGAGAATTCTTCAGTACCTATGCCTGAAATTAGATTTAAGAACAGATTTGCATCAACAACTGCTCTAAAGTTTGCAGGCTCTTCCAAATCAAACTTAACCGCTACATAGTATTCTCTATTTGTTACACGCAGATAAAGCGTACTATCTACGGCGGCCAATTCTAAGTTTGCAGCAGATTTATCTACACCTACCGCAAGCAAGATTTTATTAGCCGCCTCTTGAAACTGCTTAGTTTTTAAAATCATATCTTAACACTCCTCTATTAAACTGATGCTTTAAAATTCTAGGTCAATGCCTTCTGTAATTGTTCTATAAATAGCTTCCTCTGGCAGCTCAGGATGCTTTGCATACAGCTTTTTAAAAGCAGTATCTCTATCTAAGCCAGAGTCAGTTAATTTCTTATATTCAGACTGTACAGCTACTGCGTACTCTGAAGTATACCAGCGAGACTCAATCGCAGGGTCACACTTCATAGGTACATCAATATAAGGTGCAGCTGCATCAATCATTATTCTCGGTAAAATTTCAGCAGCCTGTTCTGCATAAAGCGCAGGACACTCAAGCATGACTTCATCGTGGATAGTCATAACAAGTTTTGCATCCAGCTCTTTAAGCTCAGGGCTATTGTGAATTTGGATCATAGCCAGCTTTGTCAAGGAAGCAGCACTACCCTGAATTCTAGCATTCAAGCACTGTCTTTCTGCCTGAGCTATTCTACCGGTATTAGCAGTTAGAATAACACTGTCTTTAGGTCGTTTGAGTTCATCCTCAGTAGCCAAAGCCTTTTTAGCCAATGCTTCAAACTCTTTGTTATTTTTTGTGGCACGTGCTTGGTAAATCCACTTAGTCAGACACTCATCCATAATAGGTCTGTTTTCACAGCCCAAAATTGGATTAAAGGTCTTTTCTAGCACCAACCGCTCATCAGCATAGGTTGCTTCATATGGAGGCAGGAAATAGTCTGTTAGGTGTCTACGCCGACCTGCCCAATCTTCGACAAATCCGTGCTCTTTTAGAAACACCTTGGAACTATTAATAAGAGCTTCTACTTTCGGGAAACTCTTAAAGAAGTTATCAAAAATCTCTTGAGCCTCTTTGTTCGTCTTGTTAATACGTTTAGCAAGAGTGCTAGGACCCATGCCATAAGTCAAAGCCAGTAGTACCATTTTTGCAACGGAGCGTCGCTCTTTACCAGCCTTATTTAAGTGTGTCTTATATCCACAAACGGTTGTCTTGCCGTCAAGCTCTAAAACGGTGCCTTCTGGATAATGCTCCAAATTATCTTCATAGTTATTATTATAGATACTAGCAGCAATAACACAATAAAGGTCTTTGCCTTCTAAATAAGCCTTACGCATAGCTTCGTCTCCACTCAAGAAGGTCGTAATACGAGGTTCCTGAGCAGAATAGTCAGAGCCAACCAGTCTATATTGAGTTCTTGTTTTTACAGTCTTACTCATGAATTCTGTTAACTCCTTCTTAAACAAATAATTGGTAAGTCTTATTTACATATACAATGTTTTTAATAATATCAAGACCATCTTCGGTTATAAGCTTATCTCCGACTACCAAATCTTTACCAAACTTCCAACCGTCTGCAGTCTCGATTTCAGAAATTTCTGGAAGCAGATAGCAATCGTCTTCTGCGGTTACAGTACCAAATTCCTTCTTAGCCTCAAAAAGAAGACGAGTAATTTTACCATCACCGCGGCTAGGAATATTCTGGCTGTTAAAACCAGAAATTTCTACAGGAGTGTCTCCATCCAAGAATTTAAATTCACCACCAGACGAAAAACGACCAGTATCGGTACCGACGGAGTTAAGCTTATATCTAATACGACCATCTGGCCAATGTCGTGCAAGAGCAGGTAATACGTCAATATAAGTGGAAATTAGCTTAACAATGCCTCTACGTTCAAGAATAAGTCCACTTAGCTTAATATCTGGCCTACGTTCAGCCAATGCCTCTAGTTCCTCTTTACCGGTGCCTCTCGGAGACTTCTTACTTACGGTAGGACATTTAAGAATGTCATAGAATAGAATAGCCAACTGCGTAGGAGATGCTAAGTTAATCGGATCACCAAGCTGTGATGCAAGAGACTTACCAAGCTTATAGCGCTTGCCAGTTGCTTCATCTATGTACGGGAATTTTGCCTGAAGCTTTGCAGCAGACAACGAAGATTTCTTAGGTTCAAACTGTTTTGCTTGCTGATTGTTTGCAGGGTCAAGTCGCCAAAGATCTATTGTCTTTTTTAAAGCCAGCAGCTCAGCATCAATTTGTTCATCAATTTCTGCAAGGTTCTGATTAAACTTCAAACGAAGGCGTTCACCGAAGTCCTGGTCTATACAAACACCAATCAGCTCCATATCGCCAGCTACCTTAACAATTGGCATTTCAATATTAGTAAATAGCCAATACAAACGCTCATTGCCAGGAGCAGTCAAAATGGCCACCTGATACACATATAACTTATCTGTCATCAAAGAGTCAGTTGCAGCATATAGTGCAAAAATTTCAGGCTCAACATACTTGTAAGGGACGATAAATAGACTTTCAATGTCATACTTGGTCTGCGTCGGGTCAATCTTATCAATATACTGCCATTTCAAGCTCATCTTTTCGTTTTCATTGATAGTATGAGCGCCGATCATAGTATCCCAATCAGGGACAACTTCAATGTCACAGGTACATTTGAGTACTTCATAATCAAACTTGCCGTTATGCATGACAATAAAGGTACCAGCGTCCTTAAATCGCTGCAGTTGTTCTTTACAGTCTTGTTCGGTAAGCTGCCAAGAAAGCCTTTCACCCGTGCGCCAGTTTACGTGATTAATAGGAACATATGCCTGTTTACCGCCTTCGTAATATAAGCATAGGCCCATTAGCTGACACGTACTAGGGTCAGTAGAGTTATTAGTTTCTGTATCGACTGCGACACGACCAAACTTGATTGCAGCACTAACGTACTCTTCAAAAGCCTCTTTAGTTTTGATTACTACAACATTCTTACGCTGTTTTCCGAGCACTTCAAGCACTTTTGCACGAATAACTTCTAGCTTTTCCTCAAGCGTTAGGGTTTTCGCTCCCAAAACTTTTTTGGCATCTGTACGACCACCGTCTTCTCCGCCAGCAAGCTTACTAAGCAAAGTTGATACGGTAGGCCTATTCAGTTCAATATTAAAAGTGTCCAGCTCAGCGCCAGTGAATAGCTTTTGATTTGTAAAGTTCGCTGCTTTTGGCTTTTCTTTTGGTGCAGCTACTTCTTTTGTTTTCTTAACAGTTTTCTGCTGTGCAGGTACACCTGTTAAATCAAACCCATCAAATAATCCGTTCATGTACGCCTCCTAGTAATAGTTATACACATATATAATACAATAAAAGCGTGCCAGTATTGACACGCTTTTATTTTTATTATACAAATTATTAGAAGCTGAACCCGTTAAAGTTTCGTGCAGGTGCACCAGCATTTGCTGCAGGCTGAGGTACAGGTGCAACATTAGGCATAGTAGCAGGAGCTACAGTAACAGGAGCAGCAACAGGAGGCATATGAGCCGGCATCTGTGCGGGTGCAGCATAAGTAGCACCTGCATAAGTATTAGCTGCCTGGGGTGTCATAACAGGAGCAGGAGCTGCTGCATTACCAGCCTTCTCAGGGAACTTACCGGTAGTCAGATAAGTATTGATTTCATCTGCAGACTTTTCCCAATAGGAATGCTTTGCAATATTAAAGTTATTGAAAGCACTGAAGTCAGCAGGAACCATTTCA
>CALCHR010000102.1 GCA_937901185.1 uncultured Bacteroidales bacterium
AGTTACCGAATTTTTCCTAGTAGTTACCGAAATTCACCTAGCTTTTACCTAAGAATCGCCCGAAAATGACCCTTGATTTTCAGGCGATTACAAAGGCGAAAAATTGCTCCTCCAAAACCTCAGCTCAATGTTTCGGAAATGCGGAAAAGAGTCTGCGAGGCCCGAAAAAAATGCTCAGAAAAAAATCTCAGTCCGTCCCCAAAGCCGTCCAAGCAGCAACACGCTGACTGACAGCTGAAAAATCACAGAAAAAAAGACCGAGAAAACTATGAAACTCCAAAAATTATTTGTTAATTTTGCCTGATACTATACACATCAGTCTGCACACATGGAAAAAGAACTCAGAATCATCATCAGCGGCGGTGGCACAGGCGGCCATATTTTCCCGGCTGTATCCATAGCCAACGCCATCCGCGCCAAGCGCCCCGAAGCAAAAATTCTCTTCGTAGGAGCCGAAGGACGCATGGAGATGCAACGCGTACCGGCTGCCGGCTACGAAATCGTTGGGCTCCCCATCCAGGGCTTCGACCGCAAGAACTTGCTGAAGAACATCAGCGTACTCTTCAAGATTATGAAGAGCCGCCGCATGGCTCGCAAGGTGATTCTGAACTTCCGTCCGCAAGTGGCAGTGGGCGTAGGCGGATATGCCAGCGGTCCCACGCTCAACGTGGCAGGCGGCATGGGCATCCCCACCCTCTTGCAAGAGCAAAACTCTTATGCCGGAGTGACCAACAAACTGTTGGCCAAGAAAGCCCATTGCATTTGCGTAGCCTACGATGGCATGGAGCGCTTCTTCCCCGCCGAGAGCATCCGCTTCACCGGTAACCCCGTGCGCCAAAATCTCCTGGAGAACACACTGACAAGGGAAGAGGCCATCAAGAGTTTCGGACTGGAGCCCGGCAAGAAAACCATCCTCATCGTAGGAGGTTCGCTCGGCGCACGCACGCTGAACGACTGCATCCTGGGCAATCTGGCCTTGCTGAGAGGACAGAGCGACATCCAAATCATCTGGCAGACCGGCAAGTTCTATAGTGCAGAGATTCAAGCCGCGCTGAATAGCAAGAAAAAGCCCGACAACCTCTATGTGACAGACTTTATCTCGGACATGAACGCAGCCTATGCCGCGGCCGACCTCGTCATCTCGCGCGCCGGCGCCGGCAGCATCTCCGAATTCTGCTTGCTGGGCAAGCCCGTCATCCTGGTACCCTCGCCCAATGTGGCCGAGGACCATCAGACAAAGAACGCCCTGGCGCTCGTGGAGAAAGATGCTGCCATCTACATCAGCGACGCCGAAGCACGCCGCACCCTCTTGCCCGAGGCCATCAACACCATCAACAATGCCAAGAAGCTGGAGAGCCTGGCACAGAACATCCGCCTGTTGGCACGCCCCAATGCAGCAGCCGACATAGCCGACGAAGTGATCCGCCTGGCCGAAGCCTACGATAAATAAAAAGCACCCACCACGACAATGAGTCAACCCGACAACATACAGACTTACGGCCTCAGCGCCGAACAAATAAAAGCCGTCTACTTCGTTGGAGCCGGCGGAATAGGAATGAGCGCACTGGAACGCTACTTCTTGGCCTGCGGCCTCAGCGTGGCAGGCTACGACCGCACAGCATGTCCCTTGACAGAAAAGCTCAAGG
>CALCHR010000103.1 GCA_937901185.1 uncultured Bacteroidales bacterium
TATGTGATTGACAAGCAAGAGGGCGACCACTTCGTGGGCGACATCGCCAAGCAGGAGGTGTTGGAGGCCTTTGCCGCCGAGGTGCTGAGCAAGCACGCTCAGGTCGATGTCATCGTCAACAACGCCCTGCCCCTGATGCGGGGCATCGACGAATGTTCCTACGAGGAGTTCCAGTATGCCCTGAGTGTGGGAGTCACCGCCCCCTTCTATCTGGTCAAATTGCTGAAGGACCACTTGTCCGAAGGCGCATCCATCATCAACATCTCCTCTTCGCGTGACCGCATGAGCCAGCCGCAGACAGAGAGCTACACGGCCGCCAAGGGAGGCATTGCCGCCCTCACGCACGCCTTGGCCGTGAGCCTGGCGGGACGGGCAAGGGTCAACTCCATCTCCCCCGGATGGATAGACACGGCCTACACCATGTACGAAGGTCCCGATGCCACGCAACAACCTGCCGGCCGCGTGGGAAACCCCATGGACATTGCCCATATGGTATTGTTCCTCTGTAGCGACAAGGCAGGCTTCATCACGGGCGAGAACATCTGCATCGATGGCGGCATGACCAAGCAGATGATTTATCATGGCGACCATGGATGGACGTTAGAAGGGTAAAGATGAGAAGTACCGGGAGCAGCATCAAGCTTGCTCGTATTATGCCGAGCTGGGAGGAGGAAGACGAAGTCTACCGACGAATGTGCGAATGCAGAAGCTAAACCGTAGGATTTGCGGGGCGGCGCATCGAAAACAGTGTGAGATTCCCCATTTTACTGTCTGTCTGTCCCTCAAGCTGGAATGAGAAGTGCTGATACAATGCTACATTTTTAGCTTCCAGCGTTTCGAGATAGCAACTCTCTCCCGAAGCATCGAGATGATTCAGAAGGGCTGTTATAAGAGGTTTCCCATAGTGCTGTCCCTGCTTGTCGAGGCGCGTAGCAAAGGCCATCAGATAGCCATCGTCAGCGGCTCTATAGCGTTTTGCCACTTGCTCTATCTCGATGTTAAAACGCGTCAACCGGACGATTCTTCTGAGGCCGAACTTGAGAAACATTTTCATTCCGCCCGCTTTCACATATTCAAGTAAGCTGGGTTCCTTGCTTTTGGGAGGGATATAGGCCAATACGGAATTGGCTTCCTTGCTGTCGGCGATGCAGATGGCATTATCGGGGAGAAGAGCAAGAGAAACCTCCCAAAACAGACGCATCAGGTTATGGTCATACGCTCCGTAGCAAACATGCTCGAACATGCTGTACCCCCTGAAACCATCAGCAAGTGTGGCGGCAAAACGCTGAAGGTCCTCGGGCTGCATGATGTAACAATCCTTAAAAGCAGGTATGGAATGGATGTTCATAGATATATTCTTTTCTGCAAAAATAGTAAACTTCGGTTGAAGAACAAAGATTCGGAAGGGCTGAAACAACTTTTACATCATGTTTTTTGACAGAAACATTCCGCCAAAAGAAAAAATGAGTAGATTTGCATTGTAAATTACACCCGATAATGTTGATGATATAAAAGATATAGCTGTTGTCCACCAATACTAAGATTTCAGCGATGGTGTCATCCCTCGGCGCTTCGCTTTGTCAGGATGACAGAGACACGGGTAAACATCGATGCTCTTACCTAATCTAAATCCCCTATGCAACCACCCAAGATAGACAACTCCACCCGTGAAGAGCGCCAGGCCTATGTCATCGAAGCTTGGCGGTGCCTGCACGATTGTGAGTCGTGCGGCAAGTGCCGCATTCTGATGGGGCGCGATGCGAGCAGAAAGAAACAGATCTTCGATTGCTCGATCCAGAACGTCAAAGAGCCTTCCGCGGTCGCAGCGCGGGAGCTCAGCCGTTTTCCCCTTGCTGGGTATGCTTTTGTGGGCGACGACAATGCAAACAACCACTGGAGCGTCGAGCGAGGAGAATATTTCCGCGAGGCGCTGCCTGACGGATTTTCTTTCAGCTCCCACAATATGGAAGGAGCCGGAACGATAAACGAACGGCGCAAGCTGGCATCATGGCTGAAAACGCTTCCCAAACCGTGCGGCGTACTTTTCGCGTCAGACCATCTCGCGCTTCCCTTCTATGTCGCATCCTCGACGAATAAAATGAAAATCGGTTCCGACTTCATTGTAATAAGCGTAGACCACAACGAACACATCTGCGTTTCCCTCTCGCCGACCTTCACCAGCCT
>CALCHR010000104.1 GCA_937901185.1 uncultured Bacteroidales bacterium
TTAAAGGGTCGTTCGATGGACACTATTATTCAGGCTAAGACCCTAAACAACTTCAAGAAATCTAGAGAAGATATTGATAAATTGATGTTTTCTTCTTATATATCAGAGTTAGTTATGAATTTAGGTGAAGGTTCAGAAGGAATTTCAAAAGATATTTATGATAATTTATATAACAATTAAAGGAGGAAATTATTTTGCCAGCATTAACAAGTTTTACTGAGGATGAAGTTAAAAATAGGATACTTCCTGACTGTTATATTTATATTTCACATTTAGACGGAATAGCACCACAGTACTGGCGATTGCCACAGTATCCGGACGAAGTCACTGACCAAATGCAGTCTAACTTCAGCGAACAAAATGCATTAGGTCGTTCAGCTCCAGTTTATACATTTAGTAACGCCGGTCCTAGATTAGTCCAATTTAATCTAGAGTTTCACAGAGATATGATTGATGAAGCTAATGTCGGTTACAGCAATGTAACTTTAAAAGATAATGAAGACTACTCTGATAAATTAATATCAGCACTCCAAGCAATTGCTGTACCAAAATATAATTTAACAAATAAAACTATTGAGCCACCACTAGTAGCAATCAGACTCGGTAGACAAGTGTTTATTAAAGGTGTTGTAACAAGCGGAATCTCTGTTACGTATAAAAAGCCTATTCTGGTAAATGAAAAATATGCAGTTATCGGACTTGGCTTTACAATAGCAGAAGTCGACCCTTATGATGCTACTACCGTATATACAAATGGCTCATTTAGAGGTCTAGTAGCGACTATGAGAAAAGGTATGGGAATGGAAGAGGAAATGAATGGCGGAGGAGCACTTCACTCTACCGTACCACGCGGTCCTACTAGCCAAGTATCTCGGCGAGCCTACTAATCAAATACACTATGCATACTAGTAGAAGGGGTTTATCATGGATACTTTAAAAAATAAAAACTATGAAAGTTATGACTACCTAAGCAGATATACTCAAGTACCTTACTACTTTGATACTATCAAACAGCGCGAAGTTTACGGAATAGGAAGCAATTTAATGAAAGATGTTCCGTATGTATCTCATAAGCTAACACAAGAAGACACCTTGCACAGCTTATCTTTACAGTATTATAATAATCCAACTTATTGGTGGGTAATTGCATACTTCAATGATATTCAAGATTCATTTGCTCCGCTAATGGATCATTATAAAATTCTTCAAATTCCAAACATTGCCAGTATAACTTTCGGAAGGACTAACTAATGGCAGGATTAAAATTTTCACAACAAAGAAAAAACCTGCTTTCAAGCCAAGCCAGAGTGCAGGTGCCTTGGGTAAAAGTAACCTTAGGCACTTACACTTTTGGAATCTTTGATAGCAAAACAAAAGCTAAAGGTGAAAAAGACCAAAATGGATTTTACTCAACCTATCAAGTAAGATATCCAAACTACATTCAGTCACTTCAAGTTACCAAAATAAACGGACAAGTAAACCAATATGTATTAAATATTATCTATCCGATTACACAATTTGATGACCCAAACTTTTTTGAAAAAGTTTTTGCCAGCGTAAGTAATACTCGTAAAATTATTTTTTCTTACGGCGATGCAGCGGTGCCGTCTTATGTGTATAAAAATGAAGAGGCTATAATTACTAAAATCACTCAACATTTTAATCTAGAGTCTAGCTCAATTTCATATCAGATCGAGGCTGTGTCTGGTGCGGCCCTTACAGCTGACGGCACTATTACAGAGCTTGCAAGCGGAGGAGCAGTTAAACCGAGCGATAAGATCAAGAGCCTATTTAAAAGTAATAAAAGCTTACAAGACACTTTTACTGGCATGAGAATAAGTGATCTAGATAAACTTATTGCCAGCGATGACCAGCCGGTAGTACTTGACTCTAAACGAAATGTTTCTGCGTTAGACTATATCGCGTATCTCGCTAGCTGCATGATTCCATCAGGAACTAAGCCAGGTTTATCAAAAGATATTTATATCTTAACAATGCACGATGATACTGTGCTTGACCCAACGTATGACCCAAGCAGTTTCGGAGGTAGGGGCGGACCTTATTTCAAGATTACAAAAACATCTTATGCCGCTGAGCACAGTGATGCTTACGAACTAGACATTGGCTATAATACCTCAACTATTGTACGTAATTTTAATATTGAGCAAAATGAAAATTTCTCTTTATATTACAATTACCAAAATGAAATCCACTCTGAAGATCATGTGCGCAGACTAAATAAGCAAGGCGAATGGGAAACTATTTATTCACCGAATTACATGGTTAGAGCTAATGAGTTTGAGGCCTCAGCTAAAGATATGATTTGGTGGACTAAAGCTACAAAGTATCCAATTACTGCTACTATAACAATTCAAGGATTACTTCGTCCTGCTACTCTAATGCAGTATTTGCGACTAAATATAATTTTCCCTGGTGGACACAAGCACTTAGCAAGTGGACTTTATATCGTCACAAAACAAATAGATAGCATTAATAGCCAAGGCTATACTACCCAACTTGCATTGACCAGAATTAGTGGTGATAATGCACAACCTAGCTAATTAAGGCACTCATTTCAGCTAAAATTTAATAAAAGAGCAGTACTGAACACTAATTTTGGTACTGCTCTTTTAAATCTTTTGCTAAATTAGTTAGGCTAGAAAATAAATACTACTAACTAAAAGGAGTTAAAGTAAATTTATGGCTAAAAAAATAAAATTTTTTATTAAAGTTGCGGACGAGCAAAAGCAAGCCGCAGGCTCCTATGTTAAAATCGATAATATTTGGAAAAAAAGTAAACTTATGTTTATTAAGAAAGACGGTGTTTGGACACAAATATGAACAAGCTAGTTATTTTTAATAAACATTATGAAATAAGAAAATTTATGAGGAGGTCATTGAAAGGTGAGCAAAAAAATAAGATTTTTACGCGGCCTTGAAACACCAAAGCTAGTCATAACCGGTGACACAAGCTCTAGTAGCGGTTGCGTAAGAAACATATGGCTCGGCCAACAAATCCCAGATAACTCTGTTGGGCAAAATGGTGACATATATATTGTATATGAAGCTGACATTACTGTATGTGATCACGAGTATAAAGCGACGACAACAGATCCTACTTGTACTGAATCTGGTTCGACTGTTTATGTGTGTAGTCTTTGTAATGATACTTATACTACAATTATTTCAGCACTTGGACATGATTGGAGTGACTGGATAACAGACAAAGAAGCGACAGAGTATGACAACGGCTCTAAACACAGAGTGTGTGATACTTGTAAAGAAACAGAAACTGTAACTATTCCTGCGACAGGACATACTCACAGCTATACTTCTACTGTTATAGCTCCTACTTGTGAAGAGGGCGGATACACACAATACAAATGCTCTTGTAACCATAGCTATACAGCTGATTATACCCCTGCAACAGGACATACTGAAGTTATTGATAAGGCAGTAGCTGCAACATGTAAAACAACAGGCCTTACTGAGGGTAAGCACTGCTCAGTATGTAATAAAACGATTGTAGCTCAAGAGGAAATTCCTACTATTCCCCATACTTATGATAACGAATATGATGCTGAGTGTAATGTCTGTGGGCATATTCGTGATGCTGCATGCGATCACTCTGAAACGGAAATCATAACAGGAAAAGCTGCAACATGTACGACAGCAGGATTGACTAACGGCACTAGATGTAAGAAGTGCGGCGATATTCTTGTTGCTCAGCAGACTATTGACGCAACAGGCCATACAGAAGTTATCGATAAAGCAGTGGAAGCAACTTGTACTTCAACAGGTTTAACTGAAGGTAAACATTGCTCTGTATGTAATACAGTAACCGTTGTGCAGACAACAGTGCCTGCAAAGGGCCATACTGATGTTATTGATGAGGCAGTAGCACCTACTTGTACTGCAACTGGTCTTACTGTTGGTAAGCACTGCTCTGTATGTAAAGCAACTCTTATTGAACAGCAAATTGTTCCTATGAAGAACCATACCGCCAGCGCGCCAGTTGAAGAAGATCGCGAGGAGCCTACTTGTACAACAGATGGTAGCTACAATGAAGTTACCTACTGCTCAGTATGTAATACCAAGATGAGAAGTGTACTTGTAACAATACCAAGCCCCGGTCACGATGATAGTAAGAACTCTGATAATCGCTGTGATATCTGCGGCGAGATTTTGTGTACTGATAATGATCATATACCTGTTACTATCCCTGGCAAGGCTGCTACGTGTACTGAGACTGGACTTACTGACGGAGAAAAGTGTTCTACATGTGGTAAGATCATTAAAGCTCAACAGACGATTGATACACTTGAACATGATTGGGTAACAAGTGAGGAAGAAGTGCCTCCTACTTGCACTAAAGTCGGATATAAAGCAATCAGAAATTGTGGAATGTGTGGTGTTCGTGCCGATGATAGTGGTGAGGAAATTCCTAAACTTGGACATGAATATAATGAATCTGCTCCTGAAGAAGACATTTGTCTATGCACACGTTGTCACAAATATATTCATAATCTTAATGGCTGTGAATGTACCGATTGTGGCGCACATGTCCCGATTGATGAAGACAATAATTACATATGCGATAACTGTGGTGAATCCTTGTGTGATGAACATGATTATGTAACAAGCGAAGAAGAAGTCGCTCCCACTTGTATAGAACCCGGACGTAAGGCAATTAGAAATTGTGGTGTCTGCGGTGTCGCTGCAGAGGATAGTGGTGATGAAATTCCAGCACTTGGACACACTGGTGGTAGTGCTACATGTACTACTCAGGCAAAGTGCACGAGATGCGGTAGTTCTTACGGTGAATTTGGAGAACATAGTCAAGACTGGGAAGATGGTATGACATGCTACTGTGATCAGTGCGATAGCACTATTCACCATTATACCACTGATCCCGGTGATCCTGATAATCCGTGTTATTGTGAATACCACGGCGAGGTTCATGATTGGGTAATAAGTGTTGAAGCAACTGAGCCTACTTGTACCGAACCCGGTAATACTGAGGGCAAGTACTGTGGCACTTGTGGCGAAACTATACAGAGCGAAACTATTAAGGAACTTGACCATGTGTACGATGAATCTGCGTCTGAAGAAGACATTTGCCTATGTACACGTTGTCATGAATATATTCATAATACTGAGGGTGAAAAGTGTGAATGTACTGATTGTGGCGCACATGTTTATATTGACATAGATAATGATTATCGCTGTGATATATGTGGTGAATCAATATGTGATGAACATGATTATCATACCGTAGTAGAGGCAAGTGAACCCACATGTCTTGAACCAGGTTATACAGAGGTGCAAGAATGCGGGCACTGCGGTAATAGAATTGGTGGAGAAGAAATTCCAGCACTTGGCCATACTGGCGGTAGTGCTACATGTACTACTCAAGCAAAATGCACGAGATGCGGTAGTTCTTACG
>CALCHR010000105.1 GCA_937901185.1 uncultured Bacteroidales bacterium
AACTTGCTGTACTGCTGGGCCTTGTCCTTTGTTTCCATAACCTTCGCAACCACCTCAGACAATAACACGGCGACCTCTTTGCTGAGTTCGTCGATGTCTGTGCTCTTGTCGTCCACCAAGTAGATGCCGACCGGTCTGTCCACGCTCTCGCTGCCTGCTGCGTTTGAATGAGTAGACAAGAAGAGGTCGCAGCCTTCTGAGGCCTTGCCCCTGGCCACCAACGCCAAGTCCTTGTCCTGGGCCGTTCTCTCTTCCTCAGCCTTTTCGATCTTTGCTTCGAGCTCCTTCTTGAGCATTGTGTGGAGCTTCCAGTTCATGTCGCTTTCGTAGTATTCAAGCACGACCGGGCTGCGGTTGTACTTCCCGTAGTGTCCAGCGTCTAAGCAGACGATGGGGTGCTTGTGCCCTTTTTTCACGTTTTTCATGGTTTCGTCCTCCTTTTTTTAATATAAAAAGCACCGCCCAGGAGGGCGATGCTCTTCGTTATTTATTGCATACTCTGCCAGTATGCTGGGTACTCTTTAGGGCTCCATGTGCACACCTGGCCTTCTGGTGCCACGCAGATATAGTCCACGCCTTCAAAGTTGACAATATTGCCTGCATAGTACCAAGTGCCGGCAACGTACTCAGGGTACTCCTCAACCTGCTCGCCGTCCTCTTCGCTGTCCGCGTTCTTGAGGGCTGCAACTTCCTGGGCCAACACTTCGATGCGTATGTCGTGTTCTTGCAACTTCGCCATCACGTCGATGCTGTTGGCCGCGTTTGCTTTTTCCTGGGCGAGCGCCACAAGCTCAGCGCGCTGCTCGTCTGTAAGGCTTCCCTGCACCCATAAAGTGTCGATTTTCTTCAACATGTCAACCAACTCATAGACGCCGGTTGTTATTACGTTTTTAACTATTGTATACATAGCTTCGTACCTCCTAACTGTTCAGCATAGCCGCACAAATTTCGGCTATTTTATTATCAATATACTTTTTCGTGTCCGCTGCGTACTCGACGTCCATCACCGCGCCGTCTGATGCGGTGATATAGGTCACGGGCTTGTAGGTTCTCAACTGCTGGGCCTGTG
>CALCHR010000106.1 GCA_937901185.1 uncultured Bacteroidales bacterium
TTACTAAGAAAAATTTGTAGTTTACTAAGTTTTCCTAGAAAGCTACTAAGAAAACCGAGATGATATAGGGGTAAAAAATGGCGCCCAACTCTGTCATGGAGTTGGGCGTCATTTTTAGGATCGAGTGGGGTACTTAAAAGTAGAGTGTGATGTTGAATATTTTACCGTTGGGCTTGAAGTCGTTGACCGTGATGTTGCTAGTGAAAGTGGCATTGGGATTAGTTTCAAGTCTTCTTTCATAGCTCTCGCAAGCCTTTTGGTATTTCTGTAGACCGGCCGGTGTCATTTCGGCGTCGTATTGCATCCAGTAATTGTTTTCTTTGAGTCCTTCCATCCATCCCTCGCGGGCGAAAGTCACTCCGCGAGCAAACGCCTCCTTCAGCGGCATGCCCGGATATATGCCTTTGGGTGTGAAGACGATAGGCGCTTCGGCCGTGAGGCTGCTCAATATTTTCTCTGCGCCTTCAGAGTCGGACATGCCGGTCATCACCTTCTCGCCGTTCAGTGTAAAGTTTACATAGGTCTCTTCGTAGCCCTCCATCTCGTTCATCACGGTCTCCACCTCAAACTTGTCATAGAGACCACGCACACTCTTGGGTAACTGCGAGATGGGCTTGGTGAAGTCTAAGTTGCCAAGGCCGCCCTTCTTGAGCACAAACTCAGTGACGGGCATCGTGTTGAGCAAGAAGCCAAAGCTGTTGCGCGAAGCGTTAGCGCCGATGGCAGCGGAGAGGTTGATGTGGACGTCGGCAATGTGTTCTGTGCCCAGCGTGATGTTGGCCAGCGAGATGCAGCCCTGCACTTTGCCTCGGGCCGGAATATTGGTGGAGAGGCCTTCGCTGCTCGACTGCCGGCCGAAAGAGAGGCGTGCCACTTGGATAGCAGCCCCGCTGAGGCTGTTGGCCTTCACGGCGTCGTCGCCATAGTTGCGCATCCAGAGATTGTTGAGCGGCTGGTTGTTCTTATTGACCAGGTAAAAATAGATGTTCACATATTCGCCCTCGCGGCGTGCCATGACAAACTGGATGTCGCAGTTGGGATTGTCGCCATAGGGGCGGATGAGCATATCGCCAATCACGATGTCCTTGTTGGCCTGCTGGGTGGTAGTAGTCGACTTCTGAACCGTGGCAGTCGGCTTTTTCTGATTCTGAGAAGAGGAAGAGGGGGTAGAAAGCACCTTTTCAATTCCCTTGCCAAGCTTCTTCAAAAAACTTTGTCCGCACATCTCGGCGGGCGTGGCCATCAGTATCAGCGCCAAAGCCACCTTGGAAATAGAGGAAATCTTCATAGTAAAAGTTTTAAGGGTGATACTTATGTATGCAAAAGTATAGATTTTTTCTTACCAGCAAGAGATTCTTTATATAAATATATGTGTATGGCTGCGCAGCACACTGATTTTTTTGTAATTTTGCATGTGCTTAGCCCAAGTGGGGCTGTGCCTCGGAAAGAACAACAATCTAACATACATAGATACAATGAAAATCTTAGTGATCAACTGCGGCAGCTCGTCTATCAAGTACAAGCTCTACGAAATGGACGACCAATCCGTTCTCGCTGCCGGCGGAATTGAAAAAATCGGCCTCGAAGGCTCTTTCCTTAAAACAAAAATCAACGGTGAGACCAAGCTCATTGAATCGCCGTGCCCCACACATACGGAAGGTATCCGCTTGATGTTCGACACGCTGCTCAATGCAGAATATGGTGCCATCAAAAGTCTGGATGAAATCTCTGCAGCCGGTCACCGCATCGTGGCAGGCGGCCGCTTTACCGAGAGCCAGGTAGTGACCGACGCCATGCTCGAAGAGTGGAAGCAGTACATGGACCTCGCTCCGTTGCACAGCCCCGCCCACTTGAAGGGCTATCAGGCCGTGAAGAACATGCTGCCCGAGCTTCCTCAGGTGTTCGTGTTCGACACAGCATTCCACCAAACCATGCCCGAGAAGTGCTACATGTACGCCGTGCCCTACAAGTATTATGAGAACAACAACATCCGCCGCTGGGGCGCTCACGGCACAAGCCACCGCTTCGTGACAGCCCGCGTGGCCGAATTCCTCGGTGAGAAGCCCGAAAATCTGAAAATCATCACCTGCCACATTGGTAATGGTGCGTCTATCTCAGCTGTGAAGGACGGAAAATGCTTTGAGACCTCCATGGGGCTTACTCCGCTCGAAGGTATGATGATGGGCACTCGCTCCGGCGACATCGATGCCTCTGCCGTGCTGGCTATTATGAAAGAAGAAGGACTCACCCCCGACCAAATGTCAGACCTTCTGAACAAGCAGAGTGGTGTGTTGGGCATCTCCGGCGTGTCAAGCGACATGCGTGAAGTGACTGCTGCCGCCGAAGCAGGCAACCGCCGCGCAGCTCTCGCCCTTGAAATGTACTCGCACCGCATCAAGAAATACATCGGATCGTACGCTGCCATCATGGGCGGTGTGGACGTGATTGTCTTCACAGCCGGCGTAGGCGAACACCAGTGGGACATCCGTTACAACTCTACCACCGGATTGGAATTCCTCGGCGTAGAGCTTGACCTGGAAAAGAACCGCAAGAACTTCGGTGAGGAGGAAATTATCTCAACTCCCAATAGCCGCGTGAAAGTGGTGGTGGTGCCCACCGACGAAGAGTTGATGATTGCCAGCGACACGCTTGCGCTCGTAAAGTAAGCCTCTGAGAAACATCTCTGTAAAGATAAACGGCTGCGCTGAGAGAAGAAAAACTCAGCGCAGCCGCTGTTTTTTCTCCTGCATAACAGAAAAAAAATCGGCGCAGCCTACTATAATGTTAATTTGGAATAGTAAAAAAGCCCGACTCTATAAAGAATGTAAAAAATAAGGTTTTTGTGAAGCGGGAATGTGGCAGTGTAAAATTTAATCTCTATCTTTGAGAATGGAAGACGGAAAGACCGTCAGCTCCAAAGGTCACCATTAAATATATATGGCCTTATGAAACACAGAATGCCTGAACTGCCCTATGCGGCCAATGCGCTCGCTCCACGCATGAGCGAGGAAACGCTAAACTATCATTATGGTAAGCACCTGCAAACCTATGTGGACAACCTGAATAGGCTCGTGGCGGGTACTCCTTACGAAGAAATGTCGCTCGATGACTTGGTGTGTAAAGCCACAGGCGCGGTATTCAACAACGCAGCCCAGGTGTGGAACCACCGATTCTTCTTCGAGACACTGACGCCTAAGCCGCAGCCCATGTCTGCGAAACTGGAAGCACTGGTGATGGCATCGTATGGCTCGCTGGAGCGTTTCTACGACGAGTTCTTTGCGGCGGCCACTTCGCTCTTTGGTTCCGGATGGGTGTGGCTTGTCATGGACCACGGCAACCTGGTCATCGTGAGCGAGAAGAACGCAGGAAATCCTTTGCTCAAAGGTCTCTATCCGCTGATGGTGATAGATGTGTGGGAACATGCTTACTACATTGACTACCGCAATAGCCGAGGCGACTATGTGAAGGCCGTGTGGGAACTGCTGGACTGGTCCGTCGTAGAAAAACGACTGGGCGGACACGCCTCCTGCAACTTATATATTTGACAGACCAAGAAAAAAATATTATTTACTAACTCCTAAAAAGAATATCTTATGAAGAAGTATTTATGCACAGTATGCGATTGGGTTTATGACCCTGAAGTAGGCGACCCCGATGGTGGCATCGCTCCCGGAACAGCTTTTGAAGACATCCCCGAAGACTGGGTGTGCCCGGTATGCGGCGTCGGAAAAGACGTGTTTGAAGTGGTGGAATAATAAAATCCGGCGGCAGCCTTTGTGGCCGAATGGCTGAAACTGCTGCATGGAATAGAAGAAACGGAGGCTCACAGCAATGGCTGCGTGCCTCCGTTTTTTTACCCCTACATCGCGGTCGATTTCTTAGTAGTTACTTTCGCGTTCTTAGTAGTTACCGAATTTTTCTTAGTAGTTACCGAAATTCACCTAGCTTTTACCTAAGAAACGCTCGAAAATCACTATTGAAAATCAGATAGTTACGATGGCCGTTTTTCAGGCTGTCTGTCGTTTGGGGGGATGGGTGGTAAAAAAGAAGCTCGCCATGCGATGTGCGGCGAGCTTCTTGGGTTATTTTGTTTCAGGGAAGAGGTCGTGGAAAACGTCGGCCGCTTCGGGATGCTGCTCTACGAAGGTGTCGATGTGGCGCATGCGCTTCTCTTCGAGAATCTCGTCGACGGCGATAAGGATACCGGTTTCTTCCACTTCGCCAAACTCGTGGTTCACGGCCGTGCCAAACATGCGCATCGTAGGACTGAGGCCCATGTAGGCATTGACCAAGGGCGGGATGTTGTAGCCCAGTTTTCGCACCTCGGTGTTGAGGATTTTGTAGTCGCTCTTGAAGTCGCTCTCGCTAAAGAGCTTTTCAAGTAGGGCAGGGTCTGTTTCGATGCGCAGCGGGTCGTTGGGGTAAACAAGGCGTTCGGCGTCGCCGAAGTGCTTGTTGAGGAAGAAGAGAATCATGTCGCGGGCCTGCTTGTTGAAAGAGGGGTACATGGTCATCTTACCAAAGAAATATTTGAGACCGGGAATCACCACGGTCAAGGCACCGAGGCCGTCCCAAAGATTGTCGAGCGCAAAAAGTCCCTTACTCAGTTGGCGTGTACTCTGATATTCGAGGGTTACGAAAGAGCGGCCGAGCTCTACCGTCTCGCGCAGATGCTCATTGATAAAGCGCTCTGAGAAATGGAACATGTGGCCGGTGGCCAAATGAGGCTGTCCGTCAGGTCGAAACTCTATCTCGTTGCCCGGCAGAAAGCGGTAGCCGCCCAGTATCTCATCGCTGTCGGGATTCCAAACAATGAGTTGATAGTAGGGGTGCTCGCAGGTGTCGAACTCATCGAGGTCGAGGCTCAAACCGGTGCCTCCACCGGCTGCACGAAAGGCTATCTCGCGCAGGCGGCCTATCTCGCGTACCACGTTGGGCGCTTGCTGATAGGTAACAATGTAGATTTCATTGTTGCTCTTATTGGTGGTGCGCAGCAAACGGTCGGGGGTAAGCTCCGCCTTCAGTAGTTCTCTGGGGATAGGGGATATAATTTCTTCCATATGGATAAAAACTTACAAATCTATAACTTGTAAACAATATTTTTTACATAGGCGGCCCACTCTGTGGCTGTCTTCGACTTGTCAAACGTCTGCCAGGGGATAGGCTTTCCTATTTTTACAGTAAAAGTCTTGCCGGTGTTCTTGTACATCTCGTCGGGCAAATAGAGCATGGCCAGGTTGAACTTAATGCCCAGCCATTTGCAAATATTAGCCAGCCGATAGAAAAAATCGGAGTTCTGTCCGCCAAAATGTATAGGGACAATGTCGCGCTGGGCTTCTATGCTCTTAATGATAAAGGTCTTCTTCCAATCCAGGTCGCATATAACGCCTCGAGTACGCCTGGAACAGAGCCCGGCAGGAAACATGATGATGTGGTTCTCGCTCTTGAAACCCGCCTCGACCATTTGGGGAAAGTTGCGGCTCTGCTTTCCGGTCTTGTTGATGGGGATAAAGAGCGGTGCGAGACCATGTACGTGCATCAGCAGGTCGTTGACCAAATATTTCACCTTACCCTCGTAGTGGCGACCAAGGATGGCTCCTAAGGAAATGCCGTCCAGTCCTCCGAGAGGGTGGTTGCTGACAAACGTATAATAGCGGCCGTCGGTGGGAGAGGGCAGATTTTCTATTCCTTCAATCTTGACATCCACTTCCAGATAGCGCATGCAGTCTTCCAACCACTCTACGCCTTGCTTGTCGCCCTCTTTCTCAATGAACTTGTTAATCCAATCCTGGTGGATGGTTCGCTTGAGCCAGTTGAGCACAAAGCGAGGCACGTACTTGGCCTTTTCTCCGGCCTTGTCGTGGACCACTTTGTCTATGTCAATTTTGAATTGCTTAGAGCTACTCATTTAATATATATAAAACTTTGCAAAAGTAATAAAATAATTGGTACGCACCCCGTTATCTAAAAAGTTTTTATACTTTTGCCATAATCATGTATACCCTATTATTAGTAACAACCGAATTTGCTATGGTGGCTCACCTGATGATGAGCCTCGTAATGTTCTATTTCTCTCGGCGTAGCGTCAGCTTCTTACCGCAGGCTTGGATTATGTTGTTAATCAGTTTGATGTATGGGGGCACGTTGTTCTATGTAGCCACGCATCCATCGCTGCCAACGATGGGTATTCTCCATCCGGTGTTGCTGGTCTATTTGTTGGTCTGCTCTTTCTTGCAGAGCGTACATCCTTTGGGCATAAGTATGCCCGGTTATTTGCAATGGGGGCGTATGTGGGGTTATGCAGTTCCGGCGTTGATTTTGGTATTCCTCTATTTGTTGGGCATGTTGGTGGGCAGCGACTTTGTAAAGGTCTACGAGCTTTCAGACATTCGGGAATATCTCCTCAGTGGCGATGTGCTGTTGCGCATCTGTGCTCTGATTTTATCTGCATATTATATAGTAAATATATTTCGCTTGCCGCGTCGTTTGGTGCGACGCTACGAGTTGCCGGCCGACTTGGCTGCTTACATTACCGTGTTGGGCGGTGTTGCTGTCTTCTTTGTGGTGCTTACCATCCGCTTTAGTTTGCCGGGCTTGGTCTGCTATGTGTTGCTCTTTACCTTGGTGAATATGTTTTTGTTCTTCCGCACTTTGCGTCCGGCCATGCAGTCCATGTCCTATCCCGATATTCGGCCGATCGAGACGCCGCCTACGCCCGAGGAACTCTCCAAATGGGAGCGCGACGACTTTAACGAGGCCAACCTGCATCGCTTTGAGACCATCGAGTATGTGATGCAGCACGAAAAGCCCTATGTGGATTGTCTCTTCACCCGCGATATGTTGTGCCGCCTCTCTGGTTTCAATCGCCACTTGCTTTTGCAGAGTGTGCGTTCGCAAGGCTACAATGATGTCCATGAGTACATCTGTCGCTATAGAGTGGCAGAGTTGAAGCGCTTGATTGAGAGTGGCGAAATTACCGATTTGAACAAGCAATACGGCCGCTCCGGCTTTCGCACACTCAAAACAGCCATGTCCAGTTTTGAGCGCTACGAGGGCACAACTCTTCCTCGGTGGTTTGAAACTCATGGCGTCAAAGCAGAGTGAAGCCACCGCTTCGTTTTTAAGTTGTGCGGAGAGTCCATACAAGCCTTCTGTATATAATAAGTATAATTTTATAGGGTAGTGTTGGCTGTCTCTACTATTTTTAATAACTTTGTACTTAAATTAAGACTCATCTAAGAATTTCCCTTTATGGAAGATTTGGTTTCTATCATAATGCCAACCTACAATGCTAAGATTTTTCTGAAAGATAGCATTGAGGGTATTATTGGCCAAACTTACTCCAATTGGGAACTTCTGATTACGGATGACCGCTCTACAGACGAGAGCGTTTTAGCTATCCTCAGAGAATACGCTCAGAAAGATTCGCGTATACGTCTCTTCTTCTTAGAAGAAAATAAGGGATGCGGCGTGGCGCGCAATAATTCTATCCGAGCAGCTCGGGGGCGCTATATTGCTTTTTGTGATAGCGATGACATCTGGGTGCCCAACAAATTGGAAAAGCAGATAGCCTTTCTTCGAGAAAAGCAGATATGCCTGACCTTCTCTTCCTATTATCTTTTGGATGCAGAGAATAAAATTTTTGGAGAGGTAAAAGCTCCGAAATCTCTGACGCTGGGGCAACTGAAGAGAGACAATAAAATTGGTTGCTCCACGGCTATATATGATACCCGCTTCTTTGGAAAATTCTATATGCCGCCGATGCGCAAAAGGCAAGACTGGGCTATGTTCTTGAATCTGCTGAAGAAATGTGGGTCCTGCCAGTCTTTGTCTGAACCTTTGGTCTACTACAGAGTGCGCCAAGGTTCTGTTTCCAGAAAAAAACTTACCCTAGTAAAATATAATATAGAAGTCTATCGCGTAGTCTTTGGCTACTCCTATTTTGTATCTATATTATATTTTCTCTTCCTTTTCTTACCCACCTATGGCCTCAAAAAAATAAGGCAAATGGTTAGTTTGCCTTATCAGAAATAGAGGTTGTTCCTATTCTTTTAATAATATTTCTGCGATGCGGTGGCAGGCTTTTCCGTCTCCGTATGGATTGACCGATTTGCTCATACGCTCGTACGCCTCGTGGTTGTTGAGCAGCAGGTTCATCTCGCCGGTGATTTTTTCATAGTCGGTGCTGACCAACTTCACAGTTCCGGCATCGAGCGCCTCGGGGCGTTCGGTGGTGTCGCGCATCACGAGCACAGGGATGCCCAGTCCCGGAGCCTCTTCCTGAATGCCGCCCGAGTCGGTCAGCACGATGTGGGCTTTCTCCATGAGGAATACGAAGGAGAGATACTCCAGCGGCTCAATGAAAAAAATGTTGTCGTAGCAAGTGAGGTCCTCGCCAAACACCTCGTGGATGGGGCGGCGCACGTTGGGGTTAAGGTGCATGGGGTAGACAAAGTCTGCATCGGGGTGAGCCTTTGCCAGGTCGCGTATGGCGGCGCAGATGTTTAAGAAACCTTGGCCGAAGTTTTCGCGGCGATGCCCGGTGATGAGCACCAACTTTCTGCCGCTCTCAAGGCGATTTACGTCGTAGCCGGCCGTCAGTAGCGACGCCGTCAGTTGCTTCTTGAGCGAGCTGTTGTTCTTTATTTTTTCAACTACCATATAGAGCGCATCGATCACGGTGTTGCCGGTGATGTAGATGTTCTCCTCGGCGGTGTTTTCCTTCAGCAGATTTTCGCGGCTTAGGGCTGTGGGCGAAAAGTTGTAAGTGGCTATGCGGCCGGTGATTTGGCGGTTGATTTCCTCGGGCCATGGGCTGTAAATGTTGTGTGTGCGCAGTCCCGCTTCTACGTGGCCCACGGGAATCTGCTGATAGAACGCTGCCAGGGCAGCAGCCATGGAGGTGGTGGTGTCGCCATGTACGAGCACCAAGTCAGGTTGGGCTTCTTTCAAGATGTCTCTCATCCCCACCAACACGCGGCTGGTGACGTCGTAGAGGTCTTGACCCTGCTTCATGATGTTGAGATCATAGTCGGGCACAATCTCAAACAGCGCCAGCACCTGGTCCAGCATCTCCCGATGCTGCCCCGTGACGCACACGGTGGTTTCAAACTCCCCGGGATACTTTTGCAGTTCCTTTACCAGGGGCGCCATTTTGATGGCTTCAGGCCTTGTGCCAAACACTAACAATATTTTTTTCATCGCAAACACACTCTCTTTGTACCTACAAAGGTAAGTAAAAAAGCAGGATGGGCACACTTTCTCTTGTAGAAAAAATATATATATTCTTGCAGCAAGGGCTGGGCTGTGAGCTTTATAGGTAGAGGGAGCGAGAAACTACTTTTTTCTTTTGTGGCTTGAGGACCTTGGAACCGTCTTTTTCTTGCTCCGGGTATTATGACATGACAGCCTCGGAAAACTTATTTCTGAGGCTTTTGTAAGTGGTTGAAAATCAAGGGTCCTTTTTGGGCTTTTCTTAGGTAAAAGCTAGGTGAATTTCGGTAACTACTAAGAAAATTTCGGTAACTACTAGTTTCACTTAGTAAACGCCGAAGAAAAAGCAATGGATTGTCGGAGCTTTTCTTCTCTACTTTGTGGGTGCAGAAACCACGCCTTTTATGGCACCTAACATGCGCGTGAGGTAGAAGTGCAGGCGGTATCTGCGGGGATGGCGCAGATAGATGGCGCTGTAGCTGCGTATGAGCATGGCGGCGTGGCGGGCTCTTGCCAGGAAGTTTCCTCTGGTGGTGAAGATGGCGCTGCCGGCTCGGAATCGGCGGTAGTAGATGGCGGTTTGGGGGGTGAACTTGGAGTGGGCGGCGCGGTCTGATATGAGGAACATGAACAAGGCGTCTTCGCCGCTGCTGAGGGCGGGGTTGAATCGGCGGTGGCCGATGATGTCGCGGTGGATGAGTTTCATGCAGGCGCCGGAGTAGTATTTCTTGGGTGCGTGCAGGGGAATGGCTTGCTCGCTGTAGGCGCGGTGGTATTCGTTGGTGATTCTGTAGGGCACGTATTGGCCTTTTTCGTGGAATGCTTTGGTGTAGCTGAGGGCTATGGTTTGCGGTGTGGCGTTTTTGTAAAGCTCTGCGAGATAGTGGGGGGAGACGTAGTCGTCGTCGTCTATGAAGGCGATGTATTCTCCCTGTGCGGCTTCGAGTGCCAGGTTTCTGGCTCGCGACACGCCGGCCTGGGAAGAGTATAAGTATTGGGTGTGGAGGGTTTGGTATTTTTCCTGGAGGGCGGTTGTGATTTGTGCTTCGTAGGGCTGTCGGTCTCCGTTGAGTACGATGATAACTTGGTAGTCTTCTTTCGGCAGGGTCTGTTCTGCCAGGGAGTCGAGGCATTCCCAAAGATATTCCTGAGGCTTATAGGTGGGGATGATGACGGATATTTTGTAGGAGAGTTTATTCATCGGTATTTCCTTTATAGGGGCTGTTGTTCATATTGTAGGCGCTGCGATAGGCATAGGAGGGGAAATCGCCTTTCAGCACGTAGGCCAAATAGTTGGTATAGGGGATGTAGCGATAGTCGGCAAAAATTTTGTTGCTGGCGGCTATGACGCAAAGGCCGAGCAACATGGAGATGTAGATTGTCTTGGAGCGCTCGGTGAAGGCCAGCACCAGCGTGGCGATGGCGATGGCAAAGAAGATGGCGAAGTAGAGCTGGAAGCGGGAGAGCACTTCGATGGTGGTGGCCAGGCGATAGAAGAGCAGGTAGACAATGGCGCTGTTGAAGACGACCACCATTTTTCTGTCGCTGTCAAACAGGGCGCGATACCTTATCAGGAGCACGAAGAACGTGGTGTGTACAATCATTCCCAAGGAGAGCACGCGGCCCTTGGCAAACTCATTGGTCAGCTCGAAGTAGTTTTCTATCTTCCCTTCGATGTAGGGGATGGAGCCAAAGAGCTTGGAGATGAGCATCATGATAAAGTTTCTGTCGGCAAAGACCAGGTTGAAGATGATGAAGAGCAGTATCCAGCAGATGCTGTTGATTTTCTTGGTCAAGAAGAAGTAGATGGGGATGGCTATGAAAGCGGTGATGTGGAAACTCATAGCCAGGAGCGAGAGCAGGAGGTAGGGGAGAAATTTCCGGTTCAGCAGGTGGGGAAGGGCACACAAGAATATGCTGATGGCTATCAGATTTCGCAGAGGGTTGTCGATGAACAGATAGAACCCGTACCAAGGGACAAAATACATCATGGCGATGTATTTATACTCCTTGGCGTAGTTCAGAATGGTGCTGAAGACGGCAATGAAGCAGAGCACCTTTGTGAACACCAGGACATTGAAAAAGTCGATGTCGAGGTACTTGAAGAGGAGCAGGTAGACGTAGAAACCGGGCTCGTGGTGGTAGTCGAAAAATAAACGGTCGAGGTCAATCTTCTCATATATGGTTTCGTAATTTCTCCAGTCGGTTCCGGTCATGTATCCAAAGCATAGAAATATGCAAAGAAAACAGAGGGTGCAGGCCAAGTATTCTTTATATTGGGACTGCTTTATAAAGATAGAAACGAATAGGAGAAAAAAAGAGAAGAAATATATGAACATATCTATCCTATAAGAGACTTGTAAGTTTCTAAGACACGCTCTCCGTCATAATCTGTGTGCCATTTCTTCTGAGGCCAGTTGCAGGACGTAAAGTTGTTGTATATCCCCTGGAGGGTTTCTTTGATATGAGCAACATCTGTCACGGGGGAGAAATATTGTATGTAGCCTTCTTTGTATAAATCGGAAAGCACACCTTCCTTTGGACTCACGGTGAAGATGTATTTCCCGCAACCGATATAGTCTCCCACTTTTGTCGGCAGGAAAATACCTTCCTGGCACGGGGCTTCAATGATGAGAACCACGTGGTAGTTGGCCAGCGTCAGGAGGCTGTCTGTGTAAGGAATGGGGTCAATAAAACGGATGTGCTTTTGCAGATGGTATTCTTGGATGAGCTCAGAAAGTTCGGGGCTGAACAAACCTTGAAATGTGACACAGATTTTTGCTTCTGGGTGTTCTTCCAGAAACAGCGATAGCGCTTGGCAGAACGTTCTTGGGTCTCTTGGCGGACGTACGTCGCCGGAGTGGATGATGTGAAGTGTGTCGGCCGGAAAATGTTCAGGCAAATCCATCCTCTGGGCAATATGCGGAATGATTATCTCATTCTTTAATGCGGGCAGATATTGCTTCATGTAATTTTTCAGGCGCTCGTTGGGAAAGATGTTAGCATCGGGCCATTTTTCCATTGCTCCCAGTAGCGGGCGCTTAAGGAATGACAGTTTTGCTTGAGGACCATCGCCGTAGGGATGTGGATAAAACTCCATGGGGAAAGGATCGTTCCATGTGGCGAGCCACTTCTTGTTGTATTTCTTTTTCAGATAGTAGCCTACCAACTCACTGGGGTAACTCTTGGTAAGAACGGCATCGATTTTCTCCTCGCGGCATATTTTTTCGGCAGCGACTGAGGCTAAGTAGGCCCAATGTGCTCCTTTGTAGACCATCTTGAAGCGCAACAGGGCAAGCAGGTGCAGCCAAATGGTCTTCAGTGTGATTTTATTTTCTACGGAGATTACTTCAAGGTGCTTTAGCTTCAAGCCCGACTCTTTGAGTTCGGTAGACGGATATTGCTTCCACTTGAGCTGCTTAGATATCAGATAGACATCGTACGCCTCTTGTAAGTATCTGAGTAGTTTGATATTGACAATAGCCTCTGCGCTGTTGATGGGAAAAGAATTGGGGGCTATTACTAAGATTTTCTTTTTCATAATCATCCTTTTCTTAGGAGGAAGTAAATATAGCGTAGGTGTCCGTGCAGACGGCCCAAGAGAAAACTGTTGAACCTGATTTGAGACAGCTCAATGAATTTTTGCTTGGTGTTAGTTGAAGAAATTCCTTCCGCACAATCGTAGTTGGACACAACGATGGGGAAGAAAAGGCTCTTGTTGCCTTGCTTCTTCAGTTGGTTGAACTGGTTGGCGTCTGCACAAATCTTAAAACGCAAATCGTATTTGTTCTGAAGGAGAACTGCCCTGCGGAAGAAAATTGACTGATGACACTCGGGCATTATTTCCTTGCTGTTGGTTGCTCGGTAGTGGGTAATTTCAGCATGGTCTTTATATATCCTGTTGGTCTTGCCGTAAAGGATATTGTAGTCATCAGAGATTTCCTTGGAGAAAAATTGGGAGAGCACATCGGTGGTATAGAAACTGTCGCCGGAGTTCATAAAGATAATCCACTCGCCTCTGGCTTGGTCTATGCCTTTGTTCATGGCGTCGTACACGCCTTTGTCTGGCTCGCTGACCAGGCAACTGATACTTTTCCCAAAGGCTCTGACTTTTTCTGTGGTGCCGTCTGTGCTTTGGCCGTCTATGACTATGATTTCCTTCTCCTCATAGTCTTGGCTGATAATGCTCTGGAGGGTGTTTTCGATGTGCTCGGCATCATTATATACTACCGTAATGATGCTGACCAAAGGCTTTTTTTTCTCAGAACATTTCTTCTCTATCATAGCTTCTGTCTGTTTGCTGTCGGGGCTATTTTTTCTTTATATAATCCTTGCCGAAGATGTATGCAGAGGCTAACAAAAATCCCAGGATGGTATAAGCGATGACTATGATGGATTTCTTGGGTGCTACGGGCTTGATGGGTTTTATACTGGGCTGTATAATGACGTAGGCCGGGGTGCATTCTTGTACTTTGGCTTGTGCCAGTTGCAACTGCTGCGCCAACTGCGAGTACACACTATATTGTAACTGCATCTCGTTCTCCAAGAAACTTTCTTTGGACTTATAAGAGGTCATGATTGTGCCATAGTGTGAGTCGGTGAAGTCGCTATATTTTTTCTGGGCTGTTTGATAGCTTTTCTTGGCCTCTCCCAGCAACTTCTCATAGTATGCCACGTCGGTTCTGGCCTTTTTGGTCTTGTAGGCAGTGATGTACTTTTGCAGTTTTGACTGTACGCTGTCCACCAGGATGGCGCATGCCAGAGGGTCTTGAGCGTTGGCCGAGATGGTAATCAAGGCATTCTCCTTGTTGATGTCGCAGGTAATGTTTTTGCCAACAGATTCTATCAATAAGACATCTTCTTCCGACAACACTTTTGAAGGGTCTAAGGATGCTCCGCCATCTTGTTTTTTCGGGCCTCGAAGGTTTTTGATAAACAATCTTACTTTATAGGAGATGAGCGACCACCAAGGCATTTTTTCCTGAGTATAAAGATAGCTTTTGTAGCTATCTATTTTTTTCCCGTCGGACATGGTGATGGGTATCTCCAATATCTCTTGGATGAACAGGCTGGAGCGCAGAATTTCCGGATAGATGTCTATGCTGATGGCCTCTTCGCCCATGCTCTTGAGGTTCATTCCAAACATGCCTGCCAACGAAGAGGCTGCGCCTTCAAGGCTGCCTTCGCTGGATTCGGGGGCAAGCACCACTTGCGAGTTATACTCCTTGGGGATGCTAAAGGCTACGATGACGCCGATGATACCGGCCACGGCACACACCTTTATATATAAGAGGCGGTGCTTCCATATCTTTGCGACAAGCTCAAAGAAGTCCACCTGCTTAATGGGAGAAGAAGGGCTGTTAAGGTCTTTCATTGCTTTGGGGTAAGATAGTTCTTCTGCTTGCTCTCTTTATGCATGCACATAGGTGCCGATGTTCTCGCCTTCAAGTACTTTTTTCAAGTTGCCCACGATGTCCATGTTGAACACGTAGATGGGCAGGTTGTTTTCCTTGCACATGGCCGTTGCTGTTACGTCCATTACTTTTAGGCCGCGGCTGAGCACTTCGTCGTAGCTGATGTTGTCAAACTTGGTGGCGGTGGGGTCTTTCTCGGGGTCGGCTGTGTAAACGCCGTCCACGCGTGTACCCTTGAGCATCACGTCGGCTTCTATCTCGATGCCGCGCAGGCTTGAGCCGGTGTCGGTGGTGAAATAGGGGTTACCTGTGCCGGCGCTCATGATGGCCACTTCGCCGCGCTCCATGGCTTCGATGGCTTTCCACTTGGTGTAGAATTCGCCGATAGGCTCCATGCGGATGGCGGTGAGCACGCGGTTTTTCACACCGAGGGCGCCGAGGGCGCTGCTCAGTGCGAGCGAGTTGATGACGGTGGCACACATGCCCATCTGGTCGCCTTTCACGCGGTCGAATCCTTTGCCGGCGCCGCTCAGGCCGCGGAAGATGTTGCCGCCGCCAATCACGATGCCTATTTCCACACCCATCTCTTGGGCTTCTTTAATTTGCGCTGCATACTCGTTGAGACGCTTCACGTCGATGCCGTAGCCTTGTTCGCCCATGAGGCTCTCGCCGGAGAGCTTGAGCAGTATTCTCTTAAACTTTGCCATAAGTGTCTGATATTTCTGATTGTACGTATTAAGGTTATCAAGGATATGTCGGGCGCAGTCCAAACTGCACTACGCTTTATCGGACAAAGGTAAATATAATTTGCCGAACTCGGAAATTTGCAGGGATAGAAATGGGCGTGTGGAAACTTTGGAATTTCCTCGTACCCTTGAATGGCAGCTGTCGCCTTTTTCTGCCGATGAAAAAACAGCGTCTGAACAGCCTTTGTAACTCTTTGATTTTCAATAGTCATTTTCGGCCATTTCTTAGGTAAGAGCTAGGTGAATTTCGGTAACTACTAGGAAAATTTTGGTAACTACTAAGATTTCTAAAGTAACTACTAAGAAAAGCCAAGAGATTTACAGTATTTTTTTAGGCCTTGTAAGGGCTTGCAGAGCGAGCCTCAGTTTCCATTATTTTATGCCGCTCATCTTCCTTGTTTGCCAAACCGGCCGCTTGCCGCCTCTCTGTCGTTCGTCGGCCGGGGAATTTCTCGTCCGGGCTTTATCTCTGCCGCTGTAGTAGCCATCCCGAAAAAACTTTGTATCTTCGCAGCGGCTAAACTGCTTACACATTATATATATATTATAAAGAACCTCATGATGACAAACAGACTTTTCTCTCTCTGCCTTGCTCTCTTGCTCGGCATGAGTGCAGCGCGTGCCGACGAGGGCATGTGGCTGCTCAAGTTGATGGAGCGCCAACACCTTGCCGACTCTCTCCGCAAAGCCGGCCTTGAGTTGTCGCCCGAAGAACTCTACAACGAATCTTCCCCCTCGCTGCGCGAGTGCGTGGGCCAGTTTGGCGGCGGTTGCACCGCCGAGGTGGTATCGCCCGATGGCCTTATCCTGACCAACAACCACTGCGGCTTCAGCTTTGTGCATGCCATGAGCACCATGGAGCACAACTACCTGCAGGACGGCTACTTTGCCAAGAACCGTGCTGAGGAACTCCCCGTGCCCAATCTTACCTTCACCTTCGTGGTGCGCATCGATGATGTAACGGCCGAGGTGGCCGAGGCAGCTCAAAAGGAAAAGGTGGATGAATATACCGCCCAGAGCCAAAGCTTCCTTGAACCCCTTGCCGAGAAGCTCCTGAAGAAGAGCGACCTGAAGAAAGCCAAGGGCGTAGCAGCTCGTATCGAGCCCTTCTTCGGTGGCAACGAGTTCTACCTCTTCTATGAGCAAACTTTCTCCGACGTGCGCCTCGTAGCCAATCCTCCGCAGAACATTGCCCAGTTTGGTTTCAACCAAGACAACTGGATGTGGCCGCGCCACAATGCCGACTTTGCCATGTTCCGCATCTACGCCGACAAGGACGGACAGCCGGCCGACTACTCCGAAACCAACCAGCCCCTCAAGTGTAAGAAGTATCTCCCCGTCTCTTTGCGTGGCGTGGAAGAGGGCGACTATACCATGATTATGGGATTCCCCGGAAGCACCAGCCGCTTCCTCACCGCTTCCGAGGTGCACCTCCGCACGCAGAGCCAAAACGCGCCTATCAATATGGCAGGCGAGGCGCAGCTCAACTTCATGAAGGCCTTGATGGACCGCGACAGTGTAGCCAATCTCAAACTGGCCGACGAGTATATGAGCCTTGGTAACATGGTGAAAAACTTTGGCGGTATGAACGAGAGTGTGAAGAAAACCGGCCTCATGGACATCAAGCGCGCCGAGGAAAAGGCCTTCCGCCAGTTTGCAGCCCGTAGCGTAAAACCGGAATACGCCACCATCATCGACCGCATCGACTCGCTCGTGGCAGCTGTGGAAGACACGCTCCACGACTACTTCTTGTTCCGCTTTACCGTGGGCCAGCAGAGCTTCTATGTGCGCCAGCAGGCCGTAGACGCCTTTGTGCAAGCACTGGAAAAGGGTAAGGAGAAAGACATCGAGGCTGCCAAAACTGAGTTGCTTCGCTGGTACGACATGGCAGCTGGTTCTGCAGACCTAGCCTTCGACCGCCAAACCATGGACCTGCTCTATCCCTACCTGCTCAAGCACAACCGCCTCGGTTTCGTTCCCTCCTTCTTGAAGGACGCCGCCACCGCCAAGGCCCACTACGACGAACTTTACGCCACTTCGCTCTTCCGCTCGCGCGCCACTCTGGAAGAATTCCTCAAAGCTCCCTCGCTCGAGGTGCTTAATGCCGATCCTTACATGAAGCATTGGGCCAGCTACAACGAAGCCCTCGCCGCCATCAGCAAAGGCTTGGCCAACTATAAAACCAAGCGCGTGGAGCTCGACAAAATCTACACCGGCGGCCTCTGCGAGATGTACAACTGGGCAAAGGCCCCCGATGCCAACTTCACACTGCGTATGACCTACGGACATGTGGGCGGCTATTCTCCGCGCGACGCTGTGCAGTATGGCTGGCAGACCGTGCTCGACGGTATGCTGGAGAAAGAAAATCCCCGCGACCCCGACTATGTCATGAACGAGGACCTGCGCAAGTTCTACCTCTCCGGCAACTACGGTCGCTATGCCTTGCCCAACGGCAAGCTCCCCGTGTGCTTCCTCTCTAACAACGACATCACCGGCGGCAATTCCGGCTCGCCCGTTGTCAATGCCCGCGGCGAACTCATCGGCATCGCCTTCGACGGCAACATCGAATCGCTCTCCAGCGACCTCCGTTTCAACCCCGCCTTGCAGCGCTGCATCAACGTAGACATCCGCTACGTGCTCTTCCTGCTCGACACCTTCGGCGGAAGCAGCTATGTGCTCGACGAGATGGACATCCGCGAATAACGGCTCGAGATAAAGAATTACTCCTTGCTGAGAAACAAAAAAGATAGAGATGTGCACCACCTGCTGCGGTGCACATCTCTATCTTTTTTTTGACTCTTGAAAAAACTGACTGCAGACCTTGTTTTTCTTAGTAGCTTTCTAGGAAAACTTAGTAAACTACAAATTTTTCCTAGTAAACTCCGAGTTTTTCCTAGAAGTTTACTAAGAAATGCCCGAAAATGAGGATTGAAAATCAGCGAATTAGAAAGTCCCATTATCAGACAATGCCGACAATGGGACTCTCTTCTTAAATAAGCATTCCCACAAACATCACGATGATGGCAACGCTGTAAATAATTTTAATGGCCGTGGTCATCAGGAATGCCACGAAGGACATCAAGGCTACTTTGAGGGCTGTGCTGAAAGGGGTGTTGACAAGGAGTTCTCCCACAAGGGCTCCAATGAAAGGACCGAAAATCAAGCCGAGGGGCCCAAAGAACAGACCTAAAATCATTCCGGCTGTGGCTCCACGGATTCCGGCCTTGGTGCCATGCCCTTTTTTGGCGAACCAAATGGGGGCTACATAATCCAGAATGGTAATTGCCACCATCAAGAGGCCGGCCACGACCAATGTGGTCACAGACACTTTTGCGCTATCATACAGCCACACCATCCACAGCGCAATGTAGGACAGCGGAGGACCGGGGAGGGCGGGTACAACTGCTCCGGCCAATCCCGCAATGGCGAAGAGGGCGCCAAGCACTAACAACCAGGTTTCCATAGATAAAAAACAGGGGGATAAAGAAGAGGCTGCGGCTACCTTCTGCGGTTTATTTCCAGCCGGCAGCTTTCTTGATGCGCTTGGGGATGTCTGTGTTTTCTAGCTTGCCAACAAATTGCTCCGCGCCGGCGCCGATGGCAAACACGGGCACGATGCCGTTTGAGTGGCCACCGCTTTGCCAGCCGATGTGCGCTTTGCGGTTGAGGATGCGGCGGGCGGTGGTAGAGAGCGCGTCTTCCTTGCTGTAGAGGTTGCTCTCGCCCTGGCTCATGCCGGCCTTCAGTGCGGCGAAGGCTTTTTGCAGGCGTTCGGTGTCGGCGTCGTCCAGTTTTACCTTGTCCCAAAATCCCCAGTGGGCGGCGAGGTCTTGCTTCACCATCTCCCAAGAGAGACTGTCGCCGTGTTGCTTGCGCAGCCGGGCAATGTGCTGGGTGTAGAGGTCGGCGCTCATGGTTTGGTACTGCAAGAGGTCGGTGTGCAACTCGTAGGGACCGATGCCCAGGGCAAGGCCGCCGGTTTCGTGGTCGGCGGTGATGACGATGAGCGTCTCGTCGGGGTGTTGCAAATAGAAATCGTAGGCCACGCGTACGGCTTGGTCCATGTCTATCACTTCCTTGATGACGGTGGCGGCGTCGTTGGCATGGCAGGCCCAGTCAATCTTTCCGCCCTCGACCATGAGGAAGAAACCATCTTTGTTTCTGTAGTTTAGATAGTCGATGCCGGCTTGCGTAATCTCTGCCAGGGTCAGTTCGCCTGCCTTGCGGTTGATGGCATAGGGCAGACTGCTGCGGTCGGCCGCTCCCTTGTTCTGGAAGAGTATCATGCCTTTTTTGGCTGCGGGCGCTTTCTTGCAGTAGTCGTCGTGACCGCGGGCAATGGTGTAGCCGGCTTTTAGGCAAAGGCCATAGAGGTCGTCGTCCTCGGTGCTGCCCTCTTGTTTTGGCTTTAGAAAGTCGGAGCCGGCGTAGAAGTCGAATCCGGTTCGCACAAGGTCCTTGCCAATCTCGTAGTACATACTGCGGTTGGGCACATGGGCGTAGAACGAAGCCGGCGTGGCATGGTCGATGGACACGCTGGTGGCGATACCCACGGCTGCGCCGGCTGCTTTTGCCACTTCGGCAACGCTGACCGGCACGAAGGTCTCTTCGTCTGTCATGCCCACCGCACCGTTGCGCGTCTTAACGCCTGTGGCCAGTGCAGTGCCTCCGGCGGCCGAGTCGGTCACACCGTTGGTGGCGGAGTAAGTAGTAACGAAACCCGTGGCGGGGAAGCCGGTGAAGACCAAAGGCTCTACGCCGATGCGGCCTTGGATGGCGGCGAGGTAGGTCTCTGTGAGATTTACCTGGTTCACACCCATACCGTCGCCGATAAAGTAGAACACATATTTTGCTCTGCCCTCGGCAAAGGTTGCCAAGGCCAAAAAGAAGAGCATCGAGAGACAGAAAATTTTTCTCTTCATAGCTGAAAAATATAAGGTTAAGAAAAACCCTATCCTATATAGGAGTTGCGGCCTATGTAGGATAGGGGAAAAAAGTTATTCGCGGCCGGCACGCTTACGAGCCAGGTGGTCGAGCAATACCTTGCGCATACGCATCGACTTGGGCGTCACTTCTACGTACTCATCCTCCTTGATGTACTCCAGAGCCTCTTCGAGCGAGAAGACAATGGGCGGAATGATGCGGGCTTTGTCGTCGGCTCCCGAGGCGCGCATGTTGGTGAGCTGCTTGGCCTTGGTGACGTTGATGACAAGGTCGTTGTCGTGCACGTGTTCGCCTACTACCTGTCCGGCATATACTTCGTCTTGCGGGTTGATGAAGAACTTTCCGCGGTCCTGCAGGTGGTCGATGGAGTAGGCAAAGGCTGTTCCGCTCTCCATAGAAATCATGGAGCCGTTTTGGCGGCGGGTGATGTCGCCCTTGTAGGGTTGATATTCCTTAAAGCGGTGGGCCATGATAGCCTCGCCCTGGCTGGCGGTGAGCACATTGGTGCGGAGGCCGATAATGCCGCGCGAGGGGATGTCGAAGTCTATGTCTACGCGGTCGCCCAGACTTTGCATCGAGGTCATTTCGCCTTTGCGGCGGGTCACCATGTCGATCATCTTGGAGGCGAACTCCTCGGGCACGTTGATGGTGAGTTCTTCGATAGGTTCGCAACGCTCGCCGTCAATCTCTTTGTAGATTACCTGCGGTTGTCCTACTTGCAACTCGTAGCCTTCGCGGCGCATGGTTTCAATCAGCACGGAGAGGTGGAGCACACCGCGTCCCGACACTACCCAGCGGTCGGCGCCCTCGGTTTTCTCTACGCGTAGCGCCAAGTCTTTCTCGAGTTCCTTCTCCAAGCGGTCGTTGATGTGGCGCGAGGTGCAGAACTTGCCCTCTTTACCGAAGAAGGGCGAGTCGTTGATGGTGAAGAGCATGGACATCGTGGGTTCGTCGATGGCGATGGTGGGGAGGGCTTCGGGCTGCTCAAAGTCGCAGATGGTGTCGCCAATTTCAAAGCGCTCAAGACCTACCACGGCGCAGATGTCGCCGCTCTCTACGGCAGAAGTCTTGGTGCGTGTCATACCCTCGAAGGTGTGTACCTCCTTAATCTTGGTTTTCTCCAGCGTGCCGTCGCGGTGAGCGATGGTGCAGTTCATACCTTCGCGGATGGCTCCACGATGAACGCGGCCCACAGCGATGCGGCCGGTGTAGTTGGAGTAGTCGAGCGAGGTGATGAGCATCTGCGGCGTGCCCTCAAGTTGTGTGGGCGCAGGGATAATCTCTACGATTTTGTCCAGTAGATAGTCGATGGAGTCGGTGGGGGTATTGTAGTCTTCGCCCATCCAGTTGTTCTTGGCAGAGCCATAAACGACGGGGAAGTCCAGCTGGTCTTCCGTGGCGTTGAGGTCGCACATCAGGTCGAACACCATTTCGTACACTTCTTCGGGGCGGCAGTTGGGCTTGTCCACCTTGTTGACCACCACGATGGGCTTCAGTCCGATTTGCAGAGCCTTCTGTAGCACGAAACGCGTTTGTGGCATCGGGCCTTCAAAGGCATCGACAAGCAGGATACAGCCGTCGGCCATGTTCAGCACGCGCTCCACTTCGCCACCAAAGTCGGAGTGGCCCGGAGTGTCTATGATGTTGATTTTGGTACCTTTATAGTTGATAGAAACATTCTTGGAGAGGATGGTGATACCGCGTTCGCGCTCCAAGTCGTTGTTGTCGAGAATCAGTTCGCCTGCATTCTGGTTCTGGCGGAACAGATTGCCGGCCATGAGCATTTTGTCCACGAGCGTGGTCTTGCCGTGGTCTACGTGTGCTATAATAGCAATGTTACGGATGTCTTGCATAAAAATATTTTTACCCTGCAAAGTTACGAGAAAAAAGCTTAGCGCTATAGATTCTTCTTCCAAAAAAGCGCTTGAACAATGCCCCGAAGTAGCAAGTAGCTTAAAAAAGCTATCCAGAGAGCATGGTTTCCCCAGTCGGCAAGCCAGTGGTTAAGTCCGAAAAAGGAGGCTGTGGCCACACACATGGCGATGAGCATGGGCCGAGTGTCGGTGCAACCGATGAAGAGCCCGTCGAGCAGGAAGGCTGTGAAACTGATGAAGGGGATGGCCATGGCGTAGGGCAAGTAAGCTTCGGCGGACTGGCTTACTTCTACCTGGTCGGTGAGCAAGCGGAGAAGACTGTTGCCGCCCACCATGTAGATGATTGTGAAGAGGAGGGAGAGCGCCGCGCCGAAGAGAAAGAGCCGATGGGTGAGGCGTCGGAGACTCCCTTTGTCGCCGGCACCGAAGTAGCGACCGCCCAGCGCCTCGCCGGCATAGGCAAAGCCGTCCATGATGTAGGAGAAGAGCAGGAAGAGCTGCATGAGCAGACTGTTCACGGCCAGCACCACATCGCCTTGCTTGGCGCCGATGGTGGTGAAGGCTGTGGTGACGGCCACGAGACAGAGTGTGCGCAACACGATGTCGCGGTTCACGGCGAAGAAGCGCCCCAGAACGCCACCGGCCCATAGATGGCTGAACGAGGTGAGGCGCAGCTCGCCTTTGTAGTGGCTCAGGTAGAGCCATGCGGCGGTGAAGAGTCCGGTGTATTGTGCCACGAGTGTGCCGATGGCCACGCCTTCCACCTTCATGCCCAGCCCCATCACGAGGCAAAGACTCACGGCGATGTTCACCACGTTCTGAAGAATGGCGATGGCCATGGGGTAGCGGGCGTTCTGTCGGCCCAGAAACCAGCCGTTGAAACTATAAAGTCCCAGCACGGCAGGCGCGCCCCAGATGAGGATACGGAAATAGGAGAGGGCATGTTGCTCCACTTCGGCTTCGGCTTCCACCCACCAGAAGGCTGCACTACTGATGCCTCCTTGCAGCAGGATGAGAAAGGCGGCTGCCAGAAGCCCCACCATGAGCGAGCGGACCAAGATGCGTTGGCACTCTTCGGGCCGGTCGGCGCCGTGGGCTTGTGCGGCAAAGCCTCCGGTGCCCATTCTCAGGAATCCGAACACCCAGTATATCATGTTGAAAATCATACCGCCCACGGCGATGGCACCGATGTAGGAAGTGCGTCCCAAGTGGCCCACGATGGCCGTATCCACCAGTCCGAGGAGCGGAATGGTGATGTTAGAGACGATGCTGGGCAAAGCAATTCTTAGTATGTCTTTCTGCATAAAGGACTGTGAGGCGTTGAAAAAATCTTAGTAGTGGTTGGCTGTTGGTTACATGAGAAGTAACCATTGGTTACACGGTTTGTAACTCTTGGTTACATGAGAAGTAACTATCGGTTACACGGCTTGTAACTTTACTCAGGAGGCTCAGAGAAACGCCACTTCCTTGAAGTAGTAGTGGCGCACCTTGCCTGCTTCGTCGCGCAAGCCCAGTCGGCCATCGTTGTCAAGGCTCTCTATCTCGGCCATGAAGCGGCCGTCCTTGTCTTTGTAGGGATGGAAACCCTCAGCGCGATAGAGTTTGCGGCAGTAGTGGAGGCGGAGCCATTCGGCCTTACCGGCGAGGACCTCTTGATAGTAGTGCCGGAAGCACTTAACGAATTGGCGCAGCAGGGCGGCGCGGTCGGTCTCTTTTCCTAACAGTTGGAAGATGGAGATGGGGTTGGGCGCAGAGCCGGTAAAGGCTGTTTGGTTGACATTGATACCTATGCCTACGAGGGTGTTACTGATGTCGTTTCCCCGCAGGTCGTGTTCGAGCAACATACCGCAGATTTTCTTGTCGCCCACATAGATGTCGTTGGGCCATTTGATGTGTACTTTCTGCTTCACGGAGTATTGCACCGCGTCGGCCACGGCAAGCGCCACCATTTGCGAGAGCAGAAACTGCTCGCTTGCCTTTACACCCTTAGGCTTGAAGCGCAGGGCGAAAAGCAGATTCTTGCCGGCGGCAGATTCCCATTGAGTGCCGCGCTGGCCGCGTCCTTCGTGCTGAAAGTCGGCCGTGAGCAAGAGAGTATCTTCCTCTCTCTCCGCCAAGAGAGGTGAGCGCAGGCGGAGCATCAGCGAGTCGGTCTCGGGAAAGTGCTCGTGATACCAACCCTCGGGCAGTTCGGTAAAACGGTAGAGTGTTTTCTTCGGGAGCTTCTCTACTACGATGTTGTAAGAGTGGTCTACGAGTTGCAAGATGAGTGCGTCGCTCAAGTCGGCACCGAAGTGCACATCGTTCCAGTGCTTTTTGTTCCAGTGCCATGCGCCGCAGATGCTGCTATATTGGTCGCGCAGCTCGATGGCATAGTCGGGCTCGCACTTCAGCACTACGAGTTGCGGTCGGTTCAGGTCGATGCAGGCAAATATCTTGTTGCATACGCGGAAAAGGAGAGTGTCGGGGCCGAAAGCCATGTCTTCCGTGGCGCCCTTCTTGGCCAGGCAGTAGTGGCGTATTTGTTCTATGTCCATAGTCTTTATTGTTTAGCCCAGGTAGGCCGGATTGTTGCGCAGACTGTCTACGGTGAAGGCTCGCTCTATGTGGCTGATGCGGAAGGGAGCCGTTTCGCCCACCACGGTGATAATGTCAAAACGGAAGGGGCGGTCTTCGCCCTGGCTGCCCATGTAGGCCTTGGCGGCATGGATGAGGTGTTCTTTCTTTTGTGGCGTCACAGCGTCGGCGGCGTTGGCGAAGGTCTCGTTGCGGCGAGTCTTTACTTCCACAAATACCACCTCGCCATACCATTCGGCAATGATGTCCACCTCCAAATGTCCGAGTACCCAGTTGCGTTCCAGCAGTCGGTAGCCTTTATGTCCGAGGTAGCGGCAGGCTTCTTCTTCGCCGATTCTACCCAGTTGGTTGTGCTCAGCCATTGCGTTTTTTCTTAAAGAAGTCGCGCATCAGGTTGCCACAGGCTTCTTCCATCACGCCGCTCACCACCTCCGTCTTCGGATGCAAGGCATTGGGGGCGTAGACGCTGAAGCCGCGCTTGGGGTCGGCGGCGCCATAAACTAGGCGGCCCAGTTGCGACCAGCCGATAGCTCCGGCGCACATCACGCAAGGCTCCACGGTGACGTAGAGGGTGCAGTCGTTCAAGTACTTACCCCCGAGCGAGTCGGCGGCAGCGGTGATGGCTTGCATCTCGGCGTGGGCGGTCACGTCGTTCAGCGCTTCGGTCAGGTTGTGAGCGCGGGCGATGATGCGGTCGCGGCATACCACCACGGCGCCCACAGGCACTTCGTCGCGCTCAAAAGCCATCTCAGCCTGCTGAATGGCCTTTTGCATATATTCTTGGTCTGTCATATATTATATAATGTGTGGGATAGGGCAAGCCTTTACTGCGGGCGCCTATCCTTTGTGGTTGTTCATTCCCTTCATGCTCAGTGCCACGCGGCTGCGTTCGCGGTCCACCTCCATCACTCTGACGCGCACCTTCTGTTGTAGCTGCACCACCTCGGCGGGGTCTTTGACAAAGCGGTCGGCTATCTGCGAGATGTGCACAAGGCCTTTCACCTTGATACCCATATCTACGAAGCAGCCGAAGTTCGTGATGTTCGTCACGATGCCCATCAGCTCCATGCCCTCACGCAGGTCGTCGATGGAGCGCAGAGAGTCGTCGAAGCTGAAAGCCTCGGCCGTGCCGCGAGGGTCGCGTCCGGGTTTGTCCAGCTCGGCCATGATGTCGGTGAGCGTAGGCAGGCCCACGTCGGCCTTACAGTATTGTTTCAAGTCGATGCCGTGGCGCACGTCGGAGGCGGCAATGAATTTCTCGATGGGCATGCCGCAGTCCTTGGCCATTTGTTCCACCAGTTCGTAGCGCTCGGGATGCACGGCGGTGTTGTCCAGCGGATTTTTTCCTTGTGCGATGCGCAAGAAGCCGGCGCATTGTTCGTAGGCCTTGGCTCCGAGGCGCGGCACCTTCAAGAGTTGGCGGCGGGAGGTAAAGGCTCCGTGCTCCGCGCGGTAGTCCACAATGTTCTGCGCCAAAGCTGCGCCGAGGCCGGAAACGTAGGTGAGCAAGTGCTTGCTGGCGGTGTTGAGGTTGACGCCTACGGTGTTTACGCAGTGTTCCACGGTGCGGTCGAGCGACTTCTTCAGCTCGCCCTGGTCTACATCGTGTTGGTACTGGCCCACGCCTATCGACTTCGGGTCAATCTTTACCAGCTCCGCCAAAGGATCGGAGAGGCGGCGCCCGATGCTCACGGCTCCGCGCACCGTCACGTCGTGGTCGGGAAACTCCTCGCGCGCCGTCTTGGAGGCTGAATAGACCGAGGCACCGTCTTCGCTCACCGAGAAGATCACTGTCTCTTTCGGTGCGATGGCTCTCAGCAGGTCTTCCGTCTCACGGCCGGCCGTTCCGTTGCCTATGGCCACGGCCTCTATCTTATATCTTTCTATCAAACTCTTAATCCTTGCCGTGGCGGCGGCTTGCTCGTTGCGAGGAGGGTGGGGGAAGATGGCCTCGTGGTGTAGCAGATTTCCCTGCTCGTCCAGACACACCACCTTGCAACCTGTGCGGAATCCCGGGTCGATACCCAGTATGCGTTTTTGGCCCAGCGGGGCAGCGAGCAAGAGTTGTTTGAGGTTTTCGGCAAATACGCGGATGGCCTCCTCGTCGGCTTTTTGTTTGCCGGCGGCAGCCAGTTCGTTCTCTATGCTGGGGCGTAGCAAGCGCTTATAGGCGTCGGTCACGGCCATCTCCATCTGTTCGGCGGCGGGCGTACCGCGTTTCACGTAGAGGCGTTCCAGACGCTCCACGCATTTCTCGTCGTCCTCTGGCACAATGCTCACACGTAAGAAACCCTCAGCCTCGCCGCGGCGCATGGCCAGCATGCGGTGCGAGGAGCAGCGGCGTAGTGGCTCGCTCCAGTCGAAATAGTCGCGGTACTTGGCTGCTTCATCCTCTTTGCCCTTTACGAGCTTCGACATGATGACGGCTTCGCGACTGAAGGCCTGGCGCACCCCGTGGCGAGCGCGCTCGTCTTCGCTCACCTGTTCGGCCACGATGTCGCGAGCTCCTTGCAGAGCCTCGTCAACATCTGCCACCTCGCCGCCCATAAAGGCGCGTGCTGCTTGCTTGGGGTCTTTGAAGGGCTGCTTCATCAGCATCTCGGCCAAGGGAGCCAATCCTTTCTTGCGGGCCACTTCGGCGCGTGTCTTGCGCTTGGGCTTGAAGGGGAGGTATAGGTCTTCGAGCGTGGTAGCATCTTCGCAGGCTGCGATGCGTGCTCGCAGCTCGTCGGTCAGTTTGCCGGCAGCTTTGATGGTGGCCAGCACGGTCTCCTTGCGGTGTTCCAATTCGCGCCGACGCTCTGCGTGGGCCTTGATGTTGGCAATGGTCACTTCGTCAAGACCGCCGGTCATCTCCTTGCGGTATCGACTCACAAAGGGAATGGTGGCGCCTTCGTCGAGCAGACGCAGCGTGTTTCTTACTTGGGCTTCGTTCAGCCCCAAGGCTTTTGCTATCTTACTTTCCATTTGCAGTTTCTATAAAGGTTTGTCGGCTGTCGGTTTGGCAGGGTGGAAAACAATGTATAATTTTACGCAGAAAATCTTTTCAATCTACAGATTATGATACTCAACCATCTCAACGACAGCGACCGCGTGGCAGGGCTTCACCCTTTGCTCCCTCGCTTGTTCGACTATGTAAAGACTCACGACCTGAGCGCTGTGCCCGCCGGACGCATTGAACTCTGTGGCGACGACCTATTCATCAACGTGGCAGACGCCACCCTTGTGCTCCCCGAAGCTCAGAAACTGGAAGTGCACCGTGCCTATATGGATGTACACATTCCGCTGAGCGGCGTAGAGATTGTGGGCTGTCGTCCGCTCAGCGACATCGATGTAGAGCCGGATGCTCCCTTTGACGAGGAGAAGGACTTTGCGCTCTACTCTGCTTATGCCAAGAGCTACTTCAATGTCCATCCCGGCGAGTTCCTGATTGTCTATCCCGAGGATGCCCATGCGCCCATCATCGGTAAGGGAACGCTGCGCAAACTCATTGCCAAGGTAAGGCTCTGAGCCGTATATCTTTTATTAGGGTCCTTAGAGCCATTGTTCTCTAAGGACCCTATTCTTTTGTCCAGCTTATTGTTTCTTGGCCAGGTCTTCCAGAATCTGCCAGCACTGGAAGAGTCCGCGTGGCACATGGAAGCAGCCTTTCCACTTACCACCTTTGAGCGTGAGCAACACCTCGCCGCGACGGTTCAGGTAGCCAAACCATTCCGGATGTTCGGGGTCGGCAAAGTGGCTCCAAGTGTATTCGTGTACGCGCTCAAACCATTCCAGGCATTCTTTCTTGCCGGTGAGCTGGTAGCCTTTGAGCATCGTGATGAGTGTTTCGATGTGCACCCACCAAAGCTTTTGGTCCCACTCCAGCTGTTGCAGCGGATGGCCCAGGCGGTCCATGAAGTAGAAGATGCCGCCGTGTTCCTTGTCCCAACCATATTCTACCTCCTTCAAGGCTATCTCGGCCGCCTTGTTAATGAGCGCTTGGTCGCCCATGCGCTTGCCGAGGTCCATGATGAACCACATGGCTTCGATGGCGTGGCCGGGGTTGAGCAAGCGGCCGTCCATGCAGTCCACCAACTCGTTGTTGGTGCCCAGGTGCTCCACGATGAGGCCCAACTCGGGGCGGTAGAATACGTCCATCACCTCGTGCACGCAGGTCTTGATGGTCTGTTCCAGGAAGGCGGGTTCGAGCAGCGGCTCAATCTCCAGCGCCACGTTGCAGAGAATCATGGGCAGCGCAAAGCTCTTGAGCGAGCGTGCGCCGGGGCTGGCTTTGCTCCAGCGGCCCTTGGGGTTCTCGGTCTTGGAAAGCACAATGTCGAACGTGCGGCGAGCGATGTCCTCGTATTCTTTATTGCCGGTGGCCAGGGCCAACTGCCCGAAGGCTATCACGGCAAACGTGTAGCTGAAGATGTTGTAGGGCTCCACCAACGGATGACCTTCGCGGTCGAGGGCAAAATACCAGTTGAGCTGGCCGTCGTGGCCATATTTCTTCAAGAACTCGGCACCCTGAATGGCAGCGTCGAGCCATTCCTGGCGCTGTTCTACCTTATTATATAATGTGGCAAACATCCACACCTCGCGGCCTTGCAGCCAAATGAACTTGTCGGTGTCGAACACGGAGCCGTCGCGCTCCAGGCAGGTGAAGAATCCACCATGCTCCAGGTCTTGCGACTTCTCCAGCCAGAAAGGAATCACCTTGTCCAGCAGTTCCGCTTTATACTGAGCGGCCAGTTGCTTGAAATCAGCCATATCTGTTTTAGCTTATAGGGTTAATCGGTATGTAGAGGCTTTCGCCCCCACAAAAATAGTCTTTTTGTTTCTCATGACCAAGTATTTCCCGAAAACATAGGCGCCCATGAGCGGCAGCCTTGCTGTGGTTGCCTTCCGGCCGCCAGCTCCGTCCGGCAAGCCTCCGCTTCGCCTGCACAGACCATAGGCTGCAAGCAATCGGCCCCCGTTCTTCTCAGAGCCACATCCCTTTACAAGCCTCTCGCGGAGCAGTGTCAAAAAATTTTTGATAGTTTGACACAAAAGTGTCAAGCGCATGAAATTTTTATGTCACGCCT
>CALCHR010000107.1 GCA_937901185.1 uncultured Bacteroidales bacterium
GTTACCGAATTTTTCTTAGTAGTTACCGAAATTTTCCTAGCTTTTACCTAAGAAATGCCTAAAAATGACCCTTGAAAATCAGAGACTTACAAATGCGATTTTTGACCGCTGAAAGGACCGCAGGAATTATCGGACTTCTTTGATGAGGTAGATGATGGTGGGCAGGTGGTCGCTGTAGCCGTTGAGCCAAACGCCGCCGGCGTGGGTGCGCAAGGGGTTGCCCTTGTAGCGGCCTTCCTGCTGGAAGAGATAGTCGCGCACGAAGACCTCGTGGCGGTAGTACTTCAAGGAGGAGCGGTCTGTGCCGAGGAGGTTGCCGGTAAAGACTATCTGGTCGAAGAGGTTCCACTTGCCGTTGTAGAGGAGTGAGCCCTGTCCGGTCTTATAGAGCGTGTCCCACCAGGGATTGAAAAGGTCGGTAGCCTGCTTTACGTCTTTCTGTTTGTGCAGGCACTTGAGTTCGTGGGTCATGCTCTTGTTGTTGGGATCGTCGTTCATGTCGCCCATGATGATAATTTTGGCCTCAGGGTCTTGCTTCATGAGCGCCTCTTTGAGGTGGTATACCTGGTAGCCGGCGCGCTCGCGGGCAAAGCTTCCGGCAGCGCGGCTGGGCCAGTGGTTGACGATGAAGTGGACCTTCTCGTCGGCCATGCGCCCTGTCATCACGAGGAAGCCGCGGGTGATGTAGGCCGTATCGCCGCGCAGTTCCTGGTAGGGCTGCACGCAGCCGGCCTCGTCGGTGTAGAATCCCAGGTCAACTTCGGGGTGATTCTTGTCAAGGTAGTAGAACGGCACGAGCATGAGGCGCTCCATCTGGAAAAGCTTGGGGTTATAGAGGAAGGCGCAGTCCACTCCGCGGCGGTCGGGGCCTTCGATGTGGGCAATCTGGTAATTACGCGCGGCAATGGCGGGCTGCTTCACAAGGTCTTCAAGCACCTTGCGGTTCTCAATCTCCGAGATGCCAATCACGGCTGCACCCATGGGGAGCTTGTCTTTGCACAGCTCGGCCAGTACTTCAGACATGTTCTTCTGCTTGGCTTTGTACTTCATGCCGCCCCATTTGTAGGTGCCATCGGGCAGAAATTCCCAGTCGTTCTTGCCGGCATCGTGGAGTGTGTCGAAGAGATTTTCCAGGTTGTAGAAAGCCACGCCGTAGAGGCGGTATTTCTTTTCGGAAACACGGTTGCCCGCCGAGGTGAGCGATAGGAGGAGCAGCGCGGCAGCAAAAGAGAATAGTAACTTCTTCATGGTGTAGAAATGCTTTTGAAGAGGCAGGAGCACAAGCTCTGCTCTGTATTTTGGCGGCAAATATGTAAAAAAAAAACGAGAGGGACTCTCTCGTAGCAGACAAAACTTAAAAAATCTTACTTCAAGAAGATGTTTATCCTATATCTTTTATACCTTTGCATATTGGAATTGACAATCTAAAGTATATAGCATCTATGAATAAAAGGTGTAGACTGATGGGTCTTTTATGCTGTGCGGCCACAACTTTGTGGGCCGTTGAGCCGACAGACACATTAAAAATTCAAGACGACAGCGCCGACTTCACTTTCTCTGAGTCACAACTCGATGAGGACAACGACGCTGCGCAGACCGTATCGTCCATCGTGGCATCAAAGGACGACTTGTTCCTCTCAGAAGTGGGCTATCTCTTCAGCCCCATGCGCTTCAAAATCAGAGGCTACGACAACATGTACAACCAGACCTACATGAACGGACTGGAGTTGAACAACCTGGAGGGCGGCCGCTTCTCGTACGGCATGATTGGTGGCTTGAACGACGCCACCCGCAACCGCGAAGGCGTGGCGGCCTTTGAGTACAACACCTTTGGCATGACAAGCATCGGCGGCGGTCAGAATATCAACACCCGCGCCAGCCAGTTTGCCCAAGGCCACAAAATCACTCTCTCAGGCTGTAACCGCAACTATGTGGCTCGCGGCATGTACACCTTCGCCTCCGGCCTGAAAAGCAATGGCTGGGCCTTTGCCGGAACAGTGGGCTACCGCTGGGCCAACGAGGGCGTAATCGACGGTACGTTCTACAACTCGCTGAGCTATCTGCTCTCCGTAGAAAAACGCTTCAACGACAAGCACAGCCTCTCGCTCGTGACGTTCGGCACACCGACCGAGCGCGGACAACAAGGCGCATCGACCGAAGAAGCCTACTGGTTGGCAAACTCGCATTACTATAATCCCAACTGGGGTTTCCAGAACGGAGAGAAGCGCAACGCCCGCGTGGTGAAAAGCTTTGAACCGACCACCATCCTTACATGGGACTGGAACATAGACAAGGCACGCCGCCTCAGCACTTCGGCCGGAGTGAAATACAGCAACTACGGCACCACCGCGCTGGGCTGGAACGGAGACGCATACGACCCGCGCCCCGACTACTATAAGAACCTGCCGTCAAGCATCTTCGATGTGTACGACCCCAATAAAAACAACCCCGACTACCTCGCTGATAATCCCTTCCTCGTAGAAGAGTATAACGCCTTGGTGGACTACTGGACCGCATGCGAAGCCAACAGACAAATCAACTGGGACCGCATGTACTACGTAAACCGCCAGAACGAGGCCCTCGGAGGCGAAGCGCTCTACTACCAAGAGCGCAGACACAACGACGAACTGGTGTTCGCCTTCAACTCCGTCTTCAACCACAACGTAGGTAAATACCAGAAATACGCCCTGGGCTTGCAACTCAACTCGACCAAGGGTATGCACTATAAAACCATGGAGGACTTGCTCGGAGCTACACGCTACACCGACATCGATAAGTTTGCAGCCACCGACTATGGTCCAAACAGCCTCGAAGCACAAAACGACTTGAACCACCCCAATCGCAGCATCAAGGTGGGAGACAAGTTCGGATACAATTATAATATATATGTAAACAAAGCCAAGCTCTGGGGACAATATGCCTATAACGGCGAGAAAATAGGTGTGATGGTCGGCGCTCACGCAGACGGAACCATGATGGAGCGCGAAGGCCTTATGCGCAACGGACGCGCTGCCCTGAATTCTTATGGCAAGAGTGGCAAGGCTTACTTCTTAGGTGGCGGCTCCCGAGTAACATTCAGCTATCGTCCGGCAGCCAATCATCGTTTTACTCTCTCAGGAGGCTTTGACGCACAACCGCCTTTGGCACGCAACAGCTTTGTGGCGCCGCGTCTGCAAAATAACTATGTGAATAACCTCAAGTTGGAAAATATCCTCAGTGGCGAACTCTCTTACGCCTTCCGCTTCGGAAACTTCTCCGGTAAGTTGAGCGGCTACTACACCCGCTTCAGCAATGGCGTAGAGCAAACCGCCTACTACAACGACCAACAGAGCACCTTCACCTATCTCACTATGAGCAATGTGAAGAAAGAACACTACGGCGTAGAGGCTGCCTTCTCTTACCAAGTAAACTCTAACCTCTCCTTCAACCTTATCGGAACCATCGGCGAGGCCAAGTACATCAACAACCCCGATGCCCAAATCAACTACGAGGGTATGAACTCTTTGGAGATAAAGAAACTCAACCAGTGTATCAACCCCGTGACCGGCCAAAAGATGCCGTTGCAAGTTGTGGCAGAAGGTATTCACGTAGGCAGCACACCGCAGACCGCCGTAAGTCTTGGTGTAAACTACAATGTCAAGGGCTGGTTCTTCGAGGCCAACGTCAACTACTACGACCGCGTTTATGTAGGCTTCTCACAGTACCGCCGCTTGAACAGCACCTATCAGACCGCAGGAAACTTCTATACCGCGTCGAGCGTAGATGCTAATGGTAATCTCTCCTTCGATGTGTTGGAGGCCGAACTAAAGGCTAATGGTGGCATTCTCTTTGACCAGAACGGTAAGGTGGTGAAGAGCTATGCAGCCAAGCAAGAGAAATTTGACGGCGGCTTTATGGTCGATGCCTCCATTGGTAAGTACATCCGCCTGAAGAAAGGAAAGAGTCTCAGCATCAACCTCCAGTTGCAGAACCTTACCAACAATCAGGATATGCGTACCGGCGGCTACGAGCAGAACCGCGACGACAACTATTATAAAGAGAGCGGCGGCTCTTACCAAAAGGGCGAGGCAAAAGCCTACAAGTTCTCCAAGAACTCCAAGTACTACTACGCCAATGCCATTAACGCCTTCCTTAATATCGGCTTCAAATTCTAAACACCACACCATAAATATATTATAGCAATGAAGAAGATTTTTTCTATACTCCTGTGTGGCTATCTCTCCGCTTTTACTTTGACCTCCTGCATGGATGAGCACGACGATCCCAATACTGACAATCTGCTCATCACCAGTCCGGTGTCTATCGGAGAAGTTAATGCCAGCATCCTGGATGTTAAAACAAAATATTGCGCCAGCAGCAGTGGTGCGGAGTTCGTTCGCAACTCTTCCAACTTCTTTAGTAAGGTCACCGAAGACCTTATCATCGAAGGCGTGGTAGTGGCCAACGACATCAGCGGCAATCTCTACCAGACCGTTCTGTTGCGCAACATCGACAGCGCAGCCGGCACCGACCAGTGCATTCTTTTGGCAGTGAAAAACACCTGTCTCTATCCTTACTTCCCCCTTGGTCAGCGCGTCAAGGTGAACCTCAAAGGTCTCTACGCAGGCTGCTACAGCAAAGTGCCTAAGATTGGCCAGCCCTATTATACCAGCAACGGAAATATGGCCCTTGGTCCCATGCTGATTCAGATGTGCGAGACCAATGTAGAGTTGGTGGGCAAGCCCGACCTCAATGCGCCGGAGCTCGTTCCCGTTGATTTCTCTTCCGGTAACCTCCCTGCCGAGAATTATAAGAACGCCCCGATGCTCGCCACCGTGAAGGGAACGGTACAGGAAGTGCAGGGCGCCAAAGCAGAACAGCGCGAGAAGGGCGCACTCTCTGGCGACTACGAACCGTTGCCTAAGATTTTTGCCCCCGAAGCCCTCTACGATGCCGGTTATGGCGTGGACCGCACCCTCCTTTTGTCCGACAACAAAACGAAGGTCACCATCCGCACCTCCACTCAAAACGACATCGCCTTCACCGTTATCCCCCAGGACGAGCGCACCTACACCGGTATGTTCTCCTACTATAGCGGATGGCAAATCCAATTGCGCAGCCTCAGCGATATTTATCCGATGGTCGGCGCAGAAGAATCCACAGAAGACACAAACAAATAAAACATACACCCTATGAAAAAGATTTTTTCATTCTTAGCAGCCGCAGTTGTCGCTTTGGGATTCTACTCCTGCGAAGACGTTCCGGCGCCCTATGAAATCAATGACGGGACAGAAGATGTTCCCGAAGTGAGCGATGCTCTTATCGACGAGTCCTTTGCCAGCACTCTGGGCCAGTTCAGCGCCGTAAATGTCAAAGGAGACTACTCTTGGAAGGTAGACTATAGCTGTGCGCAGGTCACATCCTACACCGACGATGATGGCGATGGCATGAAGGAGAACAACGAAGCCGAGAGCTGGTTGGTGTCTAAGCAACTCGACCTCAAAGAAGTTGATGCTGCCTATCTCAACTTTGAGTACATCCTGCGCTACGTTACCACGAGCCAGATGAAGACCCACTACCGCTTGCTCGTCAGCAAAAACTATACCGGAAATGTGGCCGAGGCCGACTGGACCCAACTTGACTTTAACCTCGTGCAGGGTTCTGATTGGGAAACTTGGTACAACTCCGGCGATGTGGCTCTCCCCGCAGAGTTCTGCAACGTAGAGAGAGTGGTAGTAGCGCTCTGCTATACCGCTACCACAAAGGCCGCTACTTGGGAAGTGCGCAACTTCAAGATGATGAAGGGCGAAGTTCCCGCAGGACCTTCTGAGCCCGGCGAAGAAGATGGCCCGAAGAAACTGCCCTATACCGAAACCTTCTCTACAGACATGGGCGGCTTCAAGAGCTATACCACCGCAGGCCAAGGCGAATGGATTATCGACTACAGCACTGCCAAGGCCACCGGCTATGACAATGCTACGAAGGTAACTACTGCCGGCACTTACTACCTCGTGAGCCCCGAGATTTCTCTTGAGGGACAAACCGAAGCCCATGTGCTCTATGAGTATATTGTGAACTACAATAAGGGCGATGAGAACCAACAGTTCCTTATCACCGCTGCCTTCAACGAAGGACAGCCTGCTGAGGGATGGACATTGCTCAATCAGACCCATGCCGCAGATAAGAAAAATGCCGAAGGTAAGGCCGACTGGAACACCTTTACCACCGCCGACCTCGACATCCCTGCCGAGTTTATGGGCAAGACCATCCGCCTTGCTTTCCGCTATAACACCAACGCCACCAGCGGCTCTACCTGGGAGGTGCGCAACTTCGCCATCCAGGCAGGTAAAGCCGGAACAGGCGGCGGTAGCGACCAGCCCGAAGGCCCTGTTACCTCCGACGGCTTGGTAGAGAATGGAGACTTTGAAAGCTGGTCGGGCAACGTTCCTACCTCTTGGAAAACAGCCTCTTCAGCAGGCAACGCCACGCTCTCACAAAGCACCGACGCACGCAGCGGTTCTTACGCCGTGTTGGTAAAGGGTACTTCTTCCGGCAACAAGCGCTTGGGTTATAAGGAGACCACTTACAAGGCCGGCACCTACACCATGACGTTCTACGCTAAGGCAGCTACAGCCACCGGCGGCAGTGTGCGTCCCGGCTATGCCACCTTCAATGCCGACGGCACCATCAATGGCTCCGGCTACAAGTATGGCGAATACACCAACAACCTTTCTCAGAGCGAATGGACCAAGGTGGAACACTCCTTTACCCTTGCCAGCGACCAGCAGATTTGCTTGGTGATTATGAACTCCAAAAATCCGGGTGGCGATGTCTTGATTGACGACTTCAGCCTCTCCACTGCCGATGGCGGATTGGTGGGCGGCGGCGACGCTCCTGCTGAACCGGACGAAGAAGAGCCTGCACAGCCCGTTGGCACCTTTAAGTTGACCACCACCGTAGCCGACGGCAGCTATCTGCTCGGCGCTTTGGTAAACGGCACCTACAATTTGTAGCTACCCACGATGCTTCTAAGAGCTATGGCTATGTGAACGTGACCGACGCCAAAGCCTCCGGCGATGTCATCTCTACGGCCACCGCCAACGAGGTCTACACCATCAAGTCCGTTTCAGGCGGCTACACCATTCAGGCAGCCGACGGCCGCTACCTCTACATGAAGGGCGACTACAACAGCTTCAACTTCGATGCTTCCATGCCCTCTGAAGGAGCCGTTTGGACCATTACGCCGGCCGCCAATAGTACAGTGAGCATTGTCAATGTGCTCACCGGAAAGACCTGGCAGTATTCCATCGACTATACCAGCTACGGCGCTTATCCCGAAGTGGCCACCGACGGTACCAAGGTGCTTCCCAGTCTCTTCGTAAAGCAATAAACAGCGTAGTGTCCTACACATTATTATATATATAGGTTGAAAAAAACAATTCTCTATATATGGGCAGCAGCGGCAGTGCTATTCACCGTCGCTGCTTGCTCTAAGGAAACCGATGATGGGTTCTTCTTCGAGCCCGACGCTCCTTCGGCGCCCACAGTCCCTGTGGTGCAGGGCGGCGTGGCTTCGCGCTTGGAAGTTCCCGCTCTCAAGGCCGGCAATCTCTTTGTGACCCATTGGACCAAGGAGAGCGGCGACAGCGTGATGACCTTCTGCCTGGAATACGACAAGAAGAAGCACCACTCTCGCTGGGTGGCCTTCCGTTTCGACGCCACCACGTCGCTCAAGCGCGTGAGCCGAAAGGACTACAGCATCAAGCCGCAATACCCCATCGACCCCAAGCTCCCCGGAGATTTTGCCATCGAGAGCGACGCCTCGTTTCAGGGCTATCAGCATGGGCACCTCGTGGCCTCGGCCGACCGTCTCTACTCCCGCCAGGCCAACGACAACACGTTCTACATGACCAACATGTCGCCCCAGCGCGCCAAGTTCAACAGCCCCTACTGGTCCGAGTTTGAGCAGTTTGTGCAGAGCAAAGGGCGCAACCGCTCTTTCGCCGATACGCTCTACGTCTGCAAGGGCGGCACCATCGACAAAGACGCCCACATCCTCGAGTACGTCTCCCGAGGGCGCATCGCCGTTCCGCGCTACTACTTCATGGCCCTGCTCAAGGTAAAGAACGGCAAGTACACCTCCATGGGCTTTTGGATGGAGCACAAGTCCTACGGCAGCGGTGCGCCGTCGTATGCCGAGATGCGCGACAAGGCTGTCAGCATCGACGAACTGGAAGAACTGACAGGCATCGACTTCTTCCACAATCTGCCCGACGTGGTGGAGGCCGCTACGGAAAAACTCTACAGCCCCTCGGTTTGGGGACTTTGATAGCAGCACATAGTTCAGAGGCTCGCCGACAGTTTGGCGAGCCTCTTTTTTGCTTTTGTAATCGCCTGGAAATCAAGGGGCATTTTCGGCCGTTTCTTAGGTAAAAGCTAGGTGAATCTAGGTAAAAGCTAGGAAAATTTCGGTAAATACTAAGAACGCCTAAGTAACTACTAAGAAAAACGGGGTGCTGAACCTGAAATTTTCCCCATAAGGTTGTTATAAAACACTAATGGGTCGAAAATATTATAAAAAACCTATGACAAAGAGGGCGCCGATGGTTTTTTTGTCTTATATTTGTCCTTTGACATGGAAGGAAGTGCTGCCATACTGCATAATCTCCTGGAAAAACTGCCGCCTATCACGTTGGAGGAGATGTCCGGTATCCGTTTGATGAACCGAACGGACTGTAAATACGTGACCAACGTATCCACCCTGCTTAAGCTCCTCGAACTGACACAAGGCAGCTACTATGCGCAAGACCGCAACGGACAGCGCGTCAGTGCGTATGCCACCACCTATTGGGACACGCCCGAGGGCCACGAGATGTTTCGCACCCACCATTGTGGCCACTCGCCACGCACCAAAGTGAGGGTGAGAACCTATCTCGACTCGCAGCTGACCTTCCTCGAGGTGAAGCGGAAAAACAACCACGGCAAGACCTCCAAGAAGCGCGTGGAAGTGCCCTCCCTGCAAGCCGTGATGGAAAACCGCGCCGGCGAGGAGTTTCTGAAAGAACGCTCCGGCTACACGTTTGGCGACCTCATCCCCACGCTGGCCAACCGCTTCAACCGCATCACGCTGGTCAACTACGCCAAGACCGAGCGCCTGACCATCGACTTTGACCTCCACTTCTTCAACCACGAAACCGGCACCAAGGCCGATATGGACAGCGTAGTCATCATCGAGCTCAAGCGCGACGGACGCGTCAGTTCGCCCATCGTGCCCCTGCTGCGCCGGTTGCGCATCAAGCCCTCCGGCTTCAGTAAATACTGCATAGGCTCGGCCGTGACCAACGAAGCGCTGCGCCAAAACCGCTTCAAAAAACGCCTGGTCCGAATACGGAAAGTGGCCGCCAAAAATACAGACTTAAATAACCTTGAACCATCTATACCTTAAATCTTTATCGAGATGACCGAAACAATCCAAGCATTTTTTAGCGCAGACAATTTTTGCCTCACCGGCAACCTCTTCAACCTCCTCATGGCCTTCCTGCTCAACACCGGCGTGGTGTGGGCCATCGTCCATTTTTTCTATTATATCCAAAGATTTTTCACTTAACGAATTAGATATTACAGCCTTTGACCTAGACCACGATGCTTCACATTGCTTGGGTTACTCTGTAATGTGCCGTACAGCAAAAGTCAGTCAAGCCACCGATTTAGGTAATATCACAGATACTATTATTCGCCAAATTATGGATAGTAGCTTAATCGTATTAGAATCCAATCACGATGTAGATACATTACTAAAATGTAGTTATCCTTTGTATCTAAAAAATAGAATTCTATCCAATCGTGGACACTTATCTAATCTAACATCTAGTGAGGCAGTTAGCCAAATGCTAGGTTACGGCGTGCGTGGTGTAGTTCTAGCACATCTCAG
>CALCHR010000108.1 GCA_937901185.1 uncultured Bacteroidales bacterium
AGAATTTCCTATTATTTCTATCTCTTGTCTTCTGCGTTTATGACACGCCTAAATTCCAGGTAAAACTGAATTGCGGCAGAGAAAAGTCCGGCAGAAAATGCCAGGAAAATACCATGTATGCCCCAACCTAAGGGAAAGCCTAACAGATAGCCTGTGGGTATGCCGATAATCACGTAGCTGATGAAGGCTATCTTCATCATGGACATCACGTGGGCTGTGCCGCGCAGGGCATTGGCATAGCAGATTTGCATGGCGTCGCCAAACTGGTAGAGCAGCAAGGGCACGATGAGCGAGAGCGACAGGGCAATCACCGCAGCGTCTGGCGTGAAAAATTCTACCAAGGGGAGTGCAAATAGATAAATGCCTACGGAAGAGATAAAGGCTATCAGCATGAGCAGGTGGCTGCCGGCCTTTGCGGCCAGCTTCACTTGCCACCAGTCTTTCAAACCTACGAACGAGGCGATGCGGATGCTCATTCCGGCCCCAAAGCTGTAATAGAAAAGAAAACCTAATGTGCCGATGGTTACAAGCACCTGGAAGGCGGCCAACTCGATAGCGCCTATCCAACCGGCCATGATGGCGCTAAAGGTAAACGAGCCCGATTCCAGACCCATCTGTATGGAGATAGGAAAGGACTGCCGGTTGAGATGCAGTAGCTGCGCCTTCTTGATACGGCTTTGCATAAATCCGCGGCGGTAAGGCGCATAGCTGCGGCGGCCTAACACAATGCCGGCTAAGAGTAGGAACATAAAGATGCGGGAAACCAGTGTGGCGACGCCGGCGCCAAAGAGTCCCCACTCCGGAAAGGGACCGACGCCCCCAATCAGCAGCCAGTTGCCCAAGATGTTCAAGGCGTTACCGGCCAGCAAGCACCACATGCCGCTGGCGGTGTCGGTGGTGCCGTCGGTAAACTGACGGAGCGTATTGAAGAGCATCACGAAGACCATGGAAAGGAGAATCACCAAATAGTAGGGCCTCACTAAGGGGAGGAGCTCTTCCGGTTGCCCCATCTTATGGACAAAGAAATAAAGGAGGGTCATGACGCTCAGCACGATAGCAGCGAAGATGCCGCCGGCTGCCATTCCGCTTTTTAAGATGCCGCCGGCTGCTTCTTTCTCGCCGCGGCCGCAGTGTGCACTGACTAAGGGCGTGAGTCCGTAAGAATAGCCCATCAGCAAGAAGGTGATGAGCGTGAAGAGGTTGTTTACAAAAGAGGCGGCCGCCAAGGCCTCCGTGTTGTATTGCCCCACCATCATGGTGTCAACAAATCCCAAGATGATGACACCCAACTGCCCGATGGCAATAGGTATTCCTAATTTTAGAGTGGCTTTGTAATGAGGGAGGAGCGTGCGGAACTTGGTTTTCATAGGTGCAAAGGTACCATTTTTTTTATTTGTGTTTTCTCTCCCGGTCAAATACTTGTTGCTCTCAGTGGCTTTCTGTATTTTTGCATTAGATTTTCTTGGGAGAATGGCACACCATCAATCTGCTCCTCTAAGTAAGTACGAGCGCCTGACTCGTTTCTGCCGCCACTGGTCTTTGCCCTTGTCAATGCTGGCTGGCGCTGCGGCCTATTTTCTTTATTCAGCCGTGCCCGACCATGAATGTCTGGGCCCGCTTCTGCGCGCCGTCTTAGACGTAGTTCAGCCCTTGCTGATATTCTGTATGCTGTTCGTGGCTTTCTGTAAAGTGGAAATCTCCGCGCTGCGGCTTGAGCGTTGGCATGTACTGCTGTTGCTGGTGCAGTTCCTTGTATTTTCAGGTGCAGTGGTGGCTCTTTCCCAATGCAGTAATGATGCGTGGCGCATAGGGCTTGAGAGCTTGATGCTCTGCTTTATCTGTCCTACGGCCACAGCTGCAGCCGTGGTCACAGCTAAGTTGGGGGGTAATGCTGCTTCGCTGGTGAGCTACACGATAGCTTCCAATCTGCTGGCAGCAGTGGCAGTGCCTTTACTGCTCCCTTTGGCGCAGACACAAGGTGGTACCGATTTTCTGCCGGCACTCATTTTAATCTTGTCAAGAGTGTTCCCCCTGCTGATATTCCCTTTGCTCGCTGCGGCTTTTGTGAGACGCTGTTTTCCCCGATTTCATCGATATATTTTGGGTAAAAGAGACTTGGCTTTCCGCATCTGGATTTTTGCTTTGGCCCTTGCCATAGCCTTGAGTACGAAAGCCTTGGTAAACACCCGCGCCGGTGTGGATTTTGTTTTGTTGATAGCCGGGGTATCTCTGCTTTCCTGCTTGCTGCAATTTCTTATAGGAAGGCTGGTAGGAGTGAGCTACGGAGAACCCATATCTGCCGCCCAGGCGCTGGGGCAGAAGAATACGGTCTTTGCCATTTGGTTGGCCTACACGTTCCTTTCTCCGGTGACAGCTTTAGCCGGCGGCTTCTACAGCGTGTGGCACAATGTAGTCAACAGTTGGCAGTTGCGGCGAGCAATGAAGGCTGAAAACTCCGATGAATAGGCCTATTTTTGTTTCTGAAGATAGGTGTAGAAAAAAGGCGGCTCACAGTAATTTCTGCGAGCCGCCTATATTTTATAGTGCCATTCTCTATCCGAAGAGTTCGCGGAGTGCTTCTTCTACGCGACCTACGGGAACGAGTCTGATGTTTGTCTTTTGTGTGTCCAGACCTTTGGCGTTAGCCTCGGGTAGGATGAAGCGCTTGAAACCCAGTTTCTCGGCTTCGGCAATGCGTTGTGCGATGCGGGTGACGGGGCGGATTTCTCCGCTTAAGCCCACTTCGCCCGCCATGCAAACGTCGCGTTCGATGGGTGTATCTACGTTGCTCGACAACACGGCTGCTATGACGCTGAGGTCAATGGCCGGGTCGGTCACGCGAATGCCTCCGGCTATGTTCAGAAAGACGTCTTTCTGTGCCAACTTGAAGCCCACGCGCTTTTCAAGTACGGCAAGCAGCATGTTGAGGCGCCGCAGGTCGAAACCGGTGGCGGAGCGCTGCGGAGTGCCATAAGCGGCGGTTGAGACCAAGGCTTGTGTTTCTATCAAGAAGGGGCGCACGCCTTCGATGGCTGCGGCGATGGCCACTCCGCTCAGTTCTTCGTCGCCTTGTGTGAGCAGTAGCTCCGAGGGATTGTCTACGGGGCGCAGGCCGTTGGCGCGCATTTCGTAGATGCCCAGTTCGGAGGTGGAGCCAAAGCGGTTTTTGATGCTGCGCAAGATGCGGTAGAAGTAGTGGCGGTCGCCTTCAAACTGCAGAACGGTGTCTACAATGTGTTCCAACACTTTGGGGCCGGCAATGCTTCCTTCTTTGGTGATGTGGCCTATGAGCACTACGGGCACGCCGCTTTCTTTTGCGTACTTCAGCAGTGCCGTGGCCGACTCGCGTATTTGGCTCACGCTGCCGGGTGATGATTCCACGCCCTCCACAGACATGGTTTGTATGGAGTCAACCACAAGCAGTTCGGGCTTTACGTTTTTGATGTGGGTAAAGATTTGTTCGATGCGTGTTTCGCAAAGGAGCAGCGTCCCGTCAGAAGTTCTTCCGGCAGTTTGCAGTCGGTCGGCCCGGAGCTTGATTTGTCGCTCGCTCTCTTCACCGCTCACGTAGAGGATGCGTCGCTCGCTCATGCCCAGAATGGTCTGAAGGAGCAAGGTGGACTTTCCGATGCCCGGTTCGCCTCCCAGGAGAATGAGCGAGCCGGGTACGATACCTCCGCCCAATACGCGGTTCAGCTCGGCGTCGTGTGTGTCATAGCGCGGAGCTTCTTCGGCAGTCACTTCGTTCAGGCGGATGGGGCGTGCCTCTCTTTGATTGAGGTCGGCAATGGCCTGTCGTGCGCGCTCAACTGCTGCTGTGGGCGCTGAACTTCTGATAGTCATTTCCTTATAGGTGTTCCATTGCCCGCAAGCCGGACAGCGACCCACCCATTTGGCGGCTTCCTGTCCGCAGTTGGAGCAGACGTAGACGGTCTTTTCTTTTCCCAAAGTGATAAGATTTATGTGTATTAGCGTGGGCTAATCCAGGTCGTTCAATTCTTTTCTGATGGCCAGCAACTCTTCTTTGATGTGTTGCAGGTGGTTCATTACTTCCATAGTGTTCAGAGCACCCTCCTTGTTCTTTTTTAGGGTCTCGCGAGCAGCCGCAATTTTGAAGCCGCGCACTTTTACCAGGTTGTAGATGAGGCGTATTTCCTCAATGTCTTCCTTGGTGTATTGGCGGATGTTACGTCCTATTTTCTTGGGATTGATTTGTGGAAATTCTTTTTCCCAGAAGCGGAGCAACGTCTCGTTGACGTTGAAGATGGCGGCTACTTCTCCGATGGAGTAGTACATTTTCAGGTCTTTGTTAGGGTTGAGTGGCATTGCGGTGGGAGTTTGAAGAAGTTTGTAGCGTGCTGTGTCGGCGTGCAGACAACTTGTTTTTTCTCCTTCGATGAGGAGGTTTGGCTGTCTGCGTGGAATATTTCCGTAGCAAATTTACAAATTTATTGTGGATGGCCTTACAATCTTCCAAGAAATCGTATCGTGATGCTCTTAGCTTTTTGCTGTGAAGAATAAAATTCTTGGTTAATAATAAATAAAGATTTGTGTGCGAGGGTAGTTTCTCAAAAAGAATGACTATTTTTGTCCGCAAGAATATGTATAAATATAATAATTATCTCTATGAAAAAAATCTACCTTAACATGATGCTCTGCCTCTCGGTGGCTTTCTTTGCAGCTTGTAGTAGCGATACAGAAGAACTGATGGGCGGTTCGGAGATTGGCTCCGATGTACCAGAATTGCAGCTCAAGCAGTATTTTGCAGTGCCCGATGATGCTAAAAAACTCGACGGCACGCCCAATGAAAATCTCAAGGAACTTTTTAAGGCTGCCGGCTCGGAAGTGATGATGACCTTGGGCATGATTGAAATCACCGATGAACAGTATGCAGAAATCAAGGAGTTCACAGACTCTCTGGTGAAGCGCCAGGCTACAGCTACAAAGAAGTATGAAAAAATCTTCAACTGGGTAGCTACCAATGTGAAGTACTCTCATGCAGACAACACAGCCTATGCCGTGTTCAAGAACTTGAAAGGTGTGTGCCAAGGTTATTCTAACTTGCTCACTGTGATGTGTCACACCCAAGGCATTCCCGCCACCATTGTCAATGGTATGCTCACCACCATTGGTGGCCACGCTTGGGTTTATGTGAAGGCCGGAAGCCAATGGATTGTCAGCGACCCCACCAACAATGCCGGCTATGCCATGGATAAGACTGCTCCTTATGCTCACCTCATTCCCTTCCAGGCTGATGCTGACCTTTTTGAAGATGACAATAACATCTACCACTTCTATGGTCGCTGCCTAAATGTACGCGAGGTGAAGCATGCCGAGGGTAACATCTACACAGTGCCTTATAGCGTTGCCGGTTTCGTGGTTGGCTCTTTCAATCCTACATCGCCGCTGCCTAGCAACATCACTGAGATCTACATCGGACAGAACATTGAATCGCTGGGCGAGAACCCTATTGGATTGATAGAAATGGGACAGCATGTAGAAGCAGCCCACGTGGACGAGGCTAACCCCGTGCTGATGAGTCACAAGGGCGTGGTTTATCTGCGCAGAGCCGGTAATCCGCAGATTCACTTCATTCCTTCGGCTATGAAGTCTGTTGAGTTAATGAAGATGGACGTGGTCTATAAGAACACCCTCTACAACCTCAAGCAGGTAGAGGAAATTATCTTTCCCGAAGGTACTAAGCGCTTGGAAGACTATGCGATAGAAAACTGCCCGCGCTTGAAGAGAGTGTATGTACCTACAGACTGCGAGGTGGCAAACAATGCTTTGTATAACGTACCGAGCAATGTGGAAATTATCCGCGGTTTGCCCAGCGGCATCGTACACGTGCGCATGTAATAAGAGAATGCCGACTGCCGTTTTGGCAGTTTTTTGATAGTGGTCTTGAAGGACTATAAAAGCTTTGGAGGCTCGCAGTTTTTCTTGCGAGCCTCCTGTTTTTTCTTAGTAGTTACTTAGGCGTTCTTAGTAGTTACCAAAATTTTCCTAGTAGTTACCTAGTTTTTCTTAGTAGTTACCGAAGAAACACCCCCTCAAAAGCCCGATGAAAAGGGCTTTTTTTTGTTTCTTCCGGAACTATGGTACGCGGAATTTTTGCGACTACTGCCAAAACCTGACACACTGCCAAGATGGCAGAGAGGCTAAAGGAAAAATAATAGCCGGTCAAGAGAATTTCTCCTGACCGGCTGTCGGTGGTTGATGTCCTAACTGTTTTTCTCAGAGCCTACTCATCGCTCGTGCCGCGTGCGTATACCATTGCGTAATAAATCAGCGTGGCCAGCGAACCAAGGGCTGCTGCCACGTAGGTGTAGGCAGCGGCGTGCAAGGCGTCTGTGGCCATGCGGTGGTCAGTGGGGCTGGTGATTCCGGCACGCTCTAACCACGCCGTAGCGCGGCGGCTGGCGTCTACTTCAACGGGGAGGGTAACGAAACTAAATACGGTGGTTGTGGCGAAGAGGATGATGCCTATCAGCATCAACTGCGGAAACACGTTGAGCATAAGCATGCCGCCGAGCAACAGCCAGGGCATCCAGTTGGAGGCGAAAGAAACGATGGGCACAAGCGAAGAACGCATCTTCAGCGGGCCGTAGGCCACGGCATGCTGTACGGCGTGTCCACATTCGTGGGCTGCTACGGCGGCAGCAGCTACAGAGCGGCTGTTGTAGACGCCGTCGCTCAAGTTGACGGTCTTGTCCATGGGGTTGTAGTGGTCCGTGAGTTGTCCGGGAGTAGAGATGACGCGCACATCGTAGATGCCGTTGTCGCGCAGCATTTTCTCGGCCACTTCACGGCCGCTGAGACCGCTGCCAAGGGGTTGTTTTGAATATTTCTTAAACTTACTTTGCAAGTTGGCTTGCACCAGGTAGCTTATCAAGGCGATGCCACCAAAAAGAATCCAATAGGTCATTTTCTATAAATGTGTTAGATATGAATACTTCAGTACAGGTTTTTTCTATGGCTTATATAAGTAATAAGGCAATAGGTGTGCCAAAATGTGGACGAAGAGCAGTCTACGCAGAGATTTTTTCCATTATTTTTTGTTACGGCGCAGCAGGTAGTCCAAGCATTCTTCGAGGATGACGGCCTTGCATAGTTTCATCAAACCGATATAGAGCACAGCGGCTACCACTATCTTCAGCAGCAGCACCAAGACGATATTCTCCACCCAGCCGGCCACCCACCAGGCGCCGCCCATGGCGAGGGTTGCGATGAGGACAAAGGGCGCCACGTCGGTCAGGGCGCGGAAAAAGGAAACGCCTATCAGACGATTGGTAAAGGTGTGCCATACGGGGAGCCATAGCAAATTTAGCACCACATAGGCCACGACCATCGTACGGATGCCGTAGGGGTAGAGCACATAGAGCAACAGCATCTGCACAAGGCAAAGGCCGATGGTGTTGTACATATAGATGTTGCTCTTCCCTTGGCTGACCAGGAAGTTGGCGTAGAGCGAGGTGATGGGAACGAAGGCGCCGCCGATGCAAAGTATCTGCATCAACAGGGCGCTGGGTAGCCACTTCTCGGTAATGGTTATGGTGATAAACTCAGGGGCTATCAGCGCCAAACCAAACATGCAGGGGCAGGCCAGAAAGGCTGTGAAGCGCAACATCTTTCGGAAGGCTCGCTGCATCTGCTGGCGGTCGTCGGCTATGCGGGCGAAGACAGGCTGGGTGACGTTCCACACCATGCCGGTCAATGTGCTGTAGCCGATGCCGGTCCACTTGTTAGCCTGGTTGTAGTAGCCCAATGCACGGTCGCCATACCAGCGTCCGAGGAAGATGGAGAAGAGGTTGTTGTTGATGTGCATGAAGATGTTGGTGAGGAGCAACTTCACGCTGAAGCCTATCATGCTGCGCAAGGGACTGAAGTCTATTTTCCAAGAAGGACGCCAGCCGGAGTAGTACCAACTGAGCACGGTTAGCAGCAAACAGAAGGTGAGGTTCTGAATAGCAATTCCCCAATAGGCAAAGCCCTGCCATGCTAAGAAAATACCCACTACTCCCGAAACGGTGAGGGCGATGAGCGTCATGTAGGCCGTCTCTTTCACCTTCAAGTGGCGGAAGAGATAAGCTCTTGGAGTGGTTCCGAAGCAAGAAAAGACAAAACTCAGAAACGAAAGGCGCGCCAGCGGTACAAGTACAGGCTGGTGAAACCAGGCAGCTATGAGGGGCGCGCAGAAAAAGAGTACGACATAGGCAGAGAGGCCCATGAATACGTTGAACCAAAAGACGGCGTTGTAGTCGGCCTGGCTGATGTCTTGCTTGCGGTTGAGGGCTGAGATGAAACCGCTCTCTTGCAAGGCGGTGGCTATCAAAGAAAAAATGGCCAGCATACCCACCAGCCCGTAGTCGGACGGGGAGAGCAGACGAGCCAGAAAAATGCCGAAGATAAGGTTGAGCAACTGCTGTCCGCCGTTGCTGATGCCGCCCCAAAAGAGGCCTTTGCTTGTCTTGTCCTTTAGATTTTGTTCAGCCATCAGTAGAGAAAAAAGTTTGCGAACCCAAGGCTCTACAGAGTAGCAAAGCTTGGATTCGCAAATAAGGGATTTCTATAAGGTAATACGCATCATGCCGTAGGTGTACAGAAGAAGAGCAGCACCAACTGTGCAACGAGGATACGTAAGAACATAGCCAACGGATATACTGTAGAGTAGCCTACAGCCGGCGTGTCGTTGCCCGCAGTCTGGTTGGCAAAAGCCAGCGCAGGAGGGTCTGTGTTCGATCCGGCAATGAGACCCATCAGCGTGAAATAGTTGAGCTTCATCTTCAAGCGACCAATCAATCCGATGATGAGAATGGGGATGGTGGTGATAAGGAAGCCGGTCCACACGTAAGTGAGTCCGTCGCCCTCGGTCACAGTTTTCCAGAACGTAGCGCCTGCCTGGATGCCGACACTGGCCAAGAAAAGGATGAGGCCCACTTCGCGGAGCATCAGATTGGCCGAGGTGGATGTGTAGGTGTTAATCTTATAGCGATAACCAAAGGCGCCGATGATGATGGCCACTACCAGCGGACCGCCGGCCAAACCTAATTTCACAGGAATCGCTACGCCGGGGATGGGGATAGGTATCTGACCAAGCACAATACCCAGGAAGATACCGAAGAAGATGGCGCCGACGTTGGGATGGTCGAGGTGCTTCAAGTGGGCACCGATGGCGCTCTTGAAGTGCTCAATGTCCTCTTCTGAACCGGTTACCAGGATGCGGTCGCCCACTTGCAAGCGCAAGTTTCTATCTGCAAAAAGTTCCATGCCGTTACGGGTGAGGCGAGTAACATTGACGCCGTAGATGCTGTTGAAGTGTAGCTGTCCGAGGGTCTTACCATTTATCTCCGGACGAGTCACTACCAAGCGGCGAGATACATATTTTGTCTTGTCAAAATCATTTTTCCAATCGCGGTCCAAAGCCTCGCCTATCAACACTGAGATTGGTTCAGCGTCGGTCTCAGCGCACACCACGTGAATCTCCATGTCTAACTCTAGTTTGGTCTTTCCGTTGGGGATGAAGAAATCGCCGTTGTGGATGATGCGGGACACTACGAACTCGCGCTTAAGGAAGGAATGCAGTTCCTCAAGGGTACGACCTACTACCACTTTGTTGGTCACTCGGATAACGAGGTGTTTCGGCGTAGCATGGGGGTTACTTTCTTTGTCAAGGCGTATTTGCTCCTGCTCCTTTTCCAAATTGATGCGGCAGAGGTAGCGCAGCGCTATGGTGGCCAGGATGATGCCGACAACGCCCAATGGATAAGCGCAGGCATAACCGTTGGCGATGGCGGGCACTTCTCCGTCTCCGAAGATAGTGGGCAGCACGCCGTTGGCGGCTCCGAGACCGGGCGTATTGGTTACGGCGCCGTACATTACGCCGACCATCATCGGCAAGTTGTTGGGGTTGCTGGTGTCAAAGCAGAGGAAATAGAGCCCCAGCATTACCAGCACGTTGAGCAGCACAAGGCCCACTGTCAAGAGGTTCATTCCGAGACCGCCTTGCTTGAAGGTGGCGAAGAAACTGGGACCTACTTGCAAGCCGATGCAGTAGACAAAGAGAATCAAACCTAGTTCTTTCACCAGGTCGATGATGGGCTTTTGGGCTACGTGGTCTATGCCAAACTGGGTAAAGATGTGGCCGGCCACGATGCCTGCAAACAATACGAAGGTAACACCTAGTGCTACTCCGCCAAACTTGATGCGGCCCAACTTCACACCGAGGCTGATCACTACAGCGTAGAGAATCATGATGTGGGCTATGGAAGCCGGGTCCTTGAGAATATTAAAAAACCACTCCATATATAATATAATGTGTATGTTAGAGGCAATAGTTTTTTCAGGTGCAAAATTACGGATAATATTACGGACCACAAAAATATAGGCTCAAAGTTTTTCCGATGTGGCTCAGAGGATTGGATTAAAAAGTTTGGTATTTCTTTGTATACTTATTTATAATCCCTATATTTGTGGTGTGAATTGTTTTCCCAATCTCTGAAAATAGGAGAGGGGACATTATTAACTTAATTCTTTATATTATGAAATTAAGAAGTTTATTAGTTGCCGCTTTTATGATGTGCGGTGTGATGGCTGCTTCGGCACAGGTAGAACAAGGTTTCCGTTGGGGTGCTACGTTTGGTATGAATGTGAGCACCATCTCTAAGTCAGATATGTACTCAAAGGTTGGTTTCAATGCAGGAATTCGCGGAGAGTATAACTTCACAGAAGATATGTACTTGGGTGTTGGTTTGGGTTATAGCCACAAAGGTGTTAAGGATAATGATTTAAAGGCTACAGCAGGATATGTTGAGATCCCTGTTCACTTTGGTTATCGCATGGGCCTTACAGATAAGATTTCTGCCTTTGGTGAGTTTGGTCCTTACTTCGGTATTGGTGTGGCTGGTAAATGGAAGTTTGATGGTGAAGAACTTGCTGACTTCTTTGGCGATGATGAGGCTAGGCGTTTCGATATGGGTCTTGGCCTCCGTGCCGGTGTCGAGTTCATGCAGAAATATCAAGTGCACATCGGTTACGACTTTGGCTTAATGAAACTCTACCCGGAAGATAAAAACCGCAATGGTAACTTCACGCTTGGTGTGTCTTACATGTTCTAAATCTATAATCAATACAATATACAGGCGGGTGGCAAGAAATTGCCATCCGCTTTTGTTTTCAAGCAACATGTGTGGAAGAAATTCCAGGATTAACATTTATTTCGGGTTGGCATGGCGGCTGTTTCTTTTGTTTTTACTTATTTTGCAGAGACAAACAGATGGGCTCTTCGTAGCCTTATATAAATATATGTATATATGAAGAAACTAATATTCCTATTTCTGCTCTTGCTCGCAGTAGTTCCGCAGATGATGGCGCAGCAGCAGAAAGAAGACAAGCGCAGCAAGACCATATTTGTCTATCCCGAGTTTAAGGATGCCAAGGTGCTCCAGCCTTTTGGGCGCTATGTAAAGGCCAAAGCCAATATCCTTTACAAGAATGCGGCACTCTGCTTTATACAAGACGGCAAAGTGTTGCAGGCCTACACCAAAAATCTGCTCGGCGTGGAGTTCGACTCTGTGAAATACATGAAGGTGGACAGCATGATGGGGCGCGTGGTGGCATCGAAGGACTACAACTTCTTGGTCTGCGTGACCACCATCGACCGCAAGCGCTATGAAGACGAAACCTGGGGTGGCGACCGCTTGCCTTACTTTCAGATTCAAGACCTGGGCTTGTTCCTTGAATTGGACAGCGACAAGCACGGCGACGCCAAAGGCTATCCCTTGAAGGATAAATATTACTTCATCGTGAAGGGTACTGTGGTGCCGGCCGTTGAAAGTAAGTTTAAGAAAGTGGTGCGCCCTGATATGAAACAGGCCTTCAAGAGTTTGATGGCCGACCGTTGGTGGAGCTGGACGGACGAGGCTTCGTTGCGACAATTGCTGGAATATCTGCCGAAATAAGGTGGGGCAGAGTGCTTGGGAGAAGGCATGGATGCCTTCTTCGGCGGCGCAAAGTTTTTGTAACGCGGCTCGTTACAAGTAGTAACATGGCTCGTTACACTTCGTAACATGGGATGTTACAACTCGTAACATGGCTTGTTACAAAATCCAATGGCCGACTTTTTCTTCATAACAAGCTTCTAATGGGCTTGTGCAGGTGCAGCGGCAGCTTAGACTCTTTTTCTTAAACAATATACAATTAGCGAGAAGTCTTGGGGGCTTCTCGCTAATTCTGTTTTTGGCACAAGGCTTTTCTTCGGCGCCTTCTAGGAAAAACTCGGAGGCTCGCAGTTTTTCCTAGGTCTTACCTGGTTTTTCCTGCGAGCCTCCGAAGAATTTATAGCCTCCGTGGCTTTAAGAATGATAAAGCTTAAAGTCCGGCCAGTTCTATTACTTTTTCTACTGCGGCTTCAAGGCCATCTACGTTCTTTCCGCCGGCTGTTGCAAAGTGAGGTGCACCTCCTCCGCCGCCTTGGATGAGCTTGGCAGCTTCGCGTACGAAGTTTCCGGCGTGCCATCCGCGTTCGTCGATGAGATTCTTGCTGAGCATCACAGTGAGCAAGGGTTTACCGTCGAAGCTGCTACCTATTACGCAGAGCATGTTTTGGGGCAAGGCACCGCCGATTTGGAAAGCCAAATCTTTGACTGCTTCGGGGCGGATAGGCATGGGCACCACGTAGTGAATAACCTTCACTCCATCCTTCTCAACAGCGGCTGCTACCATGCGCTCGCGCAATGCAGCCACGCGCTCCTTCATGAAGTTGTCAACTTGCTTTTGCAGGTCGGAGTTCTCCTCGATGTTCTTCTTGATGGCAGCGGTGAGGTCCTTGGCGTTGTTGAAGAAGGCTTTCAGTCCGCGCAATACGTCTTCCTCTGCATAGATGCTCTCTTCAGCAGCACGGCCGGTGATAGCTTCGATGCGGCGAACGCCGGCAGCCACACTGCTTTCGCTCATGATGCGGATGAGGCCGATGCAGCCTGTGCTCTTGGCGTGGCAACCACCGCAGAACTCTACGCTGTTGCCAAATTGTACCACGCGAACGCGGTCACCATATTTCTCGCCGAAGAGGGCGATGGCTCCGAGCTTTTTGGCTTCTTCAATGGGCAAGTCGCGGTGGTCCTGCATGGAGATGTTCTCGCGGATGCGCTCATTGACGATGCGCTGCACTTGGCGCAACTCCTCGTCGGTCACTTTCTGGAAGTGAGAGAAGTCGAAGCGGAGCGACTCGGGAGTAACGAGCGAGCCCTTCTGCTCTACGTGGGTGCCAAGAACCTCGCGCAACGCCTGGTCAAGCAAGTGAGTAGCGGTATGGTTGGCCTCGCAAGCACGGCGAGCGTCTGTATCTACGCAGGCCATGAATTCGGCTTGCGGATTTTGGGGGAGCGTTTTGGTTAAGTGGATGGGGAGGTTGTTCTCGCGCTTGGTGTCGAAGATTTCGATGGTCTCTTCTTCGTTGCAAAGCACGCCCTTGTCGCCTACTTGACCACCCATCTCGGCATAGAAGGGAGTGGTGTCGAGCACCAATTCGTAGTAGGTTTGCTTCTTCTGTTGTACGCGGCGGTAGCGCAGGATGCGGCAAGAATGCTCTGTGAAGTCCCAGCCCTTAAATTCGGTTTCGCCTTCAGCCAACACTACCCAGTCGTCAGTCTCAACGGCGGCAGCGTTGCGGGCGCGGTCTTTTTGCTTCTGCATCTCGGCATTGAATACGGCCTCGTCTACAGTCAATCCCTGCTCGCTGCAAATGAGTTGAGTAAGGTCGAGAGGGAATCCGTAAGTATCGAAGAGCGTGAAGGCCTTCTCGCCGTCTAGCATCGTCTTACCGGCTTTTTTGGTTTCGGCAATGACATTCTCCAAGAGATTGATTCCCGTGGCCAAAGTGCGAAGGAAGGATTCTTCTTCCTCTTCCATCACGCGGCTGATGAGTGTTTGTTGTGCGGGCAACTCAGGGTAGGCTCCGCCCATCTCGGCAACGAGGGTGGGGAGCAACTTATACATGAAAGCTTCACGCTGGCCGAGGAAAGTGTAAGCGTAGCGTACGGCGCGGCGCAAGATGCGGCGAATCACGTAGCCGGCTTTTGCGTTAGAGGGCAATTGGCCGTCGGCGATAGAGAAAGAAATGGCACGCAAGTGGTCGGCGATAACACGCATGGCGATGTCCACATCTTCATTCTTGCCATATTCGAACCCGCTGAGCTCGCCAATCTTTTTGATGATGGGCTGGAATACGTCGGTGTCGTAGTTGGAGTTTTTGCCCTGCAACACACGAACCAAGCGCTCAAAGCCCATACCGGTGTCGATAACCTTGGCGGGGAGCGATTCCAAAGAACCATCGGCCTTGCGGTTGTATTGCATGAACACAAGGTTCCAAATCTCAATCACCTGAGGATTGTCTTTGTTCACAAGCGAAGCACCTGGCACGGCGGCCTTTTCTTCTTCACTGCGACCATCTATGTGAATCTCAGAACAAGGACCGCAGGGACCTGTATCGCCCATCTCCCAGAAATTGTCCTTCTTGTTGCCGTTGATAATGTGGTCGGCAGGGAAGTATTGAGCCCAGATTTCTGCAGCTTCATCATCGCGGCTGATGCCATCCTCGGCAGAGCCTTCGAAGACCGTAACGTAGAGATCTTTGGGGTCGATTTTCAAAACGTCGACCAAGTATTGGTAAGCCCAGGTGATGGCTTCCTTCTTGAAGTAGTCGCCAAAACTCCAGTTGCCCAACATCTCAAACATGGTGTGGTGGTATGTATCGCGGCCCACCTCTTCAAGGTCGTTGTGCTTACCGCTTACGCGCAGACACTTTTGAGAGTCTGCCTGTCGGCGGCTTTTGGGTTCGCGGTTGCCCAGTATGATGTCCTTGAATTGGTTCATACCGGCATTGGTAAACATCAAAGTGGGGTCGTCCTTAATGACCATGGGAGCAGAAGGCACAATGAGGTGACCCTGCTGTTCAAAGAATCGTTTGTACGATTCGCGTATTTCATTGGCTGTCATCATATATTATATTATGTGTAATTTGGGTGCGAAGTTACAATAAGGGTAGGACAAGGCAAAATATAAAGGCGGAATTTTTATGCAGATGTTGCTTGGGACGGCTCAGGATAAATATCTGTATAGTTTTCTCTGTATGAAAATCTAAAAAATATACAGCTTTGTTATAGGAATAGAAAAAAATCTTCTATATTTGCGCTGTGAATTATACCAGAAATACCGCTTGGGAGCATTGTGTTTGTATCCCTGCGGCCTTTGTTGCGTAGATAGAATCTTATAAATCAATAGAATAAACCCCGCAGAGAGATTAAAGGAAGCCAATCTCTCAAAGACGGTAACCCGGCTTCTCTTAAAACTAATACCAAATGAGATTAGAATCCATTAAGCAAGTTGGTATGTCCCTATTGGCTGCAACGCTCATTGGCGTTCCCCTTTCGGCGATACCTATGACAGCGCACGCCGAAACTATGGCAGTGCAGCAGAGTGGAGTTGTAAAAGGCGTAGTGAAATCCGAGACCGGAGAGTTACTCATTGGCGCCGTCGTGTATGTGGTTGGCACACAAATCAATGCCACTACAGATGTGGATGGTACTTTTACCCTGAAGGGTGTAAAGAACGGAGCCACAGTTCGAGTGCAGCTCGTAGGCTATGAAAAGCAAGACATCAAATGGACCGGTGGTGCGCTTGATGTGACACTTAAAGAAATGGCCAATACATTTAATGAAGCCGTGGTAACAGCTATGGGTATTGTGCGTAAAGAAAAATCGCTTACCTATGCTACACAGCAAATCAAGGCAGACGAACTTATGAAGGTTCAGGATGCCAACCTTGTAAACTCCATGGAAGGTAAAATCTCCGGTGTAACCATTACTCCGTCTGCTGGTGGTGCCGGTGGTGCTTCTAAGATTGTACTCCGTGGTAACAAGTCTATCTTGGGTAACAACCAGCCGCTTATCGTAGTGGACGGTATTCCTATGACTAACAACACTCGTGGACAGATTGGTGATGCTTCTAATATTACTTACTCATCAGCATCTGAGGGTTCTGACCCCTTGTCTATGATCAACCCGGACGACATTGAGTCTATGAACGTATTGAAGGGTGCGAATGCCGCAGCTCTCTATGGTTCAGCCGCAGCCAATGGTGTGATTATGATTACCACCAAGAAAGGTAAGGAAGGTAAGATTGGTGTTACGTTCAATTCTAACGTAACTTTCGACTCTCCGCTCCTCACTCCCGAACTTCAGAACCGCTATGGTGGTGTGCGTACTAACGCTCTCGGTAATAGAGTCTTTGCTTCAGATAGCTGGGGTGCAAAGTTGGATGGAAAAGGCAAGTACACACTTGACGTAGCTCTTTCTGATCAGCAATTTAAGGATGGTTCTGTCAATACGCTCCGCTTACGCAATTATGCAGCAGATGATATTGCAGATTTCTATAGAACCGGTGTTAATACCAACAACTCAGTATCAGTGTCTGGTGGTACAGAAAAAGTTCAGTCATACGTGTCATTCTCTAACGCCCACTCTTTGGGTATGATAGAGGCGAACAACTATAATCGTAACACGTTTGCCTTCCGTCAGAGTTACCACTTGTGGGACCGCGTACACATTGATGTAAGCGCCGACTATTTGCAGACTAAGACTAACAACCGTGTGTCAGGTGGTTCCGTTGGTAACCCCGTCTACGATCTCTACACAATGCCTCGTGATGTAGATTTGGCCTATTATAAGGATAACTATGTAGCCAATGGTACTTGGATGTCTAGTGGTTACAACTATAACGATTCGGGGGAAAAGGTAGGAGGTGACAGATATTATGAAGCAAATCCTACAACCGGTGAGTATAGACAGGTCTATGGCCGTGCTGAATTGACTGGTCCGATGCAACAGTGGGTATACCAAGATGCTATGCGTAATAACCCCTATTGGTTGGCTAAGCAAAACAGAAGCACTCAGCGTGAAGACCGTTTCTCTGCTAAGTTCCAAGGCCGTGTAGATATATTCGACGGTTTGGCATTCCAAGCACGTGTTTCAATTGATCATACCAAGTTCAATGAAGAAAGTCGTCGCTATGCTACCACTTGGGGACCTTCAGATATGTATCGCTATGGTACTTATAGCCTTGGTGATAGCCGTACCAACGAAATCTATACCGACTACTTGTTAAGCTACAATAAAACTTTCAAAGATGACTGGAGCGTATCAGCTACAGCAGGTTGGGTAGGCCACACTATCACCGGCCAAAGCCATAATACTTATTTAGGTAGTGCTACAATACCTATTTGGCAAAATGATATGAAAACTGGTATCTCTTCTATTGTCAACTACTTCTCTCCTGATGCTGGTGCTAATGCTAACACTACTAAGGGTAAGAGCAGTAACTGGGATAAGGCAGCTTTGTTCACCGCTCAGTTAGGCTGGAAGGATATGATTTACATCGATGGTTCTTATCGCCGCGACTGGTATCGTGCCTTCAAGCAATTTGAATATCTGGGCGTAGATGACAACTATGGCTACTTTGGCTTTGGTGCTAACGCCATTTTGACATCACTCTTCCAACTTCCTGAATGGGTAAGCTATGCTAAGTATCGCATCAGCTATTCTGAAGTAGGTAACTCTATTCCTAATGCTGTATTCAACGCTGTAAGCGAAAACTTTGTGACAGGATCTGTTACTTCAGGCTCTTACAACTCATTCTTGCCTATCCCTGAAAAGACAAAATCTTTTGAAACAGGTTTGGAGTCTCAGTTCTTCCACAATGCTTTGAACCTCGACATTACTTACTATAACTCTGCCATGCACAATTCTTACCTCAATATTTCAGGTTTGAATGGTAAGACTCAACCCGTGAACTCAGGTGTGATTCGCAACCAGGGTGTAGAATTGTCTGTAGGTTACAACTGGACTATCAATCGCAACTGGGGATGGAAGACCAATGTAAACTTCTCTTACAACCATAACAAGATTGAAAAGACTTATACTGATAAGTATGGTCAAAGCAAAGAAATGGTTCAGGACATTGCTCAAGGTAAGATACAAGTACGCTACAACGAAGGCGACGCTTATGGAGATATCTATGTAACAGACTTTGCTCGTTGGAGAGATGATGTGTATGATAACAATGGTCAACTCATTCACAAGGCTGGTGATATCTTCATCGACGAAGGTACCGGTAAGCCTGCAATCAATGGTAACCTGATGGTTATGAAAAATGGTACCGCTGCGCCTACTAATGTAGATGTAAATGGTAATGCATATAAAAAGAAATTTGGTAAGTATGCCGGCAATATGAATGCAGACTACCAACTCTCTTGGTCAAACAACTTCCGTTACAAGGACTTCAATCTTTACATCTTGATCAATGGTCGTATCGGTGGTAAGGTGATTTCTCTGACTGAAGCTTATCTTGATCGTTTCGGTGTATCAAAGCGCACTGGCGATGCTCGTGCTAAGTCTGAGAAATTGGGACTCTACACAGCTGATGGCCGTCACGCAATGTACATCAACGAAGGCCGCGACCTTGTTTCTGTAGAAGACTACTACACTGCAGTAGGTAGCAGTGATGCTTCTAACTATATCTATAACGGAACCAATTTCCGTGTGCGCGAAGTATCTTTGGGTTATACCTTCCGCGATCTTCTTGGCGAAGGAAAGAACCTCAGCCTCTCTGTAATCGGACGTAACCTCTTCTTTATCTATAAGGATGCACCCGTTGACCCCGATATCTCTGTTTCAACAGCCAATGGTTTGGGCGGTATCGATATGTTCAACGTGCCCTCGTCTCGTTCCTTCGGTGTAAACCTTAAACTCAACTTCTAAAAACTACATCCTATTATGAAAAAAATATTATTTGCAAGTATGTTGGCTGTGACTACGTTGGGAGTCCAGTCTTGCTTGGACTACGATGATCCCGGTGCAGAATTGGGAGCCAATCAGACTACGATTGATGCCACAGTACACCATGGTAATGTAGACTCCATTGATTTCCGTCGCGATATCTCTATTGAAGAATTGAAGCACGCTATTGATACTCTCAACAAAATGAAAATGTTGGGCCAGAGCCTTACCGGACAATACTGTTTGCGCGGCGCAAAGAACGGTGACGTTCCCGGTGCTCACGCTTATCAGCGTCAGTTCAGCCTCGGCCCCGATGGCTATGCTCAATACATGGTGGTACACCACAAGGACTTTATGTATGGTACGCTTACTTCTACCTACAATGTGTCTGAAGACTTCAACGGCGACCCCCTCGGTTCTTACACCATGGTGAAGAATGCGTTGATGCCTTTGCTCAACCACCCTATCGTTGACACCATCCCCGAGTTTAAGGCCATCAACCTTCTCTACTATTGTGTATCTGCACAAGAAAGAGCAGACCTCTCCGGTCCTTATACCTACTTGGAAGATAAACAGAACTCTGAAGAGCCTACTGAGTACAATGATATCAAGACTATCTATTATGGTGTAAAGGAAAACTTGGATACCATCGTAGCTTGCTTGAAGTACTATGAGGAAAACCGCGATGCTCAGTATAAGAAAGAATTCCAGAAGGTGATGACTCGCTATTGCACCACCAGCCGTGCCATGTTTACCGGCGACTGGTCTATGGATAGCTACATCCGTTTGGCCAACTCTTTGAAACTCCGTATGGCTTTGCACATGGTGAAGGTAGAACCCGAAACTGCCAAGCAGTGGGCGGAAGAAGCTGTAGCGTCAGGTGTTGTTGAGACTGTAGACCAGCAGCACGCTCTCTATCCTATGGTATCTGGTTTTACTCATCCCTACATTGATATCTGCAACTCTTGGAGCGACCTTCGCCTCTGCGCTTCGTTCGAGAGCTTGTTGATGTCGTTGAACCACCCCTACACCAAGTATGTGTTTGCCAACAACTCACAGCCCATCATCAACGAGGCTACCGGTATCGAACTTCCTGCTCACAGCAAGATTGTAGGTCTCCGTGCCGGCCGTTTGATGCCCGATGGTCAGAACTATCCTTTGAATCCCTTGGCTGCCTTCTCCAGCATCAACTCCAGCTCAATGGCTCAGGCTCCTCTTTACCTTGTGAAGTTGGCTGAAGTAAACTTCCTCCGTGCTGAAGGTGCGCTCCGTGGTTGGAACATGGGTGGCGAAGCTCAGTACTTCTATGAAGAAGGTATCAAGAACGCTTATCTCGACGAACCTATGATGGGTGCTTACAGCTACAATGCTGTTTTGGATGAGTATATGAACCTCGAAGAGGCTTTGCCTTACACTCAGGTTGAGGCTTCCGGCGATGGTGAAGACTGGGAAAGCGTTACCAAGATAGGTGTGAAGTGGAACGAGGGTGACGATCAAGAGACCAAGCTTGAGAAGATTATCACTCAGAAGTACATCGCACTCTTCCCGCTCTCTACAGAGGCTTGGACTGAAATGCGTCGTACCGGCTATCCTAAGGTGTTCCCTGTATTGAACACAAATGATGGCGACGGCTCAATCAAGCAGGGAGAAATGATTCGCCGTATTCCTTGGCGTCTTGATGATCCTAAATTGCAAGAGGCGGCGGTTGCAGCTCTCGGTGGTCCGGACCTTCAAGCTACGCGTCTTTGGTGGGATGCTGAGTGTGGTAATTTTGAAAATGTAACATCTATAGCACGCGTACCCTATGCTGTTTCTTCTAAAATATATGGCATTGATGGACGAGTAATGATGCAGAGTTGGGAGCAACTTCCTTCAGGTGTTTATATCGTAAATGGAAAGAAGAGAATAAAGTAATTTGGCATGTCTAACTTGGATTGTTTTCCTTTAGACACATAAATACAACAGAGGAGAAACCCGCGGGTTTCTCCTCTGTTGTATAAGACTTACTTCTGTTTTTAGAATTAGAAGTAGTAGTTGAAGCCTATTTTTAAGCCTACGGTGCTGTTGTCGCTAAAGTCGTGGAGGCTCATCTTGTAGTAAACAGCCGGCTCGATGGTCACGTGTTTGTTTAAGAAGAATGCGTAGCCCACTTCTACAGGTATCATGATGTCGTTGTTGTTGGGAGTGAAGTGGTTGAACTCAGCACCCGCACCTAAGTAAATACCGTTTTGGCTGAAGTAGTAGCGTGCGCCCAAGCCGACGCGAACATCGTCAGTATATTCAGTATGCCCATAGCCTAAGTTGGCTTTTACCATAAAACAGTCGGCCAGAAAGTAACCGGCTTCGGCATCCAAACCTAAGCGGAACTTCTCATTGCTGCTGTAAGACAAGTCTAAGCCGGAGAGCGAAGCACCGACATATTTTTTGCCTTTCTCAAATTGTGCGTTGGCACTCAGTGTTGCTACCAATAATAGCAAGCAAGTCATCCATTTTCTCATATCGATTTTACTTTTAAGAGTGTATAATTTTTTAATCTAGGATAGTCCGCAGTGACTGCTTACTGCAAAAATAGAAATTTATTCTGTATAATAGCCAATATGGAATAAATTATAATATATTTTTAGAAATTTTGAACATCCCTCTTTGGCTTTAGTATTCCTAAAAGGAAAAGATGTTTGGAAATTTTGTGAGAGTAGGTAGGCCTTTTAGAAAAACGCGAAGGCCTTTCCTCTGTCGTGGCTTGGCCTCTTCGGAATAAGTTTATAAATTTGCGTGTAAACCTAATGAGGATAAAAATATTTTTTATGGACCAAGAAAAAAATATAAGTGAAGCTTTTGGGACTTCAGACTTGATGCCGCTGGAAGATTTCTTTCGCAATTCGGACCGCACAGCTTATCAGATTTCTCCGGATGGTCGCCACTTTTCTTACATGGCTCCCTACGAGAACCGGATGAATATCTTTGTGCAGTCTGTAGATGGTTGCGAACCTCTACGCCTTACTTCTGAGACTGAGCGTAGCATTGCGGGCTATATGTGGGCTGATAATGAGCGCATTCTGTTTATGAAAGATACCGGAGGCGATGAAAATTTCCGCCTGTATGGTGTAAATCTTGACGGAACGGACTTGCGCGGCTATACGGAATTTCCCGGAGTGCGCACCACCATTATCGACGACCTCGAAGATGTTCCCGACGAGATAATCATCGGTATGAACCGCCGCAATCCGGAGGCCTTCGACCCCTACCGACTTAATTTGCGTACAGGAGAGATGGTGCAGCTGGCAGAAAATCCCGGCAACTGGCAAGGATGGATGACCGACCACGAAGGACGCTTGCGCTCGGTGACAGCCATCGTTGACGGAGTGAACACACAAATCTTGTATCGCGATACAGAAGATGAGCCGTTCCGCCCAGTGCTTACCACCAACTTCAAAGAGTCAGTCAACTTTATAGAGTTCACTGCCGACAATCGCCTGGTATATGCTTCGACCAACTTAGGTCGCGACAAAGTGGCGCTTGTGTTGATGGACCCTTCCACCTGTGAAGAACTTGAAGTTCTCTTTGAGCACGACCGATACGACGTATCGAGCATCAGCTATTCGCGCCTTCACAAAAAACTCCTCTCTGTTTATTGCGTGGGTCATAAAGAGCCGGTGCGTCATTTCTTTGACAAAGAGGAAGAAGCACTTAGGGCACGCATCAAAGCTCATTTCCCTAACCACCGTGTAGCAGTGGCCGATAGCGATAAGGCTGAGGAGAAATTGCTGCTCTATGCCGGAAGCGACCGCACACGTGGTGCTTACTATTTCTATAATGTGCATGAAGACAAACCGGTGAAGGTGGCTGAAGTGGCACCATGGATAAAGGAAGAAGAGATGGTGGAGATGCATCCCGTCTGTTATACTTCGCGCGACGGATGGACCATCGAGGCCTACCTTTCTTTGCCTAAGGGTGTTTCTTTAGATGCGGCCAAGCAGCTGCCTGTTGTGGTAAATCCCCACGGTGGTCCTTGGGCGCGCGACTCTTGGGGCTACTCTTCCGAGGTGCAGTTTTTGTGCAACCGAGGCTATGCTGTGTTCCAAATGAACTTCCGCGGCTCCACCGGATATGGTCGTAAGTTTTTGGAAGCCAGCTACAAACAATGGGGTAGAGCCATGCAGGATGATATCAGTGATGGCGTGGCGTGGCTGGTAGCTCAAGGCATTGCCGATCCTAAACGCGTGGCTATCTATGGTGGTAGCTATGGAGGTTACGCTACGTTGGCCGGCATCTGTTTTACTCCGGAACTTTATGCCTGCGCTATCGACTATGTCGGCGTGTCCAACTTGTTCACCTTCATGCAGACCATCCCGCCCTACTGGAAGCCTATGTTGGAAATGATGTACGAGCAAGTGGGCGACCCTGTGAAGGACCGAGAACTTTTAGAGGCTTGCTCGCCGGCTTTGCATGCTGAAAAAATCAAAGCACCGCTTTTTATTGCGCAGGGAGCTAACGACCCGCGCGTCAATAAAGCCGAGAGCGACCAGATGGTTGAGGCTTTGCGCAGCCGTGGTGTGGAGGTGGAATATATGGTGAAGGACGATGAGGGACATGGTTTCCACAATCAAGAAAACCGCTTTGATTTTTATCGCGCCATGGAGCGCTTCCTTGCCAAGCATTTGTAGTTCAAAAAATGTGTTAGATGAAGGCTCTGACGTTTTAATATTTTCGCCCACTTGGCTACAAGAAGAAAAGCACGCAAAATTTTGCGTGCTTTTCTTCTTGCAATAAAGCCATTTTGTAAGGATTTGATTTCTTTTAATTTGTTGTTAGTAAGATTATTTACTGTTTTATTACAGGTTTAATCTATGCGAATAATCTTGACTTTTTCTTAGGAATAAAAGAGTGTTTTTGGCTTAGAAAACCTCCACGTATGAGGCCAAGCGCTTGGCTTTGTCGCGCACTTCGTCAAGGTTGCCGTCCAGCGGAGCATTGCATACAACAACGCCCATGCGGCGGTTGACACGAGTGGTGGGCTTGCCAAAAATGCGGAGGTCGGCATCTTCTTCGCAGGTGCGTTCGAGTCCTCTATATTGCGGTTGCTCTTCGCTGGCAATGTTTGAGAGAATGACAGCGCTGGCTCCGATGCGCATGGGTTTGATGCAAGGAATGGGCAGACCCAAAGCTGCGCGAAGGTGAAGCTCGAACTCGTTGAAATTCTGTGTGTTAGCAAGCGTTACCATACCTGTATCGTGTGGGCGCGGCGATAGTTCGGAGAAGTAAACACCATTCTCGTGGCTCAAGAAGAACTCTACGCCCCAAATGCCGGCGCCGGTGAGTGCGCGGGTTACTTTCTCTGCCATTTCTTGTGCTTCAGTCAAGTGTTCAGGAGCGATGGCGGCAGGTTGGAAACTTTCGCGGTAGTCGCCGCCCTTTTGTACGTGTCCGATAGGAGGACAGAAGAGGGTGGGACCATCTTTTTGAGTGACGGTGAGCAGGGTGATTTCGCTATCGAAGCGGATAAACTCCTCAATGATAAGCTCTTTGATGTCGCCACGGCTTCCGTTGATACCATACTCCCAAGCGTGTTCCAACTCGTCGGCAGTCTTTACCAACGATTGGCCCTTGCCAGAAGACGACATGAGGGGTTTCACTACGCAGGGGAAACCAATGACGTCGGCAGCTGCCTTTAATTCGTCGAACGACTTGGCATAGAAGTACTTAGCCGTCTTTAGTCCTAACTCCTTAGCTGCCAGGTCGCGGATGGCTTTGCGGTTCATGGTGAAGTTGACGGCGCGTGCAGAAGGGGTCACTTGGATGCCCTGCTCTTCGAATTCGTAGAGTCGCTCAGTGCGGATGGCCTCAATTTCCGGTACGATGATGTCGGGGCGGTGCTTCTCTACCGCCTTTTCCAAGGCTTCGCCGTCTAGCATGGAGAACACTTCGAACTCGTCAGCCACTTGCATGGCAGGTGCACCGGCGTAGGAATCGCACGCCACAACATATTGGCCGAGGCGTTGTGCGGCAATGACAAATTCTTTGCCCAATTCGCCAGAGCCTAAAAGCAGTATTTTCTTCATATTCAATAGTTTATTTTGTTTCTTCAAAAGGATGGTATGGCAATATATACCATACTGAATCTAACTACAAAGATACTCTTTTTTCTTGGGAATGGTCTTTCCTTTCAGAATTTATTTCCAAAAAATGCATAGCGTGCTTGGGTGGAGATGGTGACAGGTAGAAACGCTGATGCCCCCTTGGGATACAGAATTGTTACCTGCCTTTTTTTTAGTAGTTACCTAGTTTTTCTTAGTAGTTACCTAGTTTTTCTTAGTAGTTACCTAGTTTTTCCTAGTAAACTCCGAAGTTTTTCTCTTAGCTTACAATGAAAAGATAGTAGTGTGCGGAGCTTGTTTCTTTGTTGTGAATATGTAGTTTGGAGTAAAAAGAAACGGCTCAGAACGATGAGTCTGAGCCGGTAGTCTGTCACTTTCTTGTCAGCAAGAAGCCGGAGAGTTTTCCGTATAGTTTCTCTGCTGCATGGAGGTTGACGCGTCGCCTTCTTGCAAGGGATTGTAGAGGCGGGCAAACTTTTTGAGAAACTCGATGGTCTCTTTTCGAGGACCGGGAGAGGACGGAGTAAAATTGTTCATAGGCAATTCACAAGAATGTTTACACTCTTAATAACGCAGTGTGTCCACATTTATTATATATATACCATAAAAATCTCCGCCGGTTATATAAAAACCGATGGCCCGTAAAGACCATCGGCTATATTTGTTGCGCTAGAAAGGTGGCGTTGGATTAAATGCCGCAGAGCGCAATGTTGTTTTCCTGAGCCATGCGGCGCATGTTCAAGATGGCATAGCGCATACGGCCCAAAGCGGTGTTGATGCTCACACCGGTGATGTCGGAGATTTCTTTGAAACTAAGGTCCTGGTAGTAGCGCATGAAGACTACTTCTCTCTGATTGTCAGGGAGATGGTCCATTAGCTTTTTGACATCCTTCAAGGATTGTTCGTAGACAAGAACGCTCTCGGTGCTCTCGTCGGCGAGCATGCAGTTGTTGAAAAGATCGCCTTCCACCTCGTCGTTGGAGATGGTATTCTCGTTGCGCTCTTCGCGAAACTGGTCAATGAGCAAGTTGTGCGCAATGCGAGTGAGCCAAGGGTAGAACTTACCGTTTTCTACGTAGCGCCCTTGCTTGATGGTCATGATGGCTTTGACGAAGGTCTCTTGGAAGAGGTCGTCGGCCAAGTCGGCATTCTTTATAATATAAAAAATATAGGAGTAAAGTTTGTCCTTATAGCGTTCCAACAAGACGTCGAACGCCTCATTCTGCCCCGAAACATACAATGCAACCAACTGGTCGTCGGTGTGCAAACATAATTTGTCCATTACTTCTTAAAATATGATTGTTAGGAGTAATGTGTGTCGATAGGCTTATACGTTTAGGGGTTATGTTACGGGGCAAAGGTAGAAAAAAATCATAGCTTGGCATACTTTTCTGATATTTTTTTCGTTCTGATGGGTAATTTTTTTCTTTTGAGGGGTAAAATGCTACCTTTTCTGGCATCTTGATAGTATGGGAAGGAGAGGTAGATAAGTGGCTGAAACTTAGCCTTACTCAGAAAAAAGTGTTATTTTTGCCCCCGAAAGTATCAACCATGGTTTTGTCGCAGCGATATACAGATTTTTCAGCCTTCCTGGCCCGATATTTTGAGGGCAAGGTGCAAAAAATATCGGTAGATGCCGGATTTACTTGCCCCAATCGGGATGGGACGCTGGGAGTAGGGGGATGTTCGTATTGTAATAATCGTACTTTCAACCCCGACTATTGTGCCGAGCGTGAATCTGTGACGGCGCAGTTGGAGAAAGGAAAACTTTTTTTCGCTCGCAAATATCCCGCAATGAGGTACTTGGCCTATTTCCAGGCTTACACAAATACCTACGGCGAACTCTCAAAACTGAAAAGGCTCTATGAAGAGGCGCTGGAAGTTTCGGGCGTGGAAGGTTTGGTGGTGGGAACAAGGCCCGACTGCGTGCCGGATGATTTGTTGGACTACTTGGCAGAGCTTTCCCAAAGGGCCTTTGTGCTGGTAGAGTTTGGCGTGGAATGTACGAGCGATGCTTTGCTCAAGCGCTTGAACAGAGGCCACTCGTTTGCTTGCTCGTGTGATGCCATTCGGCGAACCGCTCAGCGTGGAATTGCTGTGGGAGCACATCTCATCTTGGGATTGCCCGGACAGCAGCGTGAAGACATCCTGGCTCAAGCCGAAGAGCTTTCGCAGTTGCCGCTCAACACCTTGAAACTGCATCAGTTGCAGCTGGTTAAAGGAACCCGCCTTGCTAAGGAATATGAGGCCGATGCTTCAGACTTTCATTTCTATACAGCTGCGGAATATGCAGATTTGGTGGTTGATTTTTTGGAACGCCTGACTCCGGAGATTGCTGTGGAACGCTTCGCTTCGCAATCGCCAAAGGACTTGTTGATAGCACCAGACTGGGGACTGAAAAATTATGAGTTCACAGAGCTGGTAAAGCGCCGCTTACATGAGCGCGATACCTATCAAGGGCGATTATACTCAATAAGATAATGTATTCAGATTCTATATGAAAGAAAAAATGCTGTTCAATACCTTTGAACCTCAGGGAGGTAAACCTTTTGAGGAGCAAGTGTGCGAACTGAAAAACATGTTGCGCGAGTGGTTGCAGTCGGAAGGGCTATCGCCGGCCGATATGGTGCAGGCACGTGTCTACTTGACCGACGTGGCCAATCAGTGGGCAGCGGTAGAGGCTTCCTCTTTCTATGCTTGCTATTTGTCGGCAGCCGCTGTGTCTTATGTGGAGCAGCCGCTGCTTACAGGTGCCAAAATAGCTTTGCAGGTATGGTGTATGCGCACTGCCAATTTGCAAAAAAAAGGAACCCCCGATTGTCTCATAGTGAAAGCCGATGGGATGCGCTATCTGTTTCATTCTTTGAGACTTACAGATGCAGAGGCAAAAGACCTTGACGCAGAGCAGCAGACTCGTTTGTTGTTCTCTAAACATATAGATTTATTGAACGCTGAGGGTATGAACCTTCGAGACAACTGTCATCGCACCTGGATATTTGTCAGGGATATCGACCGCAACTATTCGGGAGTGGTGACCGGTCGCAATCAGATTTTCCGGGAGGAAGGACTGACCGCAGACAACCACTTCATCGCCTCGACGGGCATTGGTGGAAACGCACTCAGCAAGGAGGCGCTGGTAAGTATCGACTTCTTCTCGGTGGAAGGCCTGTCGGCTGATGCCGTAGATTATATGCATGCCCCGGAATATCTTAACTCCACTCATGAGTATGGCGTGGCCTTTGAACGTGGTACGCGCTTGCGCTTTTCTGAGGGCAACTTGCTTTTTGTCTCAGGCACGGCCAGCATAGACAAACATGGTGAATGTCTGTATCGTGGAGATGTTTTGGCGCAGACCGAGCGCTTGTTCCTAAATATTGAACAGCTGTTGGCCGACAAAAATGCAAAGCTCTCCCACCTTAAATATATTATTGTGTATCTGCGCGACGTGGCAGATGCCCGCTTGGTCGCTTCGTATCTGCAAACCCGCTTCCCCGCCTTGCCTTATCTCTTGACAGAGGCGCGCGTCTGTCGCCCGGAGTGGCTCATAGAAGTGGAAGGCATCGCCTATCTGTAGCGGGAATGATAATTCCGAATATATTGCAGCTACCCTTCGGAGAGCACGAAGGGTAGCTGCTTTTTAGTATAAAGCCATTTCTGGAAAAAAGGTCTTACTTTTCATCGGTTACATGAGAAGTAACCATTGGTTACATGGGAAGTAACTCTTGGTTACATGAGAAGTAACTGCAGGTTACACGCCGTGTAACCAATTCTAGTAGCTTTGTTTTTCTCAAAAGTCAAAAAAAGAGTTTTCTTCTTCAATTCTTAAAAATAGTTAATAGTTGAAGAGATTATTCTTGGTTTTATTACCCGAATAATAAAAATATATTAAATTTGCCCGATAACTATACTTGTGTAAACAGGAATTAGAAAAAATATAAATATAAAATTTTGATTTAATGCGTATGAAAAACCGTTATTGCAGAATGGGAAAATCATTGCTTCGCGCAATGTGCCTGCTTTCGATTTGCGGCTTTGCTTACTCTTGCTCAGACGATTACGACTTGGACGAAACCAAGCCGCCGTTCTTGGGTGAAAGTATCTACGACGAATTGAAAGCGACCGGCAAGTTCACCAACGTTGTCCGGTTAATTGACGACCTTGAGTATGCAAACGTTCTTTCGAAGACCGGTAGTAAGACATTGTTCGTGGCAGACGACGATGCGTACAACCGTTTCTTTCAGAACAATACTTGGGGTGTGAGCAACTATGAACAGTTGACTCCGGCTATGAAGCGCTTGTTGCTGAATGGCTCAATGTTGAACAACGCCTATGTGATGGAAATGCTTTCCAATACAGAAGGCGGTGGTAAAAACTTGTGTTTGCGCCAAGTGTCGGCAGCGACAGCTTTGGACACCATTCCTTATTGGGATGCCCTCTCATTGCCTTACAACATGAGTGGCCTAGACGAAGCCGGCTTGCCTTTGCCTGAAAGCGAAGATGCGGTAGATACAAAATTCTGGAAGAAGTTCCGTGATAGAGGAGCCGGCACCGGAATCTACATGGCTTTGGATAAGACTCAGCCGATGATGACTCACTTCCTTGAAGGCCAGTTGCGCGATAAGAATATCACCAACGACGACATCGCCTTCATTATGAATGAAGAAAACTCTTGGGCTGAAAACCGTAGCTATATTTATGGTAACCGTGTGGTTAAACAGGATGTTACTTGCTTGAATGGTTATTACCACGAGCTTGACGACGTGCTTGTTACTCCTTCCAATATGGCAGAAGTGCTTCGCCAAAATGGTACAGACGAGGCTTATCAGAAGGACAAAACGTCTTCTACAAAATACTTCAGCCTCTTGTTGGACCGTTTCAGCGCACCTTACTATGATGCCAACTTGACACAACAATATAAAATGCTTTATGATATTCCGGCAGACTCTGTATATCAAAAGCGTTATTTGGCAAACTTCTCACAAGGCTCTAAGATTACTAAAGACCCGGATGGTAAAGACCTCGGAGATTTCCCGTATCTGGGCTTCGACCCGGGATGGAACGAACTGGCTTCCAGTGAAACTATGCCTAAGGAGCAAGATATGTCAGCCATCTTTGCTCCTTCAGACCAGGCAATAGAAAACTACTTCATCGGGGGAGCCGGTAAGAGTTTGATGGAGCGTTATGCAAAGGCCAAACCTGTTACAGCAGCCAACCTTGCGTATAACCTCTATCAAATTCCTTTGGATATTATACAGGCCTTGCTTCGTAACTTGATGAAGGAATCTTTCAATGAAACTGTTCCTAGCAAGTATCTGACAATTATGAACGACGCACAGGACCAAATGTTTAATGTGTATAGTTCGGTAGATGATTATAAGAAGGGTATCAAAAAATGTCTCTTGGCCAATAATGGTGTTATCTATATCTTGAATGGTGTTGTAGCTCCGGCAGACTATGCTGCAGTTGTGGCTCCTGTTCTTTATTCTAACAACACTCAGATTATGAAGAGTGTTGTTCGTGCGGATGATAACTTTATTGATGGCTCTGAGTATAACAATGCTCCCTTGCAAAAGTATTTCAGTACTTACCTGAAGGCCATGCAGTCACGCTTCTCTTTCTTTGTTCCAACAGATGAAGCTTTGGGTAAGTATGGTTATATCGACCCGTTCTCTTATGCAACCAATCCCTCATCGCTCAGCGATAGCCGTCGCTATATGAAATTTACTTACGACTCTAATACCGGCTCTGGTAAAAAAGTGGCAGTATCAATGCAGGGTTATAAGTTTAGCGACTTTACTGGAGTTACTGATGGAGATGCTACTTTAGGTACAAATATCCGTTCACGTGCAAACGATGGTTTGGATACACCTTGGGGCTTGGTTAAGAAGAACCTCTTGGTAGAGATGGTAGACCAACACATCGTGGTACATGATAATGACGATTTGGAAGGTGTGAATGGCGATCGCCAATACTTCCTCTCCAGAACTGGTGCTCCTGTCTTTATAAAGAATAAAGGCAACGTAGATAACTATGGTGTAGGTATGCAAGTGGAAGGTGGTTATCAGCTTATGTTAGAGAAAGATGCAGAGCCTGCTAACGACTATGTATGTACTGTAACAGAAGGCTATAATCAGACACGTGAGTGGCCCGCTAATAATAATTATGGTAACGGTATGACTTACTTCATTGACCGCCCGATGCAGCCGACAATGAAAACAGTTTATAACCACTTGGCTAACACCCCGGAATTCTCAACCTTCTTTGATCTCTGTGCAGCTCTTGATGAGAATGGAGATCCTTTCTCTATTGACAATATCGTAGAGGCTGCAGGCTTGAAGACAGAAGAGATGGAAGAAGCAGATTGGAAAAACGAAGTGAACAAGTATACTATCTTTACCAATGCAGATGGCTACATCGCTCCGAATGCAGAGTTCTTGGTACGCTTCTTTAATAACTATCGTTACACCGTCTTTGTGCCAACGAATGAAGCTATTCAGAAAGCCATTGATGAGCAAGGATTGCCTACTTGGGTTTCTATCAGTAAATATATAGATACCTGGAAAGGTCATGTATGTAAAGACTGTGCTGAGGATGTGCAACTTGAGGCTAACGAACTCTGTGAGCATCACAAAGTTAAGGTGCAGGCTATGTTGACAATGTTGGTTAACTTCTTGAAATACCACTTCCAAGACGAATCTCTCTTCGTAGACAATCTCACAGCAGAAGAAAAATATCAGACTTCTTGTATTGACCATGTGAAAAATTCTTACCTCTTCCTCACTGTTAATCAGAAGCCCGGAGAGATGAGTGTGACAGATGAAACTGGTGAAACACACCAAGTGAATAATGCTGCTTTGTATAATATCTTGGCTCGCGAAATGAACTTTAGCACGAAACCTATTAGTATTCAAATGCCGGGTAGTTCTGGATATGTAAAAGTATCATCTTATGTAACACTACATCAACTTCAAGATGGCGTGCTTAATTTTGGCAAATTGGAGAATGGACGTTACGATTCCCAGTGGAATACACCGGCCAAAGCCAAAAAATTTGTAGCTAAGTACAAACTCAGAAAATAATCGTAACATCATGAAGAACATAAAGTTTTTATTGACACTGGCTTTGTGCTTATGCTCATTTGCGGCATCTGCGCAAAAGGTGATTACAGGACATGTTGGCAGTAAGGATGGTCCGGTAATCTATGCTAACGTAGTTGAGGTGGATAAGAACAATCGTAACGTGGCTGCTACACAGACCGACGTGAATGGTAACTTCTCATTGAAGATTAAGAACCCGGCTAACAGCTTGCGTGTTTCTTATATCGGATATGCCACCGCAACAAAAGAAATTGGTACACAAACTCGTTTTGATATCGAACTGCAAGACAAGACTACTTTGAAAGAAGCAACCGTAACTGGTATGCGTCGCATTAAGTCAAATGGTTTGTCTATCCCTGAACGCGAAATTTCTGTAGCACAGCAGTCTCTTAACATGGATGAGATGGAAGGTCTTTCCTTTGAAACTGCCGGCGAAGCTTTGCAAGGACAGATTGCAGGTCTCGACGTTGTTGCTAACTCTGGTAACCTCGGTGCCGGAACCAGTATGCGTTTGCGTGGTGTATCTTCTATCAATGGTAGTTCTGAACCTTTGATCGTAGTCGATGGTTATATCTTGGAAGACTATAGCGAAGGTGATATCGACTATAATAATATGGAGAACACTGAGCAATTTGCTACCCTTTTGCAGGTAAGTATGGACGATATCCAGAGCATCAATGTTTTGAAAGATGCTTCTGCTACCGCCATCTGGGGTTCACGTGGTGCCAATGGTGTAATTGAAATTAAAACACGTCGTGGTCGTAGAGGTAAAACCAAGGTGAACTTCAACTATAAGTTCAAAGGCTCTTGGCAGCCCACCGGCATGAAGATGTTGAATGGTGATGGCTATACCATGATGTTGAAAGAGGCTTACTTTAATCCGAAACAAAGTGACGTAGCCTCAGGTATTGTAGAGTTGATGTACTTGAAAGATACTCACCCTGCATACTATGGAAACTATAGTGCCAATACAGATTGGATTGATGAAGTTACACAGTTTGGTCAGTCTCATGAAATTGGAGCCAACATTAGCGGTGGTGGTGAAAAAGCTACATTCCGTTTCTCTGGAACTTACAAACATGAAACCGGTACTGTGATTAAGCAGTCTTTGGATCAGTTCACTACTCGTTTGGTACTGGATTATGCTGTGTCAGACCGTATTAAGTTCTCTTCAAACTTTGCTTTGACTTACACTAAGAATAACAGAAACTATTCTGACCTGATGAGTAAGGCTTATAAGGCAATGCCTAATATGGAAGTTTATCGTCATGAATATGACAAAACTACCGGTAGCTATTACAAAACAGGTGATTATTACTTGATGCCTCCTAAAGCCGGTGGAGCCGGATTGGTAGCCCCTAATAGCGGATTGACTTCTTATTATCTTGGTGATATGGTAGACAATGGAAACCCCGTTGCTATTGGAAATTTGGCTTGGTCTAAGGAGTCTACCTATACTATTATTCCTCAATTCTCTATTGAGTATAAATTGTGGGGTAAAGCAGATGATGAAACTCAGTTGGATTATACCGGTGACGTTTATCTGAATGCATTTACTAAGACAAACAACTCTTATTTCCCTGCAGAGTTGACTTCAAATGCATGGTCTTCAGGTATTGACTTGACTGGTAATGATGAATATAAGAGTTTGATTTTTACCACACGCCATCAATTGGTATTCAGACCTGCATTCTATAATGAGAACCACTCATTGCAAGTGTTGGTTAGAGGTGAATTGACTTCACAAAACTCTACATCACAAGGCTTGAGTTCTTCAGGTATCAGTGGAGGCATTACCGACCCTACTGTTCCTGGTTATCTGACAGGTGCTTACTCATCAACAGGAAAATCTCACTCAATGAGTGGTACCGGTTCTTTCCACTACGCTTATGGTTCTAAGTACATTGTTGACTTTACCTTGCGTGCGGATGGTAATACCAAGTTTGGTTCCGGTAACAAGTGGGGCTTCTTCCCCGGTATCTCCGGACGTTGGAATATTAGCGACGAAGCATTCTTCGAACCTTTGAAGAAGGTGGTTAATATGTTTGCGTTCTCTCCGGGTTGGGGTATTACCGGTGCTGCTTATTTTGCAGATGGTCTTATCTATAATAAATATGCTTCTACCGGTTCTTATGATGGTGTAACTGCAATTGTTCCTAACAACTTGCGACTTACTGAAATCAAATGGGAGAAGACAAAATCTTGGAACTTACGTTTCGACTTGGGATTGTTCAATGACTTGTTGCGTTTCCAGGTGAACGTATATAATAAAAAGATTACAGACCTGTTGAACTCAGGTGTTCGTATTCCTTCTACCACAGGTTTCTCTTCTCTATCTTGGGCTAACGTCGGAGAAATGGAAAATGAAGGATGGGAACTCTATGTGAACACAGGAAATGTCTTTAAGGTAGGTAAGTTCCACATGAACTTCAATGTAAACTTTGCTCAGAATATCAATACCATTACCTCAATGGACCCCACAGTCTTGGCTAGTAACAATAAAGACTTTACCTATCAAAACATGGCTGTGATGCAGCGTGTACAGATAGGCCATGCCTTGGGTGGTATTTATGGTTTCCGTTATAAGGGAGTATATGCTTATGACTATGATCATAACGGATATTTTACTGGTAACAATGCTTACAAGAATGAATTGTATGTATTACCCGAGCCCGATGAAAATGGAAACCTTCTTAATACAGCCGCAGCTACAGGCAAAACAGCGCCTATTGCTCGTGATGCACAAGGTAATGTAATCTATGATAAGAATGGTAATCCTCTACCTATGTATTATAATTATGGTGGAGCAAATTATCAGTTCCAAGGAGGTGATGTTATCTATGAAGATGTGAACCATGATGGTCAAATCGATGAATTGGATATTGTTTACTTAGGCGGCTCTAACCCCAAAATTACTGGTGGTTTTGGTGTAGACTTTACTTATGGCCGCTGGAAGTTACAGACAATGTTTAACTTCCGCTTAGGAGGAAACATTATCAACTTGGCCCGTATGAACGCAGAGAATATGCGTACCAATAATAACCAGTGTACATCGGTTAATCACCGTTGGAGAAAGAATGGCCAGGTAACAGAAATACCTCGTGCTATGAATGCCAGTGTAGGTACTTCTTACAATGCTTTGATTAGCGACCGTTATGTAGAGCCCGGAGATTATTTGCGCTTTAACTATTTGCAGTTGTCTTATAGCTTTGACCCGAAGAAGATTCAGAAGTATGGATTGAGTAACTTGCGCTTGTCTGCTTCTGCAAACAACTTGATTTTCTGGACGAAGTATAGTGGTGTAGACCCTGAACACAATCAAAGTGGTTATTCACCTTGCTATGATAATGCACAGACTCCTCGTGCTCGTTCATTTAATGTTAGCTTAACTGTAGGATTCTAATAAATGAAAGCAATGAAAAAGAATATATCCTATAAAAAATGGTTGATGGCTGGAGCTTTCCTTTTGACAATGGGAGGCGTAACATCTTGTGAGGATTTTCTTACAGTTTTGCCAAGTGACCAAATTACAGAAGAAGATTTTTGGAAAACCAAAAATGATTTGAATAATGCTCGTTCCGGAGCTTATCTCCACATGGTGAAAACTGGTTCTTTGGAGAAGGTTCTAGTTTGGGGTGAGCTTCGTTCTGATAACTTATCTTTGAACAAGATGGATAATACGTCCATTTTGTATCTCCAAGATGGTATCTTGCGTCCCACTGAATCAATGTTTGATTGGGGTAATTTCTATACCGGAATCAACTATTGTAACAAAGTGTTGGAGCGAGGCCAGGAAATGGTTGATGAAAAGGTAGATGAAACCTTGCGTGAAGGTGACTGGAAACCTATCAAAGCTGAGATGATAGCTCTTCGTGCATTAGAGTATTTCTATTTGGTGCGTGCTTATCGTGACGTACCTTATATCACAACCTCTATCAGTACAGATGCAGAAGCCAGAAAGCATTTGCCAAAGGCTGTTCCCGGTGCTCAAGTTTTAGGTTATCTTATCAATGATTTGGAAGATGCTTTGAATTATGCTGCTGTGAATTATGCAGATTATGGAGCACGTACGAATTATACTCGCTTTACAAAGAGAAGTATAAAAGCGCTCTTGGCTGATATGTATTTGTGGCGTGGCTGTATGCTTAAAAAGGTTGAAGAGAAAGGTGACACAATTGTATGTGTAAACGGAGATTCAATCTATACAAACGCAGCTGCAGCTCCTTTGATTACCGATTGCTTTACAAAAGCTAAGAACTATTGTTCTGAAATTTTGGAAGATATGAGCAATGAGTATAAGCAAAGATTGGAAACTTTAGGTCAACCCCCTTATGAAGATGGAGATTATGCTCCTCTTATCTACAATGAGTATTCTTCATTTGGAGGAACAGATATGGTTTATTCTATTTTGTTTGGTAGTCAATTCAGTCGTGAAAGTATTTTGGAATGGCCTAATGATGTGGAAACAAAGTATAATTCTACTTATACAAGTTATTTTTATCAGAATGGTTCTTCTAAAGGCCCCCAAATTATGGTGGGTAATTCTAAATTATTGAGCAGTAAGGATAATGTAGATAAGGAAGGAACGCTTCGTGGTTTCTCAAAAACAGATGCTCGATTGTTAGGTACATTCTTGTATGAACCAAACTCTTCTCAATCTTCTTATCCTGTAATCAAACATATTGCTTCATCTATCTATATTGAGGATTGGGAAGATATGAATAAAGGTGGCGATATAGACCTACGTAATACAGATTCTGGAATGGATATTTCTTGGCCTGTATATCGTATGAGTGATATTATGTTGATTAAGGCCGAAGCTATTGCTCGATTAGGTAGTGGCTTGGATGAAGGTTTCAAACTGGCAAATGAATTATTCAAACGTAATAATCCTGCATTGAAAGCAACAGGAACAGCCGGTGTAGCTCCTGAATTGCAGTCAGACCGTTTGAAGGAAGATTATTCAGAAGGTAAGAATGCTACCAATTTGTTGACATTAGTATATAATGAAAGACAGAGAGAATTTGTAGGTGAGGGTAAACGTTGGTTTGATTTGGTTCGTTATGCAGAAGCTGCTTTCTCTGATGAAGGAAGTAATGAAACTAAAGCAATGTTTGACATGATGTTTGATGTCTCATCTACCATAAAGAACCGTTTGAAGAGTTTGTATTCTCTGTACAATCCCATATATTCAGAGGAATTGAAGGTGAACTCTAATTTGGTACAAAATCCGGTTTGGGATAAATACACTAAATAATACAGATATTATGAGAAAGAATATATTATTTGGAAAGAGTCTTCTTGGCTTTTGCTCTATGTTCTTTTCAATTGTGATGCTGTTAGGCTTGAATAGTTGTAAAGAAACAATAGATGACTCTAATTTTGCTATCAAAACAGAAGAGACTATTACGGATTTCTTGACTAATAATCCGGATAGATTCTCTGAGATAAAAGCTATCTTTGATCGAGTTCGTCTGAGCAATAGTGAAGACGCATCTTCTATTACAGCAGTACTTTCTGCTCGTGGAAATTATACTTTGTTTGCTCCTAATAACGAAGCTATCAAAAGCTATCTTGAAAGCTTGGGATTAGCAGATGTAGCTTCAATGTCCTACGAACAGGCTCAGTTGGTTGCATATAGCTGTGTAATAGATAATAGAACAAATACAGCTTATGAAACTCCGGATTTTCCCAGTCCTGGTACTTTTGGCTTACCTAATTTTTATGATCGTCTCTTGACTTGTGAAGAGGATGAGGTTTCTGGCTTGTATAAAATTAATGGAACTTCATTGGTCGTAAATACAGATAATACTAAGTCAAATGGTGTCGTGCACGAAGTAAGTTCGGTAATTGCTCCTTCATCAGACTTGTTGCCCGATATTATCAAGAAGGCAGATAATCTGAAAGTCATGGGATATTTGCTGGATGTAACAGGCTGGAGTGCTAAATTGCTGGATGAGCGTGATATTCCTTATGAAGAGGAGTCACGTCCTGAAACCTATAACTTGAATGGTGTACCTGGTACATTTACTGTTGCTCAGCGTCGTTATCTTGGTTATACCGGATTTGTAGAACCCGATAACCTTTATAAAGAAGAGTGGGGCATCGAGGTTAAGCCTGAGATGTCTCAAGCAGATTGGGATGCTGTGATGAAGGTTATCGAAGAAAAATGTGAAGCTATTTACGGTGTTACCGCTAAGGGTGACTATACCAATGAAGATAATGCAGTCAATCGCTTTGTCGCATATCACTTCTTGGAAGGTAAAATGGCTTATGACCGTTTCGTACACCACTACAATGAGTTTGGTTATAAGTACGGAGATAATAAGAATCCTCAAATGCGTAATCTGACAGTAAATGTCTGGGATTATTATACAACAGTAGGTTCTCATCGTAGTCTTCTCAAAGTTACTCAATTAGGCGAACAATCTAAGGGCGATGAAAATCCTTATCCTTTGTATATCAATCGCGTTTCTATCTATGATAACTCTAGAACTGGTAATTACGCAGAGTTGGGTACCCAACCTGGAGGTGAAGGTATTTTAATCAGTGCTCGTAATGGAGAGTTTGATAATAATGCCAAGAATGGTTTCTATTATCCCATCAATAAAATCTTGGTTTATGATCAAAGCATTAGAGATTTGTTGGGTGGAGAGCGTATTCGTATAGATATGACTACAATCTTGTCAGAAATATCTTCAAACAACCTTCGTGGTAATGAGTATACTTCCTTCCCCAAAGGTTACTTCAAAAATATCCTTAAGGAATCTACAGATACTAAATTATTGTATTTGATGGATGCTTATTCACCCGGTGGTGGTAGTTGGAATGACTATCAAGGTGATGAAATGATGTTCTCTGGTCTCTATGATTTTGTGCTGCGTTTACCGCCCGTACCAAAAGATGGTACCTATGAACTTCGTATGGGAGTTGCTATGAATAGTTTGCGTGGTATGGCTCAGATTTATTTTGGCGATGATTTGAATCGCTTACAGCCTGCTGGCCTTCCTTATGACATGCGTCAGAGTGTGAGCGCTGATAATCCAGCAATTCCTTGGGTAAAAGATACCGGTGATGAGGTTGTTGATGCTGAAAATGATAAGAACTTGCGTAACCAGGGTTATTTGAAAGGCCCGAACTATTTTACAGTGACCAATGGTCAGGCTAACACTCCGGTAAGAGAAAGAGGAGGTGGAGCCGCAGCTATCCGTAGAATTGTATTGGCTACAGATATGAAAGCTGATAAGACTTACTATTTGCGCTTTAAGTCAGCATTGAAGAAGTTGGATAGCCAGTTCTTTATGGATTATATAGAATTTACTCCGACGGTGGTATACAATGGTACAGAGCCCGAAGATATTTGGTAATAAATCTGAAAATCAAATAGGACGATGAAGAATATATATAATAAAATGTTGAAAGGAGGATTAGCCTGTGCTATCTTGGCGTTGGGAACAACAGCTTGTACAGACGATCATTTTGACATACAGCAAAGCGATGTTATTAGCGGACAGACTTTGTGGCAAAATATTGAAACTAATCCGGAACTGAAATCATTTGCTGAGATTTTGAAACGTACGACGGTGCTTCGTAATGATTATGATAAATCAGCATCAATGAAGTATTCAGATTTCCTTTCCAGCTCGCAATATTTGACGGTTTGGGCTCCTAAAGATGGAACCTATAATGCTCAAGTGTGGTTGGATAGCTTGGATAAGGTATCTGAGATTAGACTGAAAGCCAATGAGGCTGGAGCTAATCGTGACTCCTTATTAAAAGAAGCTTTGAAGTTGGAATTTAAGGTTGGAACTCAGTTTGTTCAGCATCACATGGCTCGTTTCAATTATGAAGCTAATGCCAACGAACAAGAAGTCCGCCTGTTGAATGCAAAGAAGTGTTATTATAATGCTTCTGCTATGACTTTCAACTCTGTTCCTTTAGTAGCTGAAAACGGATTGTTGGTCGCATCAAATGGTACGATGCATTTATTGGAGGGCATCTCTCCTTTTGCTTACAATTTGTATGACATTATGGGAGCCTATCCTGAATATGCTACCATCTACAATTATGTGGAGGCAAATGAAAAACGAACTTTTTATCCGAGTATGAGTACAGAAGGAGCTATGGATAATAATGGTCAAATGCAATATGTAGACTCTTTTTTCCTTCCTTCCAATCCCATCTTAGATGCCACAGGTGCAAGTTATCGTGACGAAGATTCTTTGTATATAGCATTGCTTCCTACTAATAAAGGTTGGGGCGAGGCTATTGAAAAATTGAATGCTTTGTATAATTATGGCACTTCTTATAAAACAGAATGGTCTAAGAGCGATTTCACAAAAGAGCTAAAGTTGAATGCAGACTCGTTGAGAGAACTGAATGCTAAATCTGCTTTGATTCAGAGTATGTATATCTCAGCTAGTTCTTTTGGTTCACTTCCTGAAGCTTCCAGAAAAGATTCTACACTGCTGATAAATTATGTAATGACGGCGGATTCTTTGGCGTCTACTAATGGAGTTGTATATTACAATCAAGGTAAGGTTAATTATGATGGCAATAATGACGTGGTAAATCCTGCTTTTACCGGAGTCATTCCTCAGAAAGCCTCCAATGGTTATGTCTTCCCGATGGATAGTTATACAATAGATCCGGCTTATGCTTGGCATCAAAAACTTATTTATCCTGCAGGCCATGTTTATTCTTCTACATCTAAGAGCCAATCTTTGTATTTAAGTGCAGATGTAAAGAATGATACTATCTCGGGAGAACTCCCTGATAATACTTATGTGCGTTATGAGTCCGAAAGTAATAAAGCCATTGATGTGGATATTGCTTTGCGCAATGTGTTAAGTGGTAAGTATCGCATTAAAGTTTATTTATTACCAAGTGCTGCATACAAAGGTTATGCCGATAGTTTAACTATTGGTCGAAATAAATATAGAGAAAAAATTGTTTTGACTCCCTCTATATTCTATGATACAGATCAAAAGGCTTCTATCAAGGCTAAGAAAGTGACTGTTTCAGATAGTGAGATTCTTCTCTATACTCTGGAGCCAGCAGATGGTTCTGATTACTTTGAGTTTAATAAGTGCTACAGAGGTCTTCCTAGCGACTATAGTAGCTTCCCGCGTTTGCGTTTCTCTTTAGATAAACCAGGTAAAAACTCACCTGCGAATGCCTTTAATATTGGACAAATTATTCTCGAACCCGTCCGGGAGTAGATATAATCTTAAAAACTGAAGAATATGAATATTATGAATCAGAATAATATGAAACAAGGAGTACTACGTGTCGGTGTATGTCTTCTTATGCTCTCGGGAACATTCTCTTTGTCTGCTCAGACAGAGGCTGAAAAAACAAATAAAGATAATACCGAGGCTTCTGTGGCAATGCAAGAGGTTTCTGGTGTGGTTTATGATGCCGCAACAAAGACTCCGCTTCCCGGTGTGCAGGTACAAGCTCTGAATAATTCTAAATATGCAGCGATGACAGATGAAAATGGTGCTTACACCATTCGTCTTCCGAAGTATGTGAATACTTTGTACATCTCCGCGCAAGATTATAATGGAGTTAAACTTTCAATTAAGTCTTTAGAAGGTCAGAATGCCTATCTGTATACTACTAAAGTAAAAGGATTATACAACAATAGCACAGACCTTTTCAATCGTTCTGTGATGTCGGTATCTAATACCAGTGCTCTAACCATAGAAAACGATATTGAAAACCATCTGAATGCTTCTGTTCGTACCATCAGTCGTGGTGGTATGCCTGCACAAGGTGCTGCTATGTTTATCAATGGTCTTAATTCTTTGAATACCAATTCTCAGCCATTGGTCGTAATCGATGGCGTGATTGTTGATATGCAATATGACCGTTCTGCTCTCCATGATGGATTTATTACTAATCTATTCAACATTGTAGACCCTGAAGATATTGAAAGTGTAGAGGTAATCCGTAATGGAACTGCACTTTATGGTGCTAAGGGTGGTAATGGTGTCTTAGAGATCAAGACCAAACGTGGTAAGAGCATGGTTACACGTATCAATATCCGTGCTTATGGAGGCTTTGAATTGACTCCGAAGAAGATGGATATTATGGATGCTTCACAGTATCGCAATTATGTAACAGAGTTCTTGGGAACTACTCCTGATGCCGAATATATTGGAAGCTCTATGCTCATTCCGTTCTTGAATGAAGATCCTAACTACATCTACTATAAGATGTATCATAATGAGACCGATTGGCAAGGAGGTATGTATGATAATGCATTCACTCAAAACTATAAAGTGAGTGTAGAGGGTGGTGACGATGTCGCTATGTACAACCTTTCTTTGGGTTATACACAATCTGATGCTACAGCAAAGAAGAACGACTTCAACCGCTTGAACATACGTTTCAATACAGACATCAATATGTTCAAGAACTTCACAACCGGTTTGGACCTCTCTTATTCTCGTAATGCTTACAACTTGCGTGACAATGGATGGGCAGAAGATTACTCTTCTCGCAACATCTCTTCACCCAATGTGTTAGGTCTTATCCAGTCTCCGTTCATCAGTCCTTATGCTTATTTCGTAACGTATGAGAATGATCAGATGGCTTTGATTCCTACAACTCAGTATGCAGGTAAAGACTATTATGATTCTAACAACCCGTTCGTGTTTGCTGATGGGTTTGGCTATTCCGGTTTAGTAAATCCTTATTGGATTCTTACCAACGGTCAAGGTGACAATAAGAACTTCCAGGAGCAAACTCAGTTTAATTTGAACATAGCTCCTAAATATAAGATCAATCAGTACTTGACTGTATCAGATCGTTTTAGCTATGTTTTGAACCGTAGCAACGAAAAGTATTACTTGCCTTACAATGGTACGCCTCCTATGAGCGTTGAAGGTCTTGGAGCTGTGACAAGTATTATCCGTACGCAGTTTGCAAAGGAAACCACCTTGTTCAATGACTTCCGAGTAGATTGGGCACGTCAATTTGGAGCTAACTACTTCAATATCTTTGGTGGATTCCGTTTGGCTTCTTATTCTTATTCAGATAGCCGCATCAGTGGTTACAACAATGACAATGATAAGATGCCTAACATGAGTTACAGCTTGCAATATAAAGACTATGGTGGAACCAATGATAGCTGGATCAACTTAGCTTATTATGCCAATGTAGATTATAACTACAAGAACAAGTATTTTGTGAAGGCAATGGCCACCATGGAAAGCTCTTCACGCTTTGGTCGCGACGCAAAAGATGGTTTCGACCTCTGTGGAGTGAAGTGGGGCTTGTTCCCCTCAGTTCAGGCTGCTTGGGTGCTCTCTTCAGAAAAATGGTTCAATGTTCCCGGTGTTGATTACTTGAAACTTTCAGCCGGCTACGAAATGAGTGGTAACGACAATGTTGACTATTATGCCAGCCGTACTTATTTTGAGAACCTCAAGTTCTTGGATAAGGCTACTGCATTACAGTTGGCCAATATCCAGAATCCTCAAATCCAATGGGAGACCAACCATCGTTTCAATGTAGGTTTGCAAGGAGCGTTCTTGAACAACCGCCTCTCTTTGGGCATTGACTACTATCGTTCCAAGACTACAGACCTCTTGACTCGTAAGGCCGTAAGTGATATTACAGGTCTTGCTATGATGTGGGTAAACGATGGCGAGTTGGAAAACAACGGTTTAGAAGCCAGTGCACATGCTGTATTGCTTAATACTAAGAACTGGAAATGGCAAGCCGGCTTCAGCATAGGTCACTATCAGAATAAGGTAACTAAGCTTCCTTCTTCTAATACCATAGAACTTTATGCATTGAATGCAGATGGTAGCCGTGACAAATCTTCTAAGCAGGTTATCCAGGGATACACCACCTCTATCTATGGTGAAAACACCGTGTTGACTACTGTGGGTGAAGCCGCAGGCGTATTCTATGGTTACAAGACCGCCGGCGTGTTTGCATCAGATGCTGAAGCCAGTCAGGCAGGTAAGTATGGCTACCTCCGTTATCCTACCGGATTGACAGATGCCAACGAGTCTTACCGTAACTTCAAAGCCGGTGATGTACACTTTGTCGATGTGAATGGTGATGGTTGGATTTCAGAAGCCGATAAGGTTAAGATTGGCGACCCCAATCCTGACATTTATGGTAACTTCTACACCAGCCTTTCTTGGAAAGACTTGACTCTCGACCTCAACTTCAAATATTCTTTGGGTAACGATGTCTACAACTACCAACGCTCTCAGATGGAGGCTTCCAACAATATCTGGAATCAGACTACAGCTGTTGTGAACCGTTGGAAGTACGAGGAACACCAAACAGACATGCCGAGAGCAATGTCTCCTCTAAGCGAAAACTGGGTTAACAATGAGCGTTTCTCAGACCGTTGGATTGAAGACGGCTCATACTTAAAACTGAAGAAAGTACGTCTCACCTATAAGATTCCTGTGAATTTGAGCTGGCTCTTAGGTCTCTCTGTTTGGGGCGAAGCCAACAACGTATTTACAGTGAGCAAATACTTGGGTGCTGATCCTGAAGTTTCTTGTGGCAACGGTGTGCTCTATCAAGGCATTGATGCCGGATTATTGCCGCAGAGTCGTAACTTTAATCTGGGTGTGACTATCAACTTGTAATAAAAACAATGGTCAGGTTGTGTGGAGTGGGGGAAACTCCTACTTCCACACTACCAACCAGAGCATAAAATTTTTATCACGATGAAAAATAAATCAATCATAAGTCTGTTAGTCTTCTTGCTTGGCTTTGGTGTTTCTACCACCTCCTGTGAAGACATGTTGACCCCGGATATGGAGCGCTACGTTGTCAACTTCAATGGAAAAGATACCGTAAACTTTTATCTGGGAATCCTCCGCAACTTACAAGAAGTAGTGGAGCAGAACGTAATCTTAGGCGAAGTGCGTAGCGACTTGGCTACTACCACTCAATATACTAGCGATTCTATTGCCGGTATCGCCAACTTCGAAGCGCTGCTTGATGGTGACAACGAGTTGCTCAACCGTGCCGCATATTATAAAGTTATCAACCAGTGTAACTTCTATTTGGCTGCGGTAGATACAATGGCCAAGAAGAACGATGTTTATTATATGCGTAAGGAAGCCGCTCAGGTTTCTGTTATCAGAGCTTGGACCTATCTCCAATTGGTGCAAAACTATGGCCGTGTGCCCTTTATCACCAAGCCCGTAGACAATGCCAATACCGGATGGGAAATCAACTCGCCAGAAGGAGAGGCTGACATTAACAACTTGGTAGCCCTCTTGAAGAAAGATTTGGAGTTGGCCATTCGCTATGAAGATGTACATGGTCTGCCCAATTATGGCTCATTCAATACCGGTAAGTCCGGTGTGGAAATCAAGCATACCTTCATGCTCTTCCCCGCCCGCTTGGTGCTGGCCGATATCTATCTGACTTGTGCCAAGACCACTGCCGATTATGAGAAAGCCGCTCAGTACTATTATGAATATTTGTCTCAGCGTGGACTCAAAGAAGGTCTTGTTCCTTATGTGAGTGCATCGTTAGCCGCAAGATATAGCCAAATTACTCTCAATGGTAAGGACTCTTATCGTGCATCCTTAGTGGGTTGGACTGAGCCTCTGGGTACAAATTCTTATAGCTCTAAGGGTTCAAGTACGCAGTTCCTTACGGTGATTCCTTCAGCCGCCAATGCCTCTTTTGGTAAGGTGCTTACCCGTGTTCCTGAAATTTATGGCTTCCGTCCTTCATCTTCTAACACTACAGACAGCGAAGGTGCCACCAATGGCCAGGTAAACATTATCCCCGACTATAAGCATCGTCAAGTAGCTCCTTCTACCCGTTATCTTAACTTGAACGAGTCACAGTTCTATGCTTACAACGATGGTACAGGAGAAATGCCGGTTATCATCTATCCCGAAGAAGTGGGCGATGCACGCTTGAATGGTACTTGTCCTTTTGTAGAAACTGAAGAAGGCCGTATGCGTTTTATTCAGAAGTTTGGTATGGCTAATAGCTATTATAATGGTGATGAGGCTTACTCTTTTGAGTTCCGTTATACGATTCCTGTCTATCGCTTGAACTTGGTTTATCTGCGTTATGCCGAAGCCTTGAACCGTGCCGGCCATCCGCGCTTTGCTTATGCTGTGCTGAGACATGGTTTGAATGGAGAGAAGTTGCCTAACATCGTATCCGATACATTGAATTCTGTATATGAGGCCATCGTTGACGAGAACGGAGCTCCCGTTGTAGGTATCGACGGTAAGCCCACTTACAAACTCATCTCTTGCGATGTCTATGCTCGCCCTGACAGTATCATCGATGGTGCCAACTATCTCAATTACGATGCCCGCATGAGAGCTTTTGAAAAACCCTATCTGCCCGCTCTTGGCGGTGAATGGGAAAATTGGATAAACAGCGGTATCCATCAACTGGGTTGTGGTACGGCTTACGATGCAGATACTCTTGGCAACTATTGCATGGCTGTTACTCGCCGTATGCTCGACGAAGAATGTCGCTTGGCCAATGGCGCTTGGGAAGTTTCTACCTTCTATGAGAATGATGGTCAGAACCTCAACCTGCAGAAACTGAAAACTACCAACTTGATTGACGCCGAAGTGCGCGATTATCTCGTAGCTCTCTATGAAGAGAAGGCCAATCAAACAGCTCCTATGTTTAAGGGATTGGTAGAGGAAGGCGAATTTGCAGGCCTTGGCGATCGTTACGACGAGACTCCCGTACAGAGCGATGCTTCTCTGCAGGCTGAAATCAATGCCGTAGAAACCCTCATCGCCGATGAGTTGGCACTCGAACTTGCCTTCGAAGGCTACCGCTACTACGACTTGATGCGCTTGGCACACCACAAGATCAATGCCGGCGACCTCTATTCGGGAGCCAGCTGGTTCGCATGGATGATTGCCCGTCGCGATAAAGACCTCGCTCCTTATGAAAGCGTAGGCGAATACGATGCCAATTTGTATGGTAAACTGATTGACCCCAACAACTGGTATCTGCTCTCTCCGATTTATTAAGAAGCAGAACAGAGTGTTTACTCTATTGAGCATATTGAGGCTGTGTCGGAAACGATACAGCCTCAATTTTTTTTGTAGACTCGCATTTCGCATAAAGTGCCGGATGCAAATTTGTATGAGTCTTAGGAGAGATAGCGTCGCCCTGTGCTGACATTAAAATTTTCCCTATACACGGTTTTATTATCCTTTAATCGTAATTTGTTACGAGCCGTGTAACCGCTGGTTACTTCACATGTAACCGATGGTTACACGGCTTGTAACTGATGGTTACTTCAGATGTAACCAAGCGTTCAAACCATGAAAGTGTAACAAGCCGTGTTACAAAGACAAATTATGGAGTTGTAAAAAAAACTAATAAAATATAGGTCCGTATTTATTTATTTTTGCGATATTTGCATAATAAACCTATTGAGTATACAAATGGAATTCTCAGCCCAACAAATTGCAGAGTATTTACAAGGAGAAGTGGAAGGCAATGCGCAGGCCACTGTCAAAACTTTTGCGAAGATTGAAGAAGGCGAGGAGGGAGCCATTTCCTTCTTGGCCAATGCTAAATACACTCATTATCTGTATGAAACCAAGTCGAGCATCGTACTCGTAAACCGCGATTTTAAGCCCGAGCGCCCCGTCGCAGCAACGCTTATCCGCGTGGATAACGCTTACGAGTCCATCGCTCGCCTGCTTACGCTCTATCAGCAAACTACCGCCAAGCGCACCGGCATCCATCCTTTGGCTTTTGTGGCCGAGAGTGCCAAGGTGGGCGAAAACTGCTATGTAGGTCCGTTCGCCTATGTGGGCGATGAGGCCGAAATCGGCAGTGGTACACAAATCTATCCCCATGCTGTGGTAGAAGAACGTGCCAAGGTGGGTAGCGACTGTGTGCTCTATCCCAATGCGTCAGTCTATCACGACTGCGTGCTGGGCAACAGAGTGGTGCTCCATTCCGGCTGCGTTATCGGTGCCGACGGCTTTGGCTTTGCGCCTTCAGCTACCGGCTATGAAAAGATACCCCAAATAGGTATCGTCACCGTGGAGGACGATGTGGAAATCGGTGCCAACACCTGCGTGGACCGCTCCACCATGGGCTCCACCTATATCCGTCGCGGTGTGAAGTTGGACAACTTGGTTCAGGTGGCCCACAATTGCGAAGTGGGAGAGCACACCGTGATGTCAGCCCAAGTGGGCGTGGCCGGTTCCACCAAGATAGGTCGCTGGTGTATGTTCGGAGGCCAAGTAGGCATTGCCGGTCACATCCAGATAGGTGATAAAGTGTTCTCCGGTGCACAGTCGGGCATTGCCGGCAGTTTGCCAAAGGGAAATGTCACCATCCAAGGCTCGCCAGCCATTGAGTATAGGAATTTTGCACGCTCCAGCATCCTCTATAAGCGCCTGCCGGAAATTTATGCCGAACTGAATAGCGTAAAGAAGGAACTCGAAGAGCTGAAAGGCAAAGTAGAAAATAAGTAAGTAACACAGAGTGGCCCGTCCATTCGCAATGTGAGATATACATGTTAAAGCAAAAAACGCTGAAGGGTAGCTTTTCTCTTTTTGGAAAAGGCTTACACACAGGTCTCAGCCTGACTGTGACTTTTAATCCTGCCCCGGAAAACCACGGATATAAGATTCAACGAATCGACCTTGAGGGTGAGCCCATCATCGAGGCCATCGCAGAAAACGTAATTGATACATCCCGCGGCACAGTAGTGGCCAAAGGAGAAGCCCGTTGCAGCACCATCGAACACGGTATGGCTGCGCTCTACGCCATGGGCATCGACAACTGTTTGATTACAGTAAACGGTCCGGAGTTCCCCATCCTGGATGGTAGCTCCAAATACTATGTGGAGAGCATCAACCGCGTGGGTATCGAAGAACAAAACGCCCCGAAGGATTTTTATGTCATCAAGAAGAAGATAGAGTTCCACGACGAAGCAAGTGGCTCTTCAATCATCATTCTCCCCGACGAGCAGTTCTCTATCACTGCGATGATCTCCTTCGACTCGCAGTTCCTTAACGCACAGTTTGCTACGCTCGACAATATGGAAGACTTTGCAGCCGAAGTATCTTCGGCCCGCACCTTTGTCTTTGTACGAGAAATCGAACCCCTCCTGCGTGCCGGATTGATTAAGGGTGGCGATTTGGACAATGCCATCGTAATCTACGAGCATCAAATCTCGCAGGATGCGCTCGATAAACTGGCCGACATGATGAATGTGCCCCATCGCGATGCTACTAAGTTGGGCTATCTCAATGACCGTCCCTTAGTATGGCGCAATGAGCCGGCTCGCCATAAACTGCTTGACATCATCGGCGATATGGCCCTCATCGGTCGCCCCATTAAAGGCCGTATCATCGCTACACGCCCGGGTCATACTATCAACAATAAGTTTGCCCGCCAGATGCGTCGCGAGATACGTGCTCATGAAATCCAGGCCCCCCATTACGATGCAAACGACGCTCCTCTGATGGATGTGAATCGCATTCGCGAATTGTTGCCCCACCGTTATCCCATGCAGTTGGTAGACAAAGTGGTGGAGATGGGAGCAAACTATATTGTGGCCATTAAGAATGTGACCAGCAACGAAGAATTCTTCCAAGGCCACTTTCCCCAAGAGCCCGTTATGCCCGGTGTGTTGCAGATTGAAGCCTTGGCTCAGGCCGGAGGTCTTCTTGTGCTCAACTCGGTAGAGGAGCCTGAGCGCTGGAGCACTTATTTCTTGCGCATCGACGAGGTGAAGTTCCGCCGCAAAGTAGTGCCCGGCGACACGTTGGTGTTCAAGGTGGAATTGGTAAATCCCATTCGCCATGGCATCTCCACGATGCACGGCTTTGCTTTCGTTGGCGAAAACATTGTGATGGAAGCTACCTTCACAGCGCAGATTACGAAGAACAAATAACTCCTTCAAGGAAAAAATAATTATACTAGCATATATAAATTCTCAAAACAGAATCCTTCTATGAGCGAAACGAATAATGTACACGCCGCTTCTATAAGCCCTCTTGCTTATATTCATCCGGAAGCTATTATTGGAGAGAATTGTGAGATAGGACCGTTCTGTTATATCGACAAGAACGTGGTGATAGGAAAGGGTAACCGCTTGATGAACAGCGTGACGCTCTTGAGCGGAACACGTATGGGCGACGAGAATCTGGTATATCCCGGAGCTGTCATCGGAGCCATTCCTCAGGACCTGAAGTTCCAAGGAGAAGAAACTACCGCTGAGGTGGGCAATAAAAATACCATCCGAGAAAATGTAACTATCAACCGAGGCACAGCCGCTAAAGGAAAAACCGTGGTAGGTAGCAACAACCTCTTGATGGAAGGCATGCATGTGGCACACGATGTGATTGTAGGAAACGGATGCATCATCGGCAACTCCACCAAGTTGGCAGGCGAGGTAATCGTAGATGACTTTGCAATCATCAGCGCCGCCGTTTTGGTGCACCAGTTCTGTCGCATCGGTAGCTATGTGATGGTCAGTGGCGGTACGCGTACCGGCCAGGACATCCCTCCTTATACAATGGCTGCGCGTGAGCCGGTAGCTTACTCGGGATTGAACATCGTAGGCCTGCGCCGCAGAGGTTTTGCTCCCGAGGTTATTGAGAATATTCACAATGCTTATCGCATTCTCTATCAGCGTGGAAAACTCTTCGATGAGCGTATCGCACAAATCAAGAGTGAGGTGCCTATGAGCAAGGAAATAGAGTATATCCTTGATTTTGTTACCACTTCAAAACGAGGTATTATAAAGTAGAAAATTATGCTGTACAAAATAAAATTTATATCCGATGAAGTAGATGGCTTCCTTCGGGAGATAAAAATAGATAGTGATGCCACATTCCTGGACCTTAATAAAGTGATTCTGGAGTCGTGTGGCTATCCCGATGACCAAATGACATCTTTCTATATCTGCGATGAGGAGTGGAGACGCAAAGAGCAAATCACCCGCGAGGATATGGACACCGACGAGGCAGATAAGGATATTTATGTAATGGAGGAAACCGCCCTTAGCGATTTTATTGAAGACGAGGACCAGAAGATGGAGTTTGTCTTCGACCCCTTCTCAGACCGAGTGTTCTTCTTGGATGTAAGAGAATTTATCCCCGGCGAGCACTTAAAGGTGCCACAAATTGTTCGTGCCAAAGGCGATGCACCGGCCCAAATCCTGGATTTGGATTATTCTATGCCTGCAGCTGCTGTTGTTGGCGCTTCAGCTTTGGACGAAGATGAAGTGGGAGAATTTTATGGTAATGACAGCTTTGACAACGAAGATTTCGACTACGAAGGCTTTGAAATAAGCGACGGAGATTCGTATAACTAATACTTAGAGTTGCCTTAGGTGCAAGAGAAAACCCTGATTGTATTATTAGGTCCCACAGGAGTGGGAAAGACCAAACTAAGTTTGCGTCTGGCAAAATATTTCGGGAGCCCCATTATCAATGCGGACTCCCGACAACTCTATCGTGACATCCCTATCGGTACGGCTGCACCCACCTTAGAGGAACAGCAGTGTGTGAAACACTATTTTGTAGGAACACTTGGGCTGGAGGATTATTATAGTGCTGCGCAGTATGAAGAGGATGTGATGCAGTTGCTCAATAGCTTGTTTGAAAAACAAAATGTGGCTTTGCTCTCCGGCGGTTCCATGATGTATATAGATGCTGTATGTAAGGGCATTGACGATATTCCCACCATAGACCAAGAGACCCGCGAGCAACTCCGTCTACGCTATGAAGCCGAGGGACTGGAAAAACTTGCCGCAGAGCTACGCTTGCTCGACCCGGAATACTATGCTGCTTGTGATGTAAAAAATCCTAAGCGGGTGGTGCATGCTTTGGAAATCTGTTATATGACAGGCTGTACCTATACCTCCTTTCGTGTTAGGAAAGAAAAGATACGCCCTTTTAATATTATAAAGATAGGGCTTTCTCGCCCAAGAGAGGAGTTGTATGAACGTATAAACAGCAGGGTAGGCCAGATGGTTGAGGACGGACTTCTGGAAGAGGTGCGCCGTGTGCTTCCCTTTAGAGAATGCAACTCTCTCAATACTGTAGGCTACAAAGAACTATTTAAGTATTTTGACGGTGAGTGGGATTTGGATTTTGCCCTTGATAAGATTCGCCGTAACAGTAGGGTCTATTCTCGCAAGCAAACTACATGGTTCTCACATGACGAACAGATAGCTTGGTTTCATCCGGAGGAGGAAGACCGAATTATAAAATATATAGAGAGTAAACTCTAAGAGAAGTTTATATATGCTAAGTTGGAAAAGGGTGTGTCAGCATCCTTCTTCTTCTATGATAGAGAGCAGCTCCTGAGGGCTGTGAATTAAAATCTCAGCATTATGGGATTTCAAAAAAGCTTCGTTGCGAAATCCCCAAGTAACAGATATACATGGGACACCGGCATTTTGTGCGGTCATAATATCAATATCGGAATCACCCACATAGAGTGTCTCCTCTGCTTTACATCCTAAGGCTTTTAAGGCTGCAAAAACTCCCTCCGGGTTAGGCTTGCGAGGTGTAGTCTCGCTCTCTCCGATGGCTACACTTATTAAATCAGAGAAGAAACAATGGCTGAGTTCTTGTACCGCTGTGTGCCATTTGTTGGACACTATGCCCATCAAGATACCATTCTCTTTCAGTTTGAGAAGAAGAGGCATGATGCCCTGATAAGGGCGTGTGTAGTCATAGCTATGTTTGAAATAATAGTCTTTGAAGGCTGCAAAGATTTCCTCAAACAATTCTTCATCCGTATTTGCGGGCACAGCTTGCTGCATCAAACGGCGCACTCCGTTTCCCACAAAGGAACGAACCTCGTCAATAGAGCGTTCAGGCAGAGAAAATGTTCGTAGTGCATAATTCGTACTGGCGGTTAAATCTTCAATGGTGTCGAGCAGCGTTCCGTCAAGGTCGAATAAAATAGCTTTGATAGAGGCCATAAGTTGAATGTGTAGCTTGGCTATAATGTGTGCAAAAATAGTAATTTTATTAGGTAGAGGATAGTAGTTCGGAGAAAAACAATTATCTTTGTTCTCCAGCAATTTGGGATACATAATTTTTTTAAGTTCAAAAATACTATGAAGAAAATTCTTATTTGTTGTGTCATGCTACTAAACTCTTCGGCGATACTGGTGGCTGATGGGGTAGGAGCAGAGACTTCTTTGGTTGCTCAAAATTTGGAAACGAAGCGTCCGAAGAAATCCGACCGCTTGTTTGTTTCAGAGGAAGTGGAGCGCTGTATTGCAGAGGTGAAAATGCAATTGACCAATCCTTATCTAGCCTACTTGTTTGAAAACTGTTTCCCCAATACATTAGACACTACGGTCTATCCGGAGGAAACAAAGGATGGCGATGATGATACGTTTGTTATTACCGGCGACATCGAGGCTATGTGGCTTCGCGACTCAGGCGCTCAGGTTTGGCCCTATCTTCGTTTTGCTGCCAAGGATAAGAAACTTGCAAAACTGATTCGCGGTGTTATCCGTCGCCAGTTCCGCTGCATACAGATAGATCCTTATGCAAATGCTTTTACCAAAGACCCTAAAGCGATGAGTCCTTTCTGGAGCAAAGATATGACAGAGATGCGTCCAGGTGTGTTTGAACGTAAGTATGAACTAGACTCTCCGCTTTATCCGATACGTTTAGCCCATGCATACTGGAAAGTTACCGGTGATGCCTCCATCTTTGATGGCTTGTGGATGAACACAATAAAGACTGTGTTGCGTACACTGAAAGAGCAGCAGCGTGTGGATGGCCGTTCGCCCTATAGGTTCAATCGTATGGCACAATCTATGCACGATACGCAGTCCAATGCCGGCTATGGTCATCCTGCTAAGCCTTGTGGATTGATAGTTTCCACTTTCCGTCCTTCAGATGATGCGTCTCTCTTCCCTTATCTTGTTCCCAGCAATTTTATGGCTGTGAGTTGCATGAAGAAGGCCGGAGAAATTTTGGCTGTTGTAAACAAGGAGACAGACCTTGCAGCCGAGTGTTATGAGTTGGCAGCCGAAGTAAACCAGGCTTTGAAGGAACATGCCATTGTTGAGCATCCCAAGTATGGTAAAATCTATGCGTATGAAGTAGATGGCTATGGCAGCGTGCTGTTGATGGACGATGCAAACGTACCCTCCTTGTTGGCCCTGCCTTATATCAGCGATGTAGATATTAACGACCCTATTTATCAGAACACCCGTCGCTTTGTGTGGAGTTTGGATAACCCTTATTTCTTCAAAGGCTCAGCCGGCGAAGGTATTGGCGGCCCTCACGAAGGTTTGGACTACGTTTGGCCGATGAGCGCCATATTGAAGGCAATGACCTCCCAAGATGATGCAGAAATCCGTGCTTGTCTTATCAGCTTGATGAATACCGATGCCGGTACCGGATTTATGCACGAGGCCTATCTGAAAAATGATGCAGATACTTTCTGCCGTAGTTGGTTCGCTTGGGCCAATACTTTATTTGGCGAATTGATTTTACACCTGATAGACGAGGGCAAGCTTGATTTGCTCAATTCCTTGCCGGTTCCGGCTCAGAAATAAACACTGGTTACTCTGTTTTTCTGAGGACATATTTTGAAACATTGGCTGAATACAACCTTGTGTTTGGCCAATGTTCTTTTTATGAGAGAAAGAGCATTGTAAAAAAAAGTTTTCCCTTTTTCTACTTTCGGTTTTTATCTATATCTTTGTCCGTAGAATAGTAAATGTATAGCAACTCAAATTAAAATATTATACATATGGAAAATCAAGAACTTATTAAGCAGTGTACAGAGGTGGCTTCACAATGGCTGGATGCATCATTGTATGATGAAGCAACAATGGCTGAGGTGAAAGCGATGATTGAGGCAGAGGACAAGACTCCGCTTATCGATTCATTCTATCGCACCTTGGAATTTGGAACAGGCGGTTTGCGCGGTATCATGGGTGCCGGAACAAACCGAATGAACATCTACACCGTGGGAGCAGCCACTCAAGGTCTCTCCAACTATCTGAACAAGAACTTCAAGGATTTGGAGCAGATTTCTGTAGTGGTGGGCCACGACTGCCGCAACAACAGCCGTTTGTTTGCTGAGACTTCTGCCAATATTTTCTCGGCCAACGGCATCAAGGTATATCTCTTTGAAGACATGCGTCCCACTCCCGAAATGTCTTTCGCCATTCGCCATCTCGGTTGCCAAAGCGGTATCATTTTGACAGCCAGCCACAATCCCAAAGAATATAATGGCTACAAAGCTTATTGGGATGATGGCGCACAAGTGCTTGCACCGCATGACAAAGGTATCATTGAGGAAGTAAACAAGGTGCGTGTAGAGGATATTCGCTTTAAGGGAAATCCTGAACTCATCGAAGTGATTGGCAAAGAGATTGACGATGTATATTTGGAGAAGGTACACACTCTTTCTATTGACCCGGAGTGTATCCGTCGTCAGAAGGATCTGAAGATTGTCTTTACTCCGATTCACGGAACCGGTATGATGCTCATTCCGCAAGCCTTGAAGCAGTGGGGCTTTGAGAATGTCTATACTGTTCCTGAGCAGATGGTAAAGAGCGGCGACTTCCCCACGGTGGTAAGTCCCAACCCCGAAAATGCAGAGGCGCTGACTATGGCTCTGAACTTGGCTAAGGAAATCGATGCTGATATCGTAATGGCCAGCGACCCCGATGCCGACCGCGTAGGTATGGCCTGCAAGGACGACAAGGGCGAGTGGGTGCTCATCGATGGCAACCAGACCTGTATGATCTTCCTCTATTATATTATAATGAACCGCAAGGCTCAAGGCAAGATGAAGGGCAATGAGTTTGTTGTGAAGACCATCGTTACGACAGAGCTTATAAAAGAGATAGCTGATAAGAACAATATCAAGATGTACGACTGCTACACCGGTTTCAAGTGGATTGCCCGTCAAATCCGTTTGGACGAAGGCCGTTTGCAGTACATCGGTGGTGGCGAAGAGAGCTACGGATTCTTGGCTGAAGACTTCGTGCGCGATAAGGACGCTGTTTCTGCCTGCACCCTCTTGGCAGAAATTTGTGCTTGGGCAAAAGACCAGGGCAAGACTCTCTACGACGTGCTGATGGACATCTACGTAGAGTATGGCCTCTCTCTCAATAAGACAATCAACGTGGTGAAGCCCGGTAAGAGCGGTGCGGACGAAATCAAAGCCATGATGGAAAACTTCCGTGCTCATCGTCCGACAGAGTTGGCCGGCTCTCCCGTACTTTGCACCAAGGATTTCGGCACACTCACCCAGTATGATGCCCAAGGTAACGCTTCGCCAATCGACATGCCCGAGGCCAGCAATGTGCTGCAGTGGTACACAGCCGATGGCACTAAAGTCAGCGTGCGTCCCTCTGGTACAGAACCGAAGATTAAGTTCTACATGGAAGTGAAGGGCCAGATGGAAAGCGCCGAGTGCTATGCCGGAGCACGCGAAGAGGCTATGAAGAAAGTAGACGAAGTAGCCAAGAGCTTAGGTATCTAAGAACTGGCTGCAAGCTGATGATAGGAGGCAGAAGTTTAGGCAGAGAAAATCTTGTGCCAAGACTTCTGCCTCTTTGTTTTTCAGAAAATAATTTATCCCCTTTTAGATACGCCCATGTATTGGTTCATTTTTTGTAAAGAAGACATCCTTTTGACAGCCGACAACGCTGTGCCGCAGGGAGAGACCCCTCCGGTGCATCTTGAGGCTTGGCACACGCAACACCATCTGCCTTCCCTTGGCGATGAGGCTTGTCGAGCCGTGCGCATAGATGCTCCGGTGTGCCGGGAAGGCTTGAAGATGGTGGGGCTGCGTGCTTCCTTCGACCTCCTGCCTATACATATATATAATATGGCCGGCAAGGCAGCCGAGATTCTTTATTGGGATGCCAATACCAAGTTCTGCGGAGTTTGTGGTGCTCCGATGAAGTTGCATACCGACATCTCCAAGCGCTGCATCAACTGCGGAAAAGAAGTGTGGCCCTCCTTGGCCGTGGCCATCATTGTGGCTGTCACTCGCAACGAGGGTAGGGAATTGCTGATGGTGCAGAGCCGTAATTTCCGAGGCGACTATTATGGCCTGGTGGCCGGTTTTGTGGAAACCGGGGAGACCTTAGAAGAGTGTGTGCAGAGAGAAGTGGAAGAGGAGACAGGAGTCCGCGTAAAGAACATACGCTACGTGGCTTCACAGCCTTGGCCCTATCCCAGCGGCTTGATGGTAGGTTTTACCGCAGACTATGACGGCGGCGAACTGGCGTTGCAGCATTCCGAACTCAAAAAAGGCGGCTGGTTCAGCGCCGATGCGCTCCCGCCAATACCCGGAAAGGTGAGTTTGGCTCGTCTGCTTATAGACCGTTGGCTTGAGGCAGAAAAGCAGGTAGCCAAGTAGCAGAAAAACAGAGTGGCTGCCGTTAACTTAAAACAGCCCTTTCAAGCTCTCATAATTACCCCCAAAATCTTAGGCCTTTACTAGGAAAAACTAGTAAACTACAAATTTTTCTTAGTAAACTCCGAGTTTTTCCTAGAAGTTTACTAAGAAACGGCCAAAAATGGCCGTTGATTTTCAAATGGTTACAAATGTAGTTTTTCAAGCGCCCCACCCTCTCCGGGGTACATCCCAAAAATCGGGGTTCAAAGCGGCGCTCCAAGCCTGCGGAGCAAGAATTTTTCCACACCTCACCTCTGCCTGCAAAAAAGCGCCGCCCTCATCGGGCAGCGCTTAATATTATATATATGTGTGGGGGATTTACTCTCCGCCTATCGTCAGCATTTTTCCTCCGGGGAAGAACTCTGCGATGTGATGGTCGTGGCTCACCACCACCGTGGCTGTTTCTTTGGCTCTTTGGTGGAGCATCTTGTAGAGCAACGCCTTGGAGGCCTCGTCAAGATGCGTGTCGGGCTCGTCGAGCAGCAAAAGTTCGGGCTGCGACACCAGGGCTCGCGCCAGCAACACTCGCTGCCACTGGCCACCGCTGAGAAACTCTATTCTGCGCTGCGCCACCTCCTGCACCTCGAGTTCGCTCATCACGCTCTTGACCTGCTCGTAGCACGCGGCATCATATTTCTGCCACAGCGTCTTCTTGTTTTGCAATCCCGATAGCACTACTTCTTCGGCAGTGATGGGAAAGTTGCGGTCCACCTTGCCGATTTGCGGCAGATAGCCCACGGTCAGATGGGGCTTGCGTCTGATAACGCCGGCGCCGGGTTGCAACAAGCCACCCATGAGGCGAAGCAGCGTAGTCTTACCACCGCCGTTGGGACCGGTCAAGACAAAAAAGTCGGAGGCTGACACCTGCAACGAGAAGCCTGAAAAGATTTTTCGCAAGCCATACGAGAAATCTATTCTCTCTATGTCTACCAACGGGCTATTCATGTATCAGCATCTCGGCAATTCGCAGAATCTCTTTCTCCCAATCGTAGGAGAGCAAGTTGATTTCTACCACATCGGCACCCACTTCTTCAGCAATGCGGCGCGCCATCTTTCCTGTGTACTCCTTCTGCACAAAGACAACCTTCACATCTTCTGCCTTGCAGTCTTCTATCAGATGGGCGGCATGCTCTGCCGAAGGCTCCTTGCCATTGTGCTCCACGCTGAGCTGCTTCAATCCGTAGTCGCGAGCAAAGTATCCCAACGCGGGATGGTATATCAGGAAGGTGCGGTGGGTCACTTTCTCTATGCGGCTCTTCACCAAGGTGTCTAAGCTATCCATTCGGTTCTCCAAAGCATGCAGACGCTTGGTGTAGAGGTTCACGCCCTCCGGGTCTATCTGACAAAGCGCCTTGAAGATGTTGCGGCTGATGACTTTCGCATTGGTCAGCGACATCCAGTCTCCCATCTTACGGTGGTATCCCATCACATCACCGATGGCGGTCATATGCAAAAAATTGATAATTCTTACGATGCAAAATATCCACTTTGGGCATGGGTTAAATATGGAAAAATTTCTTCGCCCCAAAAAAACAGATTGC
>CALCHR010000109.1 GCA_937901185.1 uncultured Bacteroidales bacterium
TATTACACGGCAAAAATAAGCGGAGAAGAGATACCCGTTTACGCTTCGGTTGTTTTCATCCGTGCCGATGATACGGGAACTCTTCATTCTTTCTCCGAAATTTATGTTGATGCAGAAAAAGATTTTTCAGAAAATAATTGATAGTTAATTTTGAAAGGTAAACAAAAATATGATTACAAAAAATGATTGCTTAACCGTACTAGTCGCACTTGAGGACAGAGGCTTAGATATTAATCTTGTAATGAAAAAGCTTATAACAGCCAAGGAAGTTCCTCATGAAGTTTTAAAATTTATTTTAGATAATAGGGGTATTGAAGTGGCTAATTTTTATGAAATGCTCAGAAAAAAGCATAATGATAAAAAATCCCCGTTATATCATAATATTGTAAAAGAAGTCACTGATCCGGAAGAAGTTATTACTACCTTAGCCTGCTTGCTAGTGCAAATTACCTTATACAGTAAAAAGCTTCCGACAAATAAAGAAATCTTCCAACGAGAAGTTAGAGCTGAGGAAATCACACGAGTACTCAATAATTACTATACTACTGGACTTATGGATCAGTGCCTAACACTTCTTAAACTAATAAAAACAGACTTAGTAGTGCTTGAGCATATCAGTGGCCGAAGAGAAGCCTTAAGGTAAATTAAAGATACTTTAAAAAATAAACTGTGATTTTATGAATCACAGTTTATTTTTTATTTACGTAAAGACTTAAAAATTATTCGCTAAATTATTTGACTAGACGCTAGGTCTAAATAACTTGAATGATTAATAAATAAGGAGACATTTAAAATGAATTTACAGAACGGCTATAAAGTAATTTACGAAAAGGCCGCAGATGGCGAAAGAACTTTTTATGCTTCTAAGTCAGGCGTTTTTGCAGATGCTGAACAGATTGGCGAAGCTATTGAAATTGGTAAGTATAAGCTAATCTATGAAAAGAATGGAAAAATTTACTGCAGCGAGAGCAACGCTCCTAAGTTTGACGAAAACGGTGAGCCTGCTGATACAGCTATAGAAGGCTTTGATAAAATTTTTGTAGAGACGGAAGATGTTTTAGGTGGCGCTGGCAGCGATGTTCTAGTATCTCAGGAGCCTCATGCAGAAGCTATTACTACTAACGGAGACTCTCACGGTAAACTAACTGTTAGCGATAATGTGGTTACTCTTAAAGCTACCGGTACAATTAAGCCAGCAACTAATCCAAACGGCAACACCTATCACCACGTCGGCTTTAAAGTTACAGCACCCGAGGGAATTGACCTCGCTAATATCAGAATTACACGTCCAGACGGAAAGATTAGAGAAATGGCAAACATTCTTGATGGTAAGAATTTCACTAATATGTACTGGAAGATTACTGAAGAGGAGAGAGTATTTACCTACTATATCGACTGGAATAACGATGGCGTAAATGACCTCACTGTTATTATTGACGCTACCGAGGCTACTCTTGTTACCGCAGAAGTAACCCCAGAGGCTTAATAAATAAATAAGTTAATAAATTATTAGCTAAATTATTTAGATTGTTGTAGTACTTAAAGGTGAAGAAAAATATGAATAATAATACGATATTAGAGACTTTAAAGCTACAGCCACTAACCGAAGAAGAAAAAGCGCGTCGACACATCTTAGGCAGATGGTATGGTCCTATTGCTACATGTAATGAAGGTACACGTAATGGTAGGCGCTATAACCGTGAGCTATGGGAAAGAGCTTTAAATGATGAGCTATTCCACGAAAAAATTGCTAACAAATGTTTATTCTTAGAGCTTGGTCATCCCCAAGACAGAGAAGAAACTGATATGTCTAAAGTGTGTGCATGTATTCCCGAAATGCCTAAAATTATTAACGGAGACCTTTGTGCTTGCGTGGATATTCTTGACACACCTAACGGAAGAATTCTAAAAACACTTTGTGATTATGGATTTATTCCTGGTGTTTCTTCTAGAGGCTCGGGAGATGTTATGCCTAATAATGACGTTGATCCAGAGACTTTCTTCCTCGAAACATTCGACTGCGTGGCTATTCCGGCTGTAAAGAAAGCAAGACTTAGCATGTGTGAGTCTTTAGACAAAAACGCAATTAAACTTAAAAAGGCTCTTACTGAGTCATTAAATAAGGCCAGTGAAGAGGATAAAGTAATTATGAAAGAAACTCTTGAAAACTTGGATATCAATATCGAGTCTTCTGAAGAAGTTCAGGAAGAGCTTGTTGAAAAGCAGCTTACCGCTGATGATATTCCGTGGGATCCAGATGAAAATCCTGATGTCTTAACTGAGGACACTGAGGAAGAAGAAACTTCTGATGAAGCGAAAACTGAAGAGATTGAAGAAACTGAAGAAGCTACTACTGACGAGGAGACTCCTGAAGAGCCCGCTGAAGAAGTTCCAGCAGAGCCTGAAGAGGTTATCGTTGATGTTGATAGTGCGGAAGAGGTTACAGTAAACACTGTAGCCGATGCAATCGAACAGTTACAAGAGTATGACGATGAGACAGAAGTACAGTTTGAGCCCATTGAAATCGATGGTAAAGAATACAATATTGACAAACTTGAAACTTTTGTCGACGAAGAAGATAATATCCTAGTAGTAGGTGTTAACTGTGAAGAAGCTGAAGAAACTTCAGATGACACAGATTCAAATACAGAAGCCCAATCTGAAGATGAAGAAATTTCTGTTGAAAATTCTGAGGAAGCTGCCGATGCTGAGCAGTCAGCCGAAGATACCGGAGACGAAGAGGTAATCGAAAGCTTAAAAGAAATGATTAGACAGAAAGAAGCCTTGGAAACCGAGATTAGCGATTTGCGTAAAGCTAAATCAGTTGGTGATGCCAAAGAAAAAGAATTACAAGAAAAACTAGACCGGTACAGAAGTGCATTTAGAAATACTAGTGCAGAAGCTGCAAAAGTTCCTGAGCTACAGTCTAAGGTTAAAGAGCTTACTGAGCAACTAACACAAGCTCAAAACAATGTAAAAACATTAACTGAAAAAGTTAACAAAGCACAACAGCTAAAAGAGAGCATTGAAGGTAATAAGGCTAATGAAAGACGCCTCACTGAAGAAGTGTCTAGACTTACGAAGAAATCTGAATCTCTCGAAGCCAAACTTGAAGGTCAGACAAAACAGTATACTACAAAGCTACAAGAAAGAACAGATTTAGCTAAGAAGTATAAAGCTCGCTTTATTGAGACTCTTACTAAGTATATTGAATCTAAAGCTAGTATGCTCGGTGTTAGTCCTTCGGAAATCACAAGCCGCCTCAATGAAAGCTATACTCTTGCAGATGTTGATGCCGTTTGTAACGAAATTCTCGATTCTACCACGTCATTTGGTAGACTTCCTTTCGGCGGAAGAACTAAGGTTTCTGCGCGTATCACTGAGTCTGTTTCTAATAAGACTTCTGACTACGATGACGATGACCTTTCCAGTCTTTATGAGCTCGCCGGACTGAAAGAATAAATTAAGCTCAAAACAAACTAAAAAAACTTAAAAATTATTATTAATTAAAAGAGGTATATTATGAGACAAAATCTTCTCGAAACTTATAGCCGTCAGCTTAAGGTTGCTGAGGCTTATGTTGCTAAAAACTTTGAAGGTAAGCAGATGTCCAGCAACACTGCTCTTACCACTGCTGTTCTTCTTGACAATACTAACCGTTGGATGACTGAATCTCTCAACTCTGAGATCGGTGCTACTTCTCGTGGCGACCTCGGCGCTTGGAAGAAGTTCTGCTTGAACCTTACTAACATCGCTGTTCCTTCTCTTATCGCTAACGATCTTGTTATCGTTCATCCTATGACCAGCTACTCTGGCTCCGTTGCATACCTTGAGTACGTTTCTCTTACTGAAAAGGGTGGCGTTGAAAAGGGTCAGGTATTCAACAGTGTATTCGGTCATGGTAAGATGGATGAAGCTCGTCAGAACTTCACTTCTCAGATCGTAGTTGAGGCTTATGACGGCACTCCTGCTCTTGAGGCAGAGGTTAATGGTCTTTCTTACACTGACGAGACCACCGTTAAGTTTGCTACCTACAAGTCTATCATGGAAGATGGCTCTGTTAAGTATGGTGATGCTCCTGTAGAGGGTGCTAAGAAAATTGCTTACGTTTCTAAGCAGTTCCAGATGAACCACGTTCCTGCTACTGAGATTCCTGCTATTGGTCCTCGCATGAAGCACATTCCTCTCGTTGCTGAGCCTCGTAGAATCGCTGTTCGTTACGACCAGATCACTGCTTTCCAGGCTAAGACTGACTACGGCTTCTCTCTTGACAAGCAGATCGCTGAGCAGGCTTGTGGTGAGCTCGCTTACGAGATCGACACCGAGATCGTTGGTATGCTTCGTGACGGTGCTAAGGAAGGCACTACTGCAGACGAGCTTGCTAAGCTAACTTGGTCCAAGACTCTTCCTGTAGGCGTTTCTAAGTTCGAACACTACAACGGCTTCCTTGAGATCGTTGAAATGGCTAAGGCTATCATTTATGATAGAACTAAGAAGTTCCATCCTAACTACATGGTAATCGCTTCTGACATTCTTCCTGTTCTTCGTTTCGTAAACGGCTTCTCTGCTGTTAAGAACGTTAAGATGAATGGTCCGTACAAGGTTGGTGAGCTTGATGGTATGAACGTTTATGTATCTCCTATGATGGAGAGCGGTGAGTTCTTCCTCGGTCTCAACGGTAACGATATGATGAGCTCTGCTGGTGTATATGCACCTTACATGGCTATTGTTCCTACTCAGCTTCTTGGTACTCCTGATGGCGGTATGGCACAGGGCTTCAGTACCTGGTATGCTAAGGCTCTTCTTAACAAGAACCTCCTTATCGCTGGTAAGATTGTTGACTAATTAATAGTTATTGATAAAAATAACAGGGCTCTAGAGCCCTGTTATTTTTTTAACTAAATTCATAAAGAGGCTATTCAAATAAAGAGTAGCTTCTTTTTTATTTGCTAAATTATTTAGTTAATAGAGACAAGGAGGAATAACCTTGAAATTAGAAGAAGTACTTGATGAAATTAAAATCGAACTTACCGGCTATATATTAGATATGGAAATAACAGATGAAACTCTGGTTAATGTAGTCAAGAAAGCTCTTAGAGAGCTTACTCGCTATTGGGATGAATCGAAGCTACTGACGCTGCCTTTTGCCAGTTGTATAAACCTCGAGGGAGAATTTTTCAAAGAGGAAGTTAGCTCAATAGTTAATGTGTATAGGACAGAAGGTTTTGGAGATGCTTCTGGTGGAACTTCTGTTATGAATGACCCGCTACAGCTAGCTCAAGTCGCTATTTTTAGTAATGGCGGCACGATGTATAATCTTCAAGACTATGTTATGAACTACGCTTCTTGGATGACTTTATCTAAGATAAAAAATATAATGTCCACCGACCTTGCCTTTAAAGAAAATAGGCATGAGAATAAATTATATATTAGTTGTGGAAATACAAGACCTAGTATGATTACTATTGAGTATATTCCAAAACTCAAATCTGTTGAAGATATCAAAAGTGACTATTGGCTTGATATTTTAATAAAATTATGCGTTGCTATGACCAAGGTTGTCCTCGGAAGAATTCGTACACGTTTTACCCAAAGTAATGCTTTGTGGACTCAAGATGGTGATAAGATTTTAGAAGAAGGCAACACCGAGCTAAAAGAGCTTCGTGAAATACTTCGTGTGAATAGTAATTTAATACTTTTAGTCGATTAAGGAAATTAAAAGGAGATTTAATATAAAAATGAAAGAATCTATTACAAAGTTTGATTTAGAGTCTGCTTTTAAGGCTCTCGATGAAATTGAAATACCTGTAACAGGTACAGTTAGAGCTAATAAACCAGCCCTTACTGAAATTTTTTCACGTAAAACTAAGTTTGATGCTCTTATGGAAGAGTACTATGATATTAGTAGCTCTGAAGGCCTAGAAGATGCAAAAGACGCTCGTGAGGCAGAAATTGCACAGGCAAAGTTAGAGCGCATTGAAAAGATTGTTGACCTTGATGCTGAATCAGCTGAAGATCTTCTTACTTCGTATGTAGGTAAATTTATTATTCAGTGTCCTCAGTGCATGACTCTTTTCTATAAAAATCAAGAAGATGTTGTCGCTTCAGAAGATGATCCTTCTACAGTAAACGTTAATGAAGTATGTCAGCATTGCGGTAATGAGAGTGGCTATAGCCTAATCGGTAAAGTCGGTGAAGCTGAGTCTGCACCGGAAGAAGCACCCGCAGCAGAAGAGAATCCTGAACTTGATCTAAACCTCGATGATGAAGGCGCTACCGAAGAGGGTGCAGAAGAAGCTCCCGCAGATGACCTTAACTTTGATGATGAGCTAGAAGAGCTCGATCTTGACATTGAGGAAGAGCCTGTTGAAGAAGAGGAAGAAAAGAAAGAAGAATCTTTTGCTGCTCACACAAGTGAAACTCTTGTCGAAGATGTTCAAGAAGATAAAGACCTAGATGCTAAGCTTGAAGCGCATAACGAGTATATTGAATACCTTAGAGCTGCAATTGCCCAAGAAGAAGCAGCTCTTGAAAAGACTGAAAACGCTCAAGTTAAAGATGCTATTCAGAGAAGAATCGATGCTTTTAAAGCTGACCTAGAAAATGCACTTCCCGAGGCGGTAAAAAATGATGAAGCTACTGAAGAGCCCGTTGAAGATGAAAATGTTTCTGATGTCGAAACTGAAGCTGAGGTTGAGGTCGAACCAGAAACTGAGGACGAAATTAAGGAAGAGTCCCTTGCAAGCGAAACTGAAAGTACTCTTACAGAAGCTCTCCACGAAGAAGCGGAGTTCGAAGAAGTATCAGACGCTGAATTTGAGCAGCTTATGAATTCCTCTGAGTTTAAAAAGCCTATTTCTGATACGGCTGTTAGAGCAATGCTTGCTATGGATGCTGATGAAAGAAAAGAAGAAAGCCTAGATAGTATTTTTGGTGAAGTTGAAGAGCTCCAGGAAAATGCTCTCGAAGGTATGATTTCTGACTCTTTAGTAGAGATGTACGGCAACGTGGCAGGCTTTAGAATAAAAGAGTGCTCTTATGAAGATAGCAAGCTTATGGTTGAAGGTGTAATTCACTTCACTTCTGGCAATGTAAGAAATACTGCTTATATCTTTAATGAGGCTCTTACAGAAAATAATAAGATCACTTTACGCGGCTTAAATGAAAAACTCGGTAATGATAAGCAATTCTTTATTACTGGCTACACAGAAAATAAAACCTTTATTACTGAGTCTTTTAAAGCAGCTAAAAACTAATTTAACTTAAAACTTAAGGAGAGTTTAAAGCTCTCCTTAAGGTACTTTTAGAAAGGAGCTCCCTTAATGTCAGACGCTAGATATGACTATGGTTATCTTATCCGTGGAAATGACATAAAACTACACAGGACTTGGTTTAAAGAAATGACCAGGCTGCATGGTATTAATGTTATTTATAAAGAGCCTTTGAAAAATAAAGAGTACGATAACAGAGGTGATTTGGTTAGCGGATATAAGCCTGGAATTATTGTTGGCTGTATTTTTCAAGAGCATCCTGACCAGAAATCTCTCAAAAAGATGGGCTGGGTGGCTGAGCTCCAAGAAGGTTCTTCAATTATTCATGTTCCCTATGACCTACCTGGACTTCAGGTTGGAGCGCTTTTTGAAGTGCCAAGTGGGCTCGATCAAGCAAAGCCAAGAACATTTCGTGTAATTAGCTTGCAAAATATCATGATTTACCCGGCGTCAATTGCTTGTGAAATTGCACTGGAATATGAATCAGTTGATGAGCAGCACCTTATTACCACGGCACTTGAAAAAGAAGATATGCCATTATTAATTGATCAGGAAGGTGATGATTAAACATATGGTTATGCCAAAAATATACCTTACAGAGGCAATAGATGACCAAAGCATTTTAAGGATATTGACTCGAAGCAACCCAATCAATAAAGCAGACCCTAAATATAATTATTATAAAAAGCTAGCTGTGTGGGCAAATTCAAATCGCAGACAGCTATCAATAAAAAACGTGGATTTAAACACTATTAAGTTATCCAATAGAGGATTGCTTAGTACTAATAAACTAACTACTCGATATAACTCACTAGGTAGCTTGCTTGACAGACTAAAAAACTTAATGGACCAAGAAGGCAAGTATAATGATAGCGCTCAAGCAAAGCTAATTCAGCAAACTACTTTAGAAATTCTAGCAGGCTTAAGTAAAATACCAAATGATACTGAAGAAGAAAAACCTAAGCTTTATGAAGGTATGGACTGGACTACAGAGAAAGCAAAGAGACTTGCTAATGCTAACGGAGCCGCTACTTCAGATATACTAGAAAAATTCTATAGTGATTATTATAATATCGAATATGCTGGTGGCACAAGTGCTGATACAGGAGATCCTAATATAGTATCCAGATTAAAGAGCTTAGATAAAATCTTAATTCCTGAGTTTAACGCTCTTGGATATAATCCTGCAGTAAACCCATTAGCGCAGTTTTTAAAAATTTTAATTAAACAAAAGCGTGATATCTTTAATAAACTTACTACAAATACTTATGGAGCTATTCATAATTCCTTTATAGCTAAGCACATTACTGGCAATATGCTCGGCAACTATTCTGAAACAAACATTTTATTCTGTGATGACTTATATAACTATAAAGGACTAGATATAGTAAATTATCTTTCACTCCAAGAGCAAGTTTTAGAGAAAGCAGAGAGCAGTGCTAAGTATGCTGATGATAAAGAGCTGATAGCAAAAATGTTTATTCAACAGCAAATCTCGTATAAAGATTTTGCGGAAAAAGTAAAAAAACTATTTGATGAGCCCGTTTCTATTAAAGTCGTTGTGCCAAGCGACTCTGACGCAAAGCTGAGATCTGAACTTGAAGTACGAGAGCTTTATAGGCACTTATTTAAGTCTACAGCTAAGAAAGCAGTAACTTCAAAAGTAGTTGAAGAAATCTTGGAGCAGGCAAAAAGTAAAGATAGTGTATTGTCGATGATTCGGTATATTTTAGATCAGAATGAATTTACCAATAATCGCAAGTATGCACAATTTGCGCAAGAAACTGAAAAGTGGCTTGAAAAGACAATTAAGTATAACCAAAATGACCAGAAGATTGCTGAGAGCAAAAAAATTCTAGCTGATTATCTGTTAGACGCAACTGCTGAAAATTTAATAGTTAGAAAGCTGAGAGAGTATGCAGATGAAGTTAGAGCGGCAAACAATAAAGAAAGCAGTTGATAAATAATGTTTTTTACAATGAAAACAGACGGTAAAAAGCCTGTAAGTATTGTAAAGCTTAAAACTTTAGTAAGAGCTCGTTCATTTATTTCATTATACCCAATGCGAGGTACTGAAATAATTTTAAATAATTATTTAGTGGCCAATCATAAGATTACTTTAAAAAACTTGTGTTTCTTACTCCTAGCTAATTTACATTTTAGTATTGGTGAGGAAAATGAAATTATAATGTTTTTTAAAGATGAAAAATATGCAACGCTGGCTCAGATAATTACCTACGGAATAGATAATATTTCAGGTAGCCAGATATTAAAAACAGCACTAAGCACTTAAGAAAGGAGCGTAAGTTATGGCAATAAGTTATTATGACGATGCAGTTACTGCTAAAATAAAAGGTTGGATAGCTGATGGCTCTAAGCTAAGAGTGCTTAATCCAGATGAAACAAAAAGAGTTGTTGAGCTGAACGCTGAAGATTCCGGTGATAAGCCACTTCAGTTACCGCTACTGGCAATATCAAGAAGCAAAGAGCTTGAAATCGCTAATGCAATCAAGCAGAGTAAATCTTTTGATGGCTTGATAATTCACCAAGATACGACAAAAGGTGTTGCTACTGTTCACATGAATGTTATTCCAGTAAAAACTTTGTACCAGTTAGATATTTATACTAAAAAACAGCTGGAAGCAGATGAGTACGTTCGACAGTTTCTTTTCAAGCTTATAAATAACCCCCAAATTATTGTGGAAATACCTTATAATAGCGCTAATACTAATTATATAGTTAAGCACACGGCAAATTTAAGAGTTTTAAACAGCGTTTCAGACACAAGTGATATCCCAAGTCATCTCTTCCCCGGCCAATTTTATCGCTGGACTATCCAGCTAGAGCTTCAAGACGGTTTCCTATTTAGCATCCCGTACAAAAAGAATTGGCACTTTGGTGGGGCTGAGCTGAGACTCTGTGATCGAATAGAAGATCCAATAGAATTAGATATTATTGAACAAATTATTTGCTAAATTATTTGAGTCTTAAGAGACTTTTAACTTGTAAATTTTAATAAATTAAATAAGGAGATTTTATAAAAATGCCTAGAATACATATCTACGAAAAAGATAGCACTTCTCCCGGCACACCTGGCAGTTATGCTAATAATACAGTTTTAATTGCTGGATTTTCTGCGTACACAGATGAACAAATTAAGGCGAATGTAAATGCTGTACAGGCAGACGATAATGGAGTTTTTGAATTCGATTCTTATGATGATTTCGAAAAAACTATTGGTCTAGTTGCACCTGTTGAAATTAAGACTATTAACGACACTGTTACATCTAGACTCCCTGCACATTATGGTAACCAAATGGCTTATGAGCTTCTAAAAATGGGTTATCCTATAATTTATATCAATCTTGGCGCGCCATATAAGACAATGAAGAATACCGACGGTATCCTTGAGCCAATGACTGCTGCTGAATTAATGAAGAAGCTTACGGAAGAGGCAACTTGGGAAATTTTTAAAGATAAGGCTTCTTATGACTTTAGATTTATTTCTCACGGCTTACTTACCTCTGCTGAATATGCAAAGTCAGATGATCTTGTTAAGCTCGAAAAGCTGGTCGCTAAGTTGAGAGAATTCTTACCTGTATTTAACGCAGAAAAAGATCCTCAGTATTCAACACTGTACCTAGAGGATGGTACTGCTATAGAGCCCGTAAAAGAAACAGACCTAGAAGCTACCCAAAAACTTTTTGAAGCAGCTGTTGCCCTGGAAAAGCGTTATATGTCCAGCAAAGAGACAAAGGCAGAACGTGATGCTATCGGCTATACTGAGAAGTTTATTGAGAACGCAGCGAGCTGGTTTGAAGCTGAAGGCGTTATCTTTGCAAAAGAAAAACAGATTAAGGACGCTGCGCTTGAAGAAATAGAAAAAGAGAACTTTAGTGATAAGGATTTTGCTAATGCGAATGCTGCTATAGCTAAACTTGCTCACTATAAGGTAAATGAGGCTAATGACGAAGAAGTTGATCCTAATTCCGGTCGTGGTGACTGCGTAGCTCTTATTGAAGTTGACGAAGCTAGTTACATCACTAAGGATGGCACCAGACCTGAGGCTCGTATTGCGGCAGCAGTAAAAGGCATGTCCGATATCAATGCAGACAACGGTAAATACTGCGCTTGTACAGTTCCTAGTGTTGTTTATAACATGACAGCTGATGAGCGTTTTGGTAACAACCGTAAGTTCCCTGGTGCGTTCCACTATCTTGCATGCTATAAGAATTCTCTCGGACTTGGCTTTGCAGAGTGGTATGCTGCTGCTGGCTATAACCGTGGTGTTTCGAGCTATGCTATTGATTATACAACTGTTAAACTCGGTGAAGTTGCTGTTCAGGCACTTGAGCCTAGAAATATTAAAGATCAGGAAACCCAGCCTAAGTTTGCTGTAAACGTAATTGCAAACTTCCGTGGAAACTACTACCTCTGGGGTAACCGTACATGTCATCCGCTTCAGGACTATGCAGGTGGTGGCGACCTAATTGCGAGCCACTTCTTGAATATCAGACAGCTTTGTACAACTATTAAGAAGCAGCTTTATGTATCTTGCCGCAGATTTACCTTCGATCCTAATAGCGACGTGCTTTGGATTAACTTTAAGAATTCCATCACTCCTATGCTCGACCGAATGAAGGCAGATCAGGGCGTAAGAGACTATAAGATCGAAAAGGTTTACACTGACAAGAAAGCTACTTTGAAGGCTAGAATTAGAATTGTTCCGATTGAAGCTGTTGAGGACTTCCTTCTTGAAGTTTCTCTTGAAGACTCTCTTGGTGAAACCGCTGTAACAGTCACTGAGTAATTTGAAAGGAGATTAATATATTATGGCAAATAGTTTAGATGCTATGCACATTAGCACAAATCTTGCGAATTACGAAGCTGCTCGTACCGGTTTCTTCTCGCTGATTGTTGATAACCTTGATGGTATTATAAAGTCGACGTATTCAGGTGATCATGACGCTGCTCCTGATTCCGATAAGATTAATAGAGCTCAGGAAATCCTAAAGCTTAATGTAGTCACTGCAGATGTTCCTCACTTCTCGCTTGAAACCCTCCAGTACAGAAGAGGTAACGAGGTAGTTAAGTTCGCGGGTGTTCCTACATTTGAAGCTGGCTCTGTGAAAGTGGACGATGTTGTTGGTCTTGACACTAAGGCTATCCTCATGGCTTGGCAGGCACTTGCTTACAATGTACATACTGGCAAGGGCGGACGTATGGTTGACTATAAGCGTAAGTGCGTACTCGTTGAGTACACCCAGGATTACGAACAGGTAAGAAGTTGGGATCTTTACGGTTGTTGGATTAAAAACCTAGCTGAAGACGCTTTTGATAAGGAAAATGATGGCAAGCGTGCAATCACCGCTACTATCGAATTCGATAAAGCTATCATGCGTGAAGCTGAATAAGATTAATTAAATATTATTAGAAAGATGCTAAATTATTTTAGCATCTTTCTTTTTAACTAAATAAATTTAATAAATCTATTTGCACATTTGCTAAATTATATGATTGTTCCAGGACAAAATAATAACTGAAAGGACAACTGTTTATGGGACGCAAGAAAGTAGATCGAAGCGATAAAGTAATACAAACTTTTGAATCTTCACGACCTCTGGTGCTAAGGCTAAAAGAAGCTGCACAAAGAAAAGGCATAACAGTATCAGCACTGATTCGTGAAATTCTTGAAAAGTATTTTGAAAACCGCGAAATCTAATTCAATAAAAGAAAGGTAAAAAATTATGGCAGAAAGAAATACTAACTACACTATTATGGAGGGTTATGAACTACCCTCTGGTGGCAAAATTTATGAGGCAAAAGTAGATCCTCATGTTGAACTCCGCTCAATGACTGCAAGAGATGAGATGAAACGACTATCTCCTTCTAGCACTCCTCTAAAGACACTGGCAGATATTATTGAAGACTGCTTTATCGAAAAGCCTGCTATTCATGTTTATGATATGTGTTTGGGCGATTATGAATTTTTGCTCCACAAACTTAGAATTGTAACATATGGTGAAGACTACAAGGTAACGCTTAAGTGCCCTGAATGTGGTGAAATTGTTGAAACAACCGCAAAACTCGGTAACATTGAGCTTAAGCCTTATGATCAAGAAGAAATCGATGCATACAGAACTTTTACTCTTCCTAAGAGTAATCGTACAGTTACTTTAAAGTTTAATACTCCCAGAATGACAGAAGAGATGGAAGTTAAAGTTAAAGAAATGAAGCGTAAGTACAAGACAGCTACTATTGACTTTGACACTCTTGTAAAGCTTCTTTGTGCTATTGACTATGTTGACGGTGAAAAGAAGCCTGAGTATGAGCTTGAAAACTTTATCACAAATCTGCCCGCAATGGACTTACAGAAACTATTAAACAATATCGATAAGCTAAACACTCTTATTGGACTAGAGAATATTCTTTATGTGGATTGTCCTAAATGTGGCGAAGAAATCACGTCCTTCTTTCGCTTCGGGCCCGAGTTTTTTAGACCCACAAACATCTAATGATGGCTCGCCCTATGGCCCGAAACGATTTAAAGAGTTAGTCAAAGAATGCTGGTATATAAGTGATAGCTTACATACCAGCTATACAGATGTACTTGACCTTTCCTATACGGAACGAGTATATCTGATTGAAAATATTAATGCTAAAAATGATGCTACTCGAAAAGCTTTTGAAGAAGCTAGGCAGAGTGCTCAGTCTAGATAAGTAAATTTATCAGGAGGAAAATCTTAAGTGGCTTTTGCAAATAATCAACAAGATGCTTTTAATTTAAGAAATGATACTGAAAGCCTAAAACAATGGCAATCAGAACTAGATAAAGCTACTACATCAATCGGCGCTGCTGAAGTTGCTGCTGAGGAGGAGTTAGCGGCGCTGAAATTTAAAAATCTAACAGCTCTGCAGGAAGCTCGCGTAGCGAAACTTGAACAGCTAATTGCCTTAGAAGACAAGGGAATCAGAGAGCTTGCGAAAGCAAGGTTAACACTGTCAGACCGACAGTTTGCACTTCGCAAAAAAGAGATTCAAAAAGAATTTCAGTTAGCTAAAAACGCTGCAGAAGAACTGTTTAAAATAAAGAATAAGAAAGCTCAAACCTCAGCAAAGAAGTCAACCTCTGCTACTAAAGATATTACAACAACTTCTAAAGCTAAATATACAAACACTACAGCAGACAAAAAAGATTCTGGAAGAACGACACATACTAGTAGTATTAAAAAAGTAAATGATATAAAAAGTGCTTCTCCTGAATTTATGGGCTTACTTAGTTCTATCGATGAAACACTTATATCTTTACGAGATGCTGTAGCTAGCTACATCCCGTCAAAAGAAGAAAGCCCACCAATTCTACCTATAGCGCCTATAAAACCCACTGAGCCTACAGAGGCGACTGTACAACAAACAATACCTCCAAAAAATCAAGAAGCAACTAGTGAAAGCTTAGCTAGCATTAATGTAGGTGAAGATTTACTAGATATTCTTAAAGCTGGAGTTGAGGCACTAGTAACAACAACAGAACAACGACTTACTAGTATAAAAGCACAGTATGAAGCTCGTGATACATCTTCTACGGTTGTAGAAGATGTAAAAGAAATTTTAGCTAAACCAATAGGTGTAGATAAGCCTGCTAAGCCTATAACTATAGATATAAAGGGTACAGAGCAGCCCTCTTCAGCGCCAGCAGAACTAACAAGTGCTATTGAGACCGTAGCAGAGATTTTCCAAGGTCAAAAGCCCCCTGAAACTAACTATACAAAGCTAGATGAGGCTAAACTTGGTGAAGAGTTGCTAGACGTACTTAAAACTGGTATTGAAGCTTTACTGTCTACAACAGAACAACGTCTGGCTAATCTAAAAATAGTTCAAGAAACGGATACTAAGGCCCCATCTGTAGCTGAGAGCTTAAAAGATGCTTTAACAAAAACAAATAATTCAAAGGAGCCTAAGTCTGGCTCTGAACAAGAGCCGCCGACAGACAATACTTTTATACCACCAAATAAAACAGGGGAAGCTGAGCATAAACCTTCTGAAGAGAAAAAGCTTCCAGAAAAAAAAGAATTTTCAAACGATGCGGCACTGCTTGACTTAATTGATTTAGGTCATTATTCGTTTGAGGCAGTTTCGAGCTCTTTTGAGGCACTTAAAGACTCTATGGATACAGGAGTCAAAAATGTGCTTAATCAAGCTATTACAAAAGATGAGGATGGTAAAAGTACCGTTTCACAGGGCACAACAGACCTTGCAGGTGACCTATTAGTAAGCATTAAAAAGGCTGAAGCAGCCGAAGAAAAGCGTAGGGAACTTATAGCTGACAAAGATGCTGATGAAGCTACAAAAAGAGCAGTAGCGCTTAATAAACAAATTATTTCTGAAACCGAGTTGCAGAAACTGAGGGAGCAGCATACTACTAAAGCAAACAACCTTACACTCGCAGCAATAGCCAATGAAGCCAAAGCCAATGACCTTAAAAATAATAAAGAAGCTTATGCACTTGAGGCTCGATTAGCTCGTGAAAATGCTTTTTATGAAGAGCGAAATAGGCTCGAAGAAAATCGTATAAAAGCAGAAGAAGAAATAGCTTGGAACGCCGATCATAGGAAAGAGCTGCTAGAGCAAGAAGAGCAAAGAGTAAGGCTTGAGTACTTAGCAGAATACCAAAAACTTCAAACAGATGGTGCTAATCACTTGACAGAAAATATGACGGCCGAGGCATTTATTGCTCTAAAAAAGCAAACTAAGGCCGCAGAAGATTCAATAGCAAGAAGAGAAAAAGCATCCACCGCAAGTAAAAAAGCTTTAGATATTCTCAGAGGTAAGGGTACTAAAGACGAAAAGAAAGCATTGCTAGATGCACAAGTCAAACTCCGTGCTGCCGAAAAAGACTGGACAGGCACGAAGTTTGAAATCAAACCGGATGATAGTGAAGCAGAACAAGAGAGAAAAAGAAAAGCACAAGAAAATGCGGTTAAAGCAGAAATGGCTATTAATGCCGCTATGTCTGCGCTGGCAAACCTTGCTCAAAAGCTCAATAACCAAACAGATAAAATAGGGGAAAAGCAAGCTCTTATCGATACACGTTTACAGGGCTCTACCGTAAATGATACCATGGTAGGCTCCTATTGGAAACGACTTGCTAAAGATATGAACTATATCGGTGCCGTCAATCCCTATTTCAAACAAGAAGATTTTGCAAACAATATTGAGACTTTAGTAAATAAAGGTATTTCTTTCGATATTAAGCAAAGAGCTTTCTTGATGACAATTCAAGAAAAAATTGCTAACACCTTTGATGCTGCTGATGGTACTTTACTAAGATTAATTCGCATTCAGCAGCAAGATACTACTGCCGGCCGTCTTGGTATGGAGTCTGCTTTAAATAGCTTCTTAAACAGTATGTATGAGACTTCTGAATATTTAACAGATGTAGCATCAAGCGTTAGAAGTAGCTTAGGTGAACTACAAGCCCTTATGGAAGGTGCCGCTGGTACTGAGCTTGAGTTCCAAGTACAAAAATGGATGGGCTCTCTGTATTCAGTCGGTATGTCACAAGATGCAGTACAAAGCATTGCACAAACATTTGGTCAGATTGTAAGCGGTGATGTTGGCGGCCTTACTGGAAACGGTACTGGTAACTTATTAATCATGGCGGCGAATGAAGCTGGAATATCTATAGCTGATATTCTTCAGGAAGGTTTAGATGCTGACGAAACCAATAAGCTCATGCAGGCTATGGTAAACTATTTAGCTGAAATCGCGGAGATGTCAAGTGACAGCCGTGTCGTTCAACAACAGTTAGCAAATGTTTATGGAATTAAGGCATCTGACCTAAGAGCAGCTACGAATCTTGCTTCTAGCATTAAAGATGTTTCAAAACAGGATTTAACATATAGTGGTATGCTTGGTCAGTTAAATAAGATGGCAAACAGCATGTTACTAAGAACAAGTACCGGAGAAATGCTTTCAAATATTTGGGGTAATACTCAGTATACTATGGCTACTACAATGGCAAATGATCCATTATTGTATTTATTGCCGAGAGTGGCTACTCTGCTTGAAGACTACGCAGGTGGTATCGATTTACCATTCGTTAATGCTATGGGCTTTGGTGTTGACCTCAATACATCAGTAGCTCAGTTAATGAACGTAGCGGCTATGAGCGGTACGATTTTAGGGTCTCTCGGCCCAATGGTTTCCGGCCTCGCTTCTGCAGTTAGCGGTGATGTAATGCTTGGCTTAGCTGGAATTAACACAAAAGAAAAAGCACCAGTTATTGCACGTGGATCGGCACAGACATTGCAGCATCTTGGCGGCTTCAGCCTTACCGAATCTGGTTTTATCGGAAATGCATCAGGCGATGATATTAAGAAACAAACTTTAATAGATGCAGACGATGAAAAGAAAAAATTGCTGGTTGAGGCAAAAGATGAAGAAGCTGCAGATGACGTTACTACACAAGCGAATCTTGCTGTTGTAAATATTTACAACTTACTTGAAGAAGTTGCGCATGGCTCACAGAGCTTAAGAGTGAGAGTAGTAAATAATGGTAATATCTTATCTGCTGGTGGAAGCATTGCAAGTGGACAAAATACTACTATTGGAGAGAATTCTAATGATGGTACTACCAGCTTCGGGGCTGGTAAAAACGGAACTGATAATGGCAACTGGGTATTGTCATTCTAAAGAAGAGAGGAGTTAATTTATGTTACAGTTTAATAATAACCACATATTTACAGGATATCTGAAGCAATTTCTCTCTTCTTTTAACCTGCCTACTTGCAAAATTTATACGGCAGAGTTTGAGAAATACCGTGCCAAACACGGTAAAGAAGATCCAAGAGTTATTGAATCTTCTTTACCGATAAAAATAGGTAGGCTAACTAGACCAGGAATTGGTATCACATATCTAAAAGATAGCACAACTAAGCAGTATTTTTGGGATACCAGTAATTGGAATGCCAGCCTTGACTGCACTAAAAATAAGACAATTAAATATTGGAAACAAAACCAGCTAATTCATTATAACGGAAATAAGATTTTAGGTCTAACTAAAACTTTAAAAAATCCCACAACACTTTATAATTACCAGACACACGAATACTTAGGTGACTATTTAAGATTTTTGAGAGATTACGAAAATATAAACCTAATGTCAATGTATAATTGCTTCAGCAATAGGCTTTGCAATAACATAAAGATTAAGTTAGAGTGGGAAGAAACTCCTCAAGATGGCACAGCAGTTACAAGAGAGCTGATAGCAAATGCATATGATACTAACTATAAGATTTACATGCTCCCTGTAAAGCTTTTTGAGAAGTATACAATAGCGCTAGATTGCTACAGTGGCGTTGAGCTGTTCTGCGGTTTTTATGATGAAAAACTCGATACCTCTGAAAAAGCTAAAGACTTAATCAGAAGAACGTACCAGAAAGTACCGAAAGCGCTCTTTCACCAGCCACTTCTCTTTGATAAGCTTACTGTACAGTATTGGAACTGGGAAGACGAAAATAGTCAAACTGAAGAAAAACTCAGTACACCCAACAAGGGCGTATTTGGCACAGCAACCGGTATTGCAATCAGACCTCCGAAATTATTTAATATCAATAAAATACTAAGGTCTGAAATTGCTATGCGAGAAAACGAACTCAAGCTATTTATAAAAGTTCCCGCGTCTAATACTTCAAGTCTCGCAGTGTTAGAGGGCGATTACCGTAACTTTAACGACTCGCTTTATACGTTTAATACTAAAGAAGGTTGGAAATACCAGAGCAACTCAACAATTACTAACTTTGAAACGAATAAAGAATCTGAATTGCCCAGACTTAATGTGAGAGAGTTCAAGCCGATAAGTAAGCTACAGCTGCTCGCTTTAAATACAGGCATCTCGTACCCATTTGCAGACCGCTTAATTGAGTATCTATTAGCCAATGTTATACTTCCTAATGATGCTACTCCCGATAATATCGCACGACTTCAAAAAGTAATGGAAGACTGCGGTTATCGTTTTGAATTTGAAGGCATGTGGGAACCTAAGATGCAGATGATTTTATATGATTACCTAATGAATAGTGGAAAATTTACTGTTGAAACGACGCCAGAGAGTAGTGTAAAAGATCAGCGAAAAGGTAATCTCAAACAAATAGGTCAAAAGATGCGATCAGATTTTTACGATGTCTTAGGCTATGGTGATAAAGATGCTGAAAAGCTTTTTGAAATATGGACACTAAAAGAAGCCATAATAAAAAGAGACGGCAAAGTTGCAGATTTTGACATTGCAAAAATTGTTAAGAAAGTTCTTCTGCCTGCTCTCCTTTCGCTTGTAACACAGCAGGACCTTGGC
>CALCHR010000110.1 GCA_937901185.1 uncultured Bacteroidales bacterium
ACTACTAAGAAAAATTCGGTAACTACTAAGAACGCGAAAGTAACTACTAAGAAAACGGCGGTGATGTGGGAGAGTTTTTGGGAGTGTCGCCAAGAGGTTGGGTCGTTAATTTTTCAAAAAGAAAGGAGTGCTCTTCTTTTTCATTTAGGCAGAAAATTTTCTATCGTCCCGAAAAAATGTATTTTTGCAGTCAGAAGGTATTTTCAAGGAACGAGATGGGCAAATTTTCTAAAGGTATATCTATATTAGCTTGGGTGGCACTCGCATTGTTGGTGGGCGGCGGCCTTTTCTGTTCTGTCTATTTTTGGAGAGAGGGGCGCGTGCGCTCAGAGATAGAGGCTTACGAGATTCTGCAATACAACCACGACACCTTGGACTATGTACATTTCCTGGAGGAGTATCCCCACAGCGAGCATTGCCTTGAAGTGCGCACACGCCTGTTGGAGCTGAAAGCGATGCATGCTGCCTGGAAAAAGATAGAGCATAGCGGGGAGCGCCAGGACTTTGAGCAGTTTTTGGAAACCTACTCGGACATGCATTTCTCCCAGTTGTGTTTCATAAAGTTGGACTCTATCGACTGGGTTGCAGCTCAGGAGGAGAACACGCCTGAGGCCTATCTGCGCTACATGGATGCTCACAAGGACAGTCGCTACTATGCCGAGGCCTCGATTGCTGCCGATGCTTTGGCGCTGAACTATGTGGGCGAGGAGGAGCAGCAGGAAATAAAGCTCCTGCTCCAACATTTCTACCAGGCTCTGAGCGATAACGACCATAGTGTGCTCAGCGCTTGCCTTGCGCCTACCGTTGGCAATTTCCTGGGTCAGCGCAACACGCCAAAGGACTCTGTGATTGCTGCCATCGGCAAGAAGTTTTGCTCCGCTACGAAGAAATATAATTTTACTCTCGGCGAGGATTTCCAGTTTAGCAGAATGCCGGCCGCCAATGGCAGCATCAACTACCATGCCGACTTCTGCGTTTCCCGCAGAGCCAAGAGTTTGGAGGCCGACACTGCCTCTACCACCTACACAGCTACCGCCGAGATAAACTCTGCCAAGCAGATATCCGGACTGGCCATGCAAGAAATATCCCAACAATAACCCATAAAACTATTTATCCCTATGAGTAAATTAGTGATCAACTCTTATGAAGAATTTGAGAAGCACGTAGGCCAAGTACTTGGCACATCAGAATGGTTGGAGGTGCCCCAGGAGCGCATCAACCAGTTTGCCGACGCCACGCTTGACCACCAGTGGATTCACGTTGACACCGAGCGCGCCAAGGAGGGTCCGTTTGGTCAGACCATCGTGCACGGCTATCTCACTCTGTCGCTGCTGCCCTACATGTGGGAGCAAATCATCGAGGTAAACAATCTCAAGATGATGGTGAACTATGGCATGGACAATATGAAGTTTGGCCAAGCCGTACTCTCCGGTCAGAGCATCCGCCTCGTTACCACCCTGCAAAGCATAGCCAACCTGCGCGGCATCTGTAAGGTGGAAATAAAATTTGCCATTGAAATCAAGGACCAGAAGAAGCCTGCCCTGACCGGTGTGGCCACCTTCTTGTATCACTTCAACTAACCATCTCACCCCCGCTGCCTTTTTTTCTCCCCAGGAGCAGCGGGGTGTTTTTTATAGATAAGAAAGCGATGTCAGACACCTACTTGACCCTCTCCGCACCGGGCGAAAGTATCTACACAGAGAAGCGCAGCCGTTTCCTAGCTTTCGCCATGCCCGTAGCCAACGAAGAGGAGGTGAAGAGCAAGGTGGCAGAGTTCAGAAAGAAATACTACGACGCCCGCCACGTTTGCTATGCCTATGCACTGGGCTTCGATGCGAGCCGCACCCGTGCCAACGACGACGGAGAACCTTCGGGCTCGGCCGGCCGACCCATCTTGGGCCAACTGCGCTCAGCCGGAGTTACCTTTACCTTGGTCATCGTGGTACGCTACTTTGGCGGCGTAAAATTAGGTACCGGCGGATTGGTCGTAGCCTACAAGACAGCTGCCGCCGAAGCTTTGGAAAATGCCAGCATCGAAGAGCGCATCGTCACCGCTCAGGTCTGTTTCGCCGTACCTTATGCCGACGCCGACACCGCCATGCGCTTCGTAAAAGAAGAAGGGGCCGAGATTATAGCCCGCGACTATACCGCCACCGATACCCTGCTGACGGCCTCCGTCCGCCTCAACGACGAGGAACGCCTTAAGCAAAGGCTTGCCAAGATTCTCTCTCTTCGCTTTCTCGATACCGACGAAGCACAATAAGGCATTCCGGAAAACACCATGCTCCGTCTTCAGCAACTTTTTACCCACTCCCCGTCTTTCTCCATAGCCGAGAAACTTTACACCGAGGCTTTCCCTCTCAACGAGCGAAGGCCCTTGGAGGAATGGCGCAAACTGGCCGACGAGGAAGGCGCCTTTCAAATTTTCGAGATACTCTCTGACGGCCGTTTTTCAGGCTTCGTCAGTTGCTGGCAGATGGGCAATTTTATTTACATAGAGCATTTCGCCATCCTAGCGGCTTTGCGCTGCCACGGATTGGGGAAAGAGGCTGTCGAGCTACTTAAGAAAACCTATTCGCCTCTTCCTTTAGTGCTCGAGACTGAGCCTCCCGAATGCGTCCTTGCTCAACGGCGCATCGCCTTCTATGAACGCAGCGGCTTCAGCCTTTCGCAGCGCCACTATCTGCAACCGCCCTATCACCCCGGCACTCCCTGGTTTCCTCTCCTATTGCTCTGCACCGACGCCCGTTTCTTAGAAGAGCAGTTTGAAGCGGTACGCAATAATATATATAGCTCCGTCTACCACCAAAAAGCCCCCTTTCCCAAAGAAGGAAAAGGAGGCGTTCTCTCAGAAAAGATATAGTAGGACAGAGCCCCTTAGCGGCTCTTTTTAGAAAGCCAAGGGCTTCAAGCGCAAGCCGGCTGTCTCTTCGAGTTCAAACATCAGGTTCATATTCTGCACAGCCTGTCCCGACTGGCCTTTCAGCAGATTGTCTATACAGGCTGTGATGAGCAGTTTGTCGCTATGGCGCTCTACGTGGACCAAACATTTGTTGGTGTTCAACACTTGTTTCAGGTCGATGGCATCTTCCACATAATGCGTAAAGGGTGCCTCGGCATAGAAGTTTTTATAGAGTGCTGCCACCTCGCTTTCCTCCAGGTCGCAGTGCAGTACGGCTGTCACAAAAATGCCGCGAGGAAAATCGCTGTGGTAGGAAATGAAGTCCAGAGCAGCGTCGAAAGTGGGCTGCAACTTCTTCAGGCTCTGCACCACCTCAGAAACATCGGGGTGCTCAAAAGGTTTGTAAAGACTTACGTTGCCCATGTGCCAAGGCGCATGACCCACACCCCCCGACTCCACTCCGTCGCCCATCGAACCGGCTATGGCGTTAACCATAACATCGCCGTCGAGCAAGCCTTCAGCGGCTAAAGGCAAGAGGGCTAATTGCACACAAGAGGCAAAGCTACCGGGGTTAGCCACATAGCGAGCTCCGCGCAAGGCCAGACTATTCAGTTCGGGCAGGCCATAGATATACTCATTGTCTTCGCTTGCCAGGCGAAAATCTCTGGTCAGGTCGATGATGCGCACATCGGCCGGGACATAATGCTCCTCCAGAAAAACTGCGCTCTGCCCATTCTCTAAGCAGAGAAACACCACGTCCACCTGCTCGAAAGGCAGTTCGTCGGTGAAACACAAGTTGGTTTCTCCGTACAGGCCACTGTGCACCTCTGCCAGCATGCAGCCGGCATAAGTTTCGCTGTTGGCAAAAACGATTTCAGTCTCCGGGTGGTTGAGCAAGAGGCGGACGAGTTCGCCGGCAGCATATCCGGCAGCGCCTACAATGCCCACTTTTATCTGGCTATTCATATTCGTTTTTCTTGGGCAGGATAACCCACATTATTATATATAACAGGAAGCCCGGGAATGCGGCTGAGAAAAATGTGAGCAGCAGATAGCCCAGTCGCACCAAAGTGGCGTCTATCCCAAAGAACTCTGCAAGGCCTCCGCACACTCCGCCCAATTTCTTATGCTCTGACAAGTACAATTTCTTATCTGTCATTATCTCTGTATCTATAAATTAGCTCATCAAGTTGCTACTCTCTTTCTGCCAATCACTGCACAGCATTCTTCACCTCAGGCAAATGCCGGGAGAGGGCTTCGAGAAACTCCGCCCGCCCCACGTTTTCATTGATGACAGCAAAGAGTGTATCGTCGCCAGCCACTGTGCCCACCACTTCCGGAAGATTAAAGGAATCTATCTCCGTAGCCAGCGAGGCGGCATAGCCGGGACGCGTGTGCAGCACAGCTATGTTCTGCGAAAAGGATATAGAAAGAAATCCCATCGAGTTACCGTTTGTTGGCAGAGAGGCCATGCTCATCGGCCGGCGATAGAGGGGAGTGTCTGGCAATATATATTTGAAACCCGAAGTAGTGGTGGTTTTTATCGCCTTGATGCGGCGCAGGTCGCGTGAGAGGGTGGCTTGTGTCACAGAGAACCCGCAACGGTTCAACTCCATAAGAATTTCTTCCTGACTACCCACATTTTTACCGGCCAATATTGCCCGCAAGGCCTCCAATCTATTCAGTCTGTTTTTCATCTCTGTATTTCAAAAAAAGTATTAGGTTAAGTTTTACAACTGCAAATATATATAGTATATTTTTCTCTATACAAATAAATATACTAATTATTTAAGAAATTCCCCAAAATATTCACTTTATATACAAGATAAGCAAGAAATCCCCTTGCATATAAGTCCTATTTTAAGGCTACCTGAATGGCAACTATAAGGCCTTAAAAATTCCCCCATCATGAAAGGAGAAATCTTAGGCCTTTACTAGGAAAAACTAGTAGTTACCGAAATTTTCCTAGTAGTTACCGAAATTTTCCTAGTAGTTACCGAAGAAATGCCCAAAAAT
>CALCHR010000111.1 GCA_937901185.1 uncultured Bacteroidales bacterium
TTGTTGTAAGCTTCTACGAAGGCATCGTAGAGAGCTTGGTCTACAGTACCTACGCCTTCACCGGGAGTGAAGAGACCATCGATACCATTGGGGAAGTTCACTGTGAACACTTCGCCCAACTCATCGCGGCCTGTCTTTTCGCGGCTCTTAGCTTCGTAAACGTACCAGTTGCTGGTGTCGTTGTAGCCCCAGAAGTTGGGGTTACCGCCGAAGGCCATGTAGTAGCCACCCTTGCTGTTGTAGAACACGAAGCAAACGCCTTCTGCTGCGCCGGCGCGCTCGAGCTCAACCACGTCGCCCTTGTCGGCTTGGGCTTCCATTTCTGCCTGTGCTACGGCACGAGCGATACGAGCTGTACAAACGAAAGCGTCCTCGATGCTCTTCACATAGAGGTCGTCGCCTTCAGAGAGGTACTTACCGTTAGCCACGTTCTTGATGGCGTAGGTTTTGTGTTCGCCGTCCATACCTACTTCTTCGAACTGGAATACGCAGCCCTCAGATACGGTAAATACGACATCGCTGCTTGTGGAGCAAACAAAACCGCCGGCACTCCAGCCACCGGTGTTTTCTCCTTCTTTGAGAACTACGTACTGACCGGGTGTGATCTCAGTCAGAGGTTCATCCTCGTTTACAAGTTCCCAGAACTTTCCTGTTTCCTGGGCCTGCACTGCTCCTGCTACAAAGAACATGAACAGCGCCAAGAGACTGTAAATTTTTTTCATTGAACTAAGGTATTAAAAATTAAACATATTTTTCACACGCTACAAATATACGGGGTTTTTTCCAAACAAAGAAAAAATAAGAGAAAAAATGCTTTTCTGTGTCTAAAAATTGGCATCGAGCAAGAGGTGAAACCATAAAAAAGAGAGGATGGCACGGAGATTTACCTACACATTATTATATATATAAAGGGGAGCATTTCTGTGAAGCCCCACCCTCCTCTCTAAAGAGGAGAGGCTTATAAATTTATAGGGCTGCGCACCTCGTTTTTCTTAGTAGCTTTCTAGAAAAACTTAGTAAACTTCTAGTTTTTCCTAGAAGTTTACTAAGAAACGGCCGAAAATGGCCCTTGAAAATCAGTCGATTACAAAGCCCCGAAAGCAACCTCCGGCGAGGTGCTTTTCGGGGCTTGCGGTGGGGTATGTCGCTACTTGCCGCCGGAGCGGAAGGCGGAACGGTTATTTCCAATTGGGTGGCACTACGCCGGCGCGATAGAAGGAGCGGAGCTGCACATCGAAGATGAGCATGGAGTAGGCCGGAAGGAGGGCCGAAGCGGCAGAGCCGTAGCCCAGCTCTTGGGGGATGTAGACGCGCCAGAGGTCGCCGATGTGCATCCGTTGCAGGACGGTGGTGAAGCCTTCTACCGTGTTGCTCACAAGGAAGGTGGCGGGCACGGCAAATGAGGGGTTGAACACGTCGGCGGGGTCTTTGCTGTAGCCGGAATGATCGAACACTTCGCCCAGTGTGCCGAGGGGCTGCTCCTTGTCGGTGGAGATGATACGGCCGATGTAGTTGATGCGCACGGAGTCGGTGTACAAGGGCATACCGCTGCCTTGCCCTGCCTGGAGTATTTCCACGCAGACGGTATCGGTGGCGGCGGCGGGAGCATTGTCGGGGAGGCAGTAGGTGCGGAAGAGGCGCCACTTGCAATGCTGCTCCCAGCCCTCGCCATGGAGGGCTTTTGCCTGCTCGATGGCTTGCTTTGCTTCGGCCAGGCGTAGGCGGAAGGCTTCGCTGTTGCGTGCCTGCCAGTTGGCATACTCGTTTTCCTCTCCGAGGTTTTCTTCACAGGAGGTGAGGAGCGGACAGGCGGCGAGCACAAACAGGGCCAGGCCGGTCACAAGGCGGCCAAGGCGCATGGCGAATGGGTGGAGTTTCTTCATATTCCGGAGTTGCGTTAGTGCGGTGGGGTTTGCTTAGAGTTGCTTCTTGAGCAAGGAGGTGATGCTCACCTTGTCTTCGATAAGGCCGCGGAGGTCGGCTATCTTGACGCGCTGCTGCTCCATAGTGTCGCGGTCGCGCAGGGTGACGCAGTCGTCTTTGAGAGAGTCGTGGTCGATGGTGATGCAGTAGGGTGTGCCCACAGCATCTTGGCGGCGGTAGCGCTTACCGATGGAGTCTTTCTCGTCGTACTTGCAGTTGAAGTGGAACTTGAGGCTGTCCATAATCTCGCGAGCCTTCTCGGGCAGTCCGTCCTTCTTGACGAGGGGCATGACAGCGAGCTTGGTGGGCGCGAGGGCTGCGGGGAGCTTGAGCACCACGCGAGTTTCGCCATTCTCGAGCTTCTCTTCTTCGTAGCTGTGGCACATGATGGAGAGGAACATGCGGTCTACGCCGATTGAGGTCTCGATGACATAGGGAGTGTAGCTCTCGTTGCTCTCGGGGTCGAAGTATTCAATCTTGCGGCCTGAGAACTTGGCGTGCTGCGAGAGGTCGAAGTCGGTGCGCGAGTGGATGCCTTCCACTTCCTTGAAACCGAAGGGCATGCGGAACTCTACGTCACAAGCGGCGTTGGCATAGTGGGCGAGCTTCTCGTGGTCGTGGAAGCGATAGTTTTCTGCGCCGAAGCCGAGGGCCTGGTGCCATTGCATACGGGTGTTTTTCCAGCGCTCAAACCATTCGAGCTCGGTGCCGGGCTTTACGAAGAACTGCATTTCCATCTGCTCGAACTCGCGCATGCGGAAGATGAACTGACGGGCCACAATCTCGTTGCGGAAGGCCTTACCTATCTGTGCGATACCAAAGGGCACCTTCATGCGGCCTGTCTTCTGCACGTTGAGGTAGTTGACAAAGATACCCTGTGCGGTCTCGGGGCGGAGGTAGATGGTAGATGCGCCGTCGGCGGTGGAGCCTACTTCGGTTTTGAACATGAGGTTGAACTGGCGCACTTCGGTCCAGTTGCGTGTACCGCTGATGGGGCATACGATTTCCTCGTCGAGGATAATCTGCTTGAGCTCTTCAAGGTCCATAGCGTTCATGGCTACGGCAAAACGCTCGTGGAGCGCATCGCGCTTCTGCTGCGTTTCGAGCACACGTGGACTGGTGGCGAGGTATTGAGCCTCGTCGAAGCTCTCGCCAAAGCGCTTGCGGGCCTTGGCCACTTCTTTTTCTATCTTCTCGTCGTACTTGGCTATCTGGTCTTCGATGAGCACATCGGCACGGTAGCGCTTCTTGGAGTCGCGGTTGTCGATGAGGGGATCGTTAAAGGCGTCTACGTGGCCGGAGGCTTTCCAAATGGTGGGGTGCATGAAGATGGCGCTGTCGATGCCCACGATGTTTTCGTGGAGGAGCACCATGGACTGCCACCAGTACTGCTTGATGTTGTTCTTGAGTTCTACACCATTCTGGGCATAGTCGTAGACAGCGCCGAGGCCGTCGTAGATGTCACTGGAGGGGAATACGAAGCCGTACTCCTTGCAGTGGGACACGATTTTCTTAAAAACGTCTTCTTGAGCCATATCTTTTATATTATATATATTCCAACGGGCAAAGTTAGTGATTTACTCTTGATTACACAAGAGCAGTAAAAAAATACGGGCATACAGCGGTGGCAGTGGCACAACAAGGGCTGCAACGGACGGGGCTTTGGGATAGGCGGAGAGGGAAGAAAAACGGGCTTTGTAATCGCCTGAAAATCAAGGGTCATTTTCGGGCGTTTCTTAGGTAAAAGCTAGGTGAATTTCGGTAACTACTAGGAAAAATTCGGTAACTACTAAGAACACGAAAGTAACTACTAAGAAAAAGGGGGTGATGTAGGGGTAAAAAAATCCCTACCCTTTTAGGATAGGTTAGATAGGGACTTCTTATTTTTCTTTGATATAGGCTCGCAGGATGCGCACGTCGCGGCACGGACGGTCGTTGGCATCGGTGGCAACTTTCTGAATTTTTCCTACCACCTTGAGTCCGGCACAGACTTCGCCAAAGACGGTGTACTGCCCATCGAGGTGGGGCGCGCCGCCATAGGCAGAATAGTCGGCCAGCATGGCGGGGGTAAACTCGGCCAGACCCCCGGTGCGGTCATAGACATACTGGCGTATGCGTTTCATCTCGCTGCCGTAGCAGGACTTGCCCCAGACGATGTAGAACTGCGAACCGCTGCTGCGCCATTCGGGGTTTACCTCGTCGGGCTCACGGGCGGCTGCCACAGCGCCGCGGCGGTGATAATTGTAGGGAAGATTGATTTCGGCAGGCAGGGTGTAGCCCGGTCCGCCCTCGCCCAGCGTGTCGCCGGGAGCGGCATGGCGCGAATCGGGGTCGCCGGTTTGTATCATGAAGTCCTCAATGACGCGGTGGATGAGCAGGCTGTCATAGTAGCCTTGCTCTACGAGACGGATGAAGTTGTCGCGGTGCACGGGGGTGTCATCGTAGAGACGGATGGTGATATCGCCGGCCGTGGTCTGCAACACTACTTTCACATTCTTGCGCTCGGGCGAGGCGGAGAAGGCACAGAGCGGCAGGGCGACCATCACGCACCACAAAGCGCTCAACAGCAACGGCCGAAAGGAAAGATGGCGGGCGGTGGAGGTAAAAAGGGGCTTCATGGAGATGGGAAAGATAAAGGGATACAAGCTATGGGGCTACACCAAACCTTCGTCGCTGCGATACTCTTCTTCGGGTATCGCACTGTCAGAGGGTTCTTCCAACTCGGCAAGAGCAGCCTGGCGCTTGGCTTCCTCTTCGGTCTGCGTGGCATAACGGCTGACGCTGAGCATCATACCGATGTAGACACAGTTGATAAGGGTGGAGGTTCCGCCGCGGCTGATGAGCGGCAAGGGTTGGCCGGTGACGGGGAAGAGACCCACGGCTACCATCATGTTGATCATGGCTTGCGAGACGAAGAGCAAAGCCAGACCCAGGATGAGAAAGGCGGGGAAGTTGCGCTCACACCGGCTGGCGATGCGCCCCGCTCGGAAGAGCAAGACCAGATAGAGCATCAGGACGAGGAAAGCGCCGGCAAGGCCCATTTCTTCGATGATGATGGCAAAGATAAAGTCGGAGAAAGCCTGACTGAGAAAATCGCGCTCCACAGAGTTGCCCGGCATTTTTCCGATACCTCGGCTAGAGGCTATGGCAATGTTGGCGTGGGCTATCTGGGCGTTCTTGTCGATGTCGTATTCTTGGGGACTGATGTACTTATCGCGGTCGCCAAAAGTGTTCAAACGGTTTTTCCAGGTACTGAGGCGGTGGAGGCCCGGCAACTCGTAGACCTTGCTGTTGGTATCGTCGGGGAGAATCTGGACAAGCAAGAAGACGCTGACGGCAATGGCTACCAGCACTCCGAGCAACTTGCCCAACAACACACCGGGCACTCGCCCGATGAACATCATCACAAACACCACTCCGAAAATAAGGAGGGCGGTGGATAAGTTTTCTGTCACAATCAAGCCACAGACTATGAGCGTGATCCACATGATAATCTTAAAAGCAATACGCTCGGTGCCTTTCTCGCGCTGCAATACGGCCAGAACAAGCGCTACGCTGGTAACCAAAGCGCCTTTGGCTATCTCGGAGGGCTGAAAGGGGATGCCAAAAAAGGTAAGCCAACGCGATGCGCCATTAGTGGCCTCGCCCAATAGAGGCGTGAGGCCCAAAAGAAGAACGGAGATGGGATAGAAGAAGAAGGGGATGAGCTTAAACTTACGGCAGGGGATATTGTGGATGGCTATCACCACCAGCGTACCCATACCCAGAAAAAGGGCTTGCTTGAAGAGAGGATGCCAAAAACTACCACTCTTGTAGGCCAAAGTGCTGGCGGAACTGAACACCTCTACAAGGGAGATGATGCAGAGGAAGAAAAATATCACCCAAATGGCCTTGTCGCCTTGGAAAATGCGGTTGGTCTTCAATATCTTAGTCATGCAGCGGAGGACGTTGAGGGCTTGAAAATACTATTCGGGGAGGGCGCGCACCAAATGCTTGAACTGCTCGCCGCGGTCTTCCATATTTTTGAAAAGGTCGAAGCTGGCGCAGCAGGGACTGAGCAGAACGGTGTCGCCGGCTTGTGCCAGGCGTACACAAGCAGCTACGCAGTCGGCCATAGAATGGGTGTCGGCCACAGGAAGGCCGAGGGCATCGAAGGACTGGTGGAGCTTGCTGTTGTCGGCTCCAAGATAAACGAGGGCACGACACTTGCTCGCCACGATGCTCTGCAACTGGGCATAGTCGTTGCCCTTATCCAGTCCGCCCACTATCAGCACAACGGGGGTGGTCATACCATCGAGGGCACAGAAGCAGGCATCGACGTTGGTGGCCTTGGAGTCGTTGATGTAGGTCACGCCGCCCACGGTGCGCACCGGTTCGAGGCGGTGCTCCACACCCGGGAAAGAAGAAAGGCCTTGGCGCACTGCGGCAACATCGGCTCCGGCAGCCAAGCAGGCCAAAGCCGTGGCCATGGCATTGCGCAGATTGTGCTTACCAACGAGCGAGATGTCTGAGAGGGGCATAGAAAACGCCACGGGATGCTCTATCTTCAGCTCGGAACCACTGACATAAGCCACAGCGCCTTCGGATGGGGCATCGCTAAAGACTAAGTCGCAGCTGGGAACGCTGTAGTGAGAACGCTCGTGGCCTATATAGTCGTCGCCATTCCAATAGATAAAACTATCGGCGGCTGTCTGGTTGCGGAGAATACGCATCTTGGAGTCTACGTAGTTTTGCATACAGAAGTTGTAGCGGTCGAGGTGATCGGGGGTGATGTTGAGCAAAACAGCTACGTGGGCTCGAAACTCATACATATTGTCAAGCTGGAAAGAAGAGAGCTCGATGACGTAGCAGTCGTGGCGGCCTTCGGCAACCTGAAGAGCGAAACTTCGGCCAATATTTCCGGCCAAACCTACGTTGAAACCGGCATTTTTTAGTGTATGATAAATCCAGGAGGTGGTAGTGGTCTTTCCGTTGCTACCGGTGATACAAACCATGCGAGCATCGGTGTAGCGGGAGGCAAACTCTATCTCGCTGACGATGGGCACTCCGTGCTCCTTGAGCTTGACAATCATCGGAGCGGTATCGGGGATGCCGGGACTCTTAATGACCTCGTCGGCGGAGAGAATAAGGGATTCTGTGTGGCGCTGTTCTTCCCACTCCAGTCCATGGCTGTCGAGCTGCGCCTTGTAGCGCTCCTTGATAAGACCCATGTCGGAAACAAAGACCTCAAAGCCTTTTTGCTGTGCCAAAATGGCGGCGCCCACGCCGCTCTCTGCTGCTCCTAAAACTACAATACGCATGGCGGATTATCTGATTTTCAAAGTGATAATAGTAAGTGCGGCTAACAGGATGGTGGTAATCCAGAAGCGCACGGTGATTTTGCTTTCGTGGCTGGCATGGCGCGGCCAATTCTTGAAGACGTAGCTGCACTCGGGATCAAGCTGCGAGGGCAACACACGAAAGTTGTCGTGGATGGGGGTACGTTTGAAAATACGCTGGCGAAGACCCTTGCGCTTGCCCAACTTGAAGTATTCCACCTGCAGAATCACACTCAGACTCTCGATGAGGAAGATACCACAGAGAATGGGGATAAGCAATTCCTTGTGGATGATAATGGCCAAGACGGCAATGAGGCCACCAATGGTAAGCGAACCGGTATCGCCCATAAAAATCTGGGCGGGATAGGCATTGTACCATAAGAAACCAATGAGGGCTCCGACCATGGCACAGATAAAGATAACCAATTCCTGGGAGCCCGGGATATACATGATGTTCAAATAGCCGGAGAAGCCCAAGTGGCTGGACACATAAGCCAAAATACCTAAGGCAATACAGATAATAGCGGAGTTGCCGGCAGCCATTCCGTCCATTCCATCGTTGAGATTGGCTCCGTTGGAGACGGCGGTGATGACAAAGACTGTAACGAAGATAAAGAGCAACCAGCCGGCTTCTTGCTTGTACTTGCCACAGAAAGACATTACCTCGGCATAGTCGAGATTGTTATTCTTAAAGAAGGGGATGGTGGTCTTGGTGGACTTGACCGGCTCGCTCTTATAGACAACTTCGGTGGCAGCTCCTTTTTTCTGGGTCTCTATATTTTCGTGGATCACAGCATCGGGACTGCAATAGAGCGTGACTCCAACTATCAGACCCAACATGACCTGACCGAGAATCTTATAACGACCGGCCAGACCATCTTTGTTTTTCTTGAAGATCTTAATATAGTCGTCGAGGAAACCTATCAGCCCCAACCACACCGTAGAGACGAGCATCAATATCATATAGATGTTACGCAGACGACCAAAGAGTAAACAGGGAACAAGGATGGCGACGATGATGATGATACCACCCATCGACGGCACACCTTTCTTTTCTACTCCATAAGGGTCTATCGAGGCGTCGCGCTGTACCTCGCTGATTCTTCTGCGCTTCATCCACTTGATGAAATGCTCTCCAAACCAGGCCGAGATGAGCAGAGCCACTATCAAAGCTAACAGAGAACGGAATGATATATACGACCACATGCCGGAGCCGGGTAAACCAAACTGTTCCAAGAATCTGAATAAATAGTAAAGCATCTTCTATAAAGCGTTAGGGGTTTATGCTATGCCAAAAGCGGCACGTATCTCTTCGTGGTCGTCAAAATGGTGCTTGACGCCTTTGACATCCTGATAAGGCTCGTGGCCCTTTCCGGCGACAAGAATAACATCGCCGGGCTGAGCTAACATAACGGCAGTGCGAATAGCCTCGCGGCGGTCTACAATACTTAGAGTCTTGGCACGCTGAACCTCGTCGAGACCGGCCAGCATATCGTTGATGATGTCTTGAGGTTCTTCAAAGCGAGGATTGTCGCTGGTGATGATCACACGGTCGCTGCGATTGGCAGCCTCTTGTGCCATCAAGGGACGCTTGCCCTTATCGCGGTTACCACCGGCACCACATACGGTAATAATCTGTCCCTTCGACTTCACCACTTCGCGGATAGCTGAGAGCACATTCTCCAAAGCGTCGGGAGTATGTGCATAGTCTACAATGGCACTAAAACCTTTCGGAGAGCGGATGGCTTCGAAGCGGCCATTGACCGGATGAAGGGTGGACAATACGCGGAGCACTTCTTCCTGACTATGACCCAACATGCGAGCTGCGCCATAGACTGCCAACAAATTGGAGACATTGAAGCGACCCACAAAGCGTACGCTGACTTCCTGCCCATCGATGTCAAGCAACATGCCTTCAATAGACTCTTCCAGGATGCGGCCCTTAAAGTCGGCTGCGGCACGGGTGGAATAGCTACGGACAGTGGCGGCAGTATTTTGTGTCATGACAGAGCCATTGCGGTCATCGGCATTGGTAATGGCGAATGCCTCCTTGGGGAGAGCATCAAAAAAGGCTTTCTTGGCATCCCGATAGTGCTCAAAGGTGCCATGATAGTCTAAATGGTCGCGTGTGAGATTGGTAAACAAGGCGCCGGCGAAAGTCAGACCGCCGATGCGACGCTGATGGATGGCATGGGAACTACACTCCATGAATGCATACTCACAACCTGAATCTGCCATTTCACCGAGTAATTTATTCAACGTAATAGGATCGGGGGTGGTATGTTCAGTGGGAATTTCCTTACCATCTATATAGTTGCATACGGTAGAGCAAAGACCACACTTATAGCCGAAGCCACGGAAAAGATGATAGAGCAAGGTGGCGATGGTGGTCTTGCCATTCGTGCCGGTCACACCGATAAGTTTCAAGCGTTTGGTGGGGTTACCATAAAAAGCTGTGGCAATTTTTCCGACAACTTCTTCGGTATCGGCTACACGTACAAAGGTCACGCCGTCAATATCCTCTGCTGGGAGAGGATTACTGAGCAGGACGGCAGCGGCTCCTTGCTGCACGGCCTTATCAATGTAGGCATGCCCGTCGGCTTGTGTACCTTTGATTGCCACGAACAGATTGCCTTCTACCACTCTACGAGAATCTATATTCACACCTGTGATATCTACATCTAAGCTACCTCTTGTTTCGAGTAGGCTTACATTCTTAAGTATGTCCGACAACTTCATAGCTGTATATATTAGGGGGTTTTCTTCTTTGCAGTCGGTGAAACCAGGGTTTTCTGTTTATTCAGAGAATCGGAAGTCTGAGCTACAGTAGCGCTATCTGTGGTAGCCTGTGAGGGCTGAGGATAACCTTTCTTCTTATGTTTCGGCATACTAAGTTCCAAAGTTATCTCCGCTCCTTTCTCTATCAAGCGACCGGGCTTGATGCTTTGTTTCATTACCCGACCTACTCCTTTCACTTTTACCTTCAAGCCTTTCTTCTCAAGAAGGAAAAGTGCATCGCGCAATCCATATCCTTTTAAGTCAGGCATTAGTCCATCATCGCCAACACCTTCTTTCAAGGAGATAGTTCCTACTTCTGTATCGCTATCGCCCCACACTTCTTTATCACCATCGGTAGAAAAATCTGCGTGGTAGACAATGTTAAGATGCTCGAGCACTTGCGCTGTGGCCACAAGGTTGCCGGGACAAATATTTGGCTTCATACTACCAAGCGTATCGCGGGCCGAAGAGAAGTCCATCTTGCGATTCTGCGCCATCACAGTCTCTGCGACCTTCTTAAAGACCGGTCCACAATGCAAACTACCGGAAGCCGGAGCGCCTTTTTGGATGCAGACAATACAAGAGTACTGCGGATTTTCTGCCGGGAAATAGCCGGCGAAACTTACCAGATATTGCGAAGCAAATCCGGCGCTGGTCCATACTTGAGCCGTACCTGTCTTTCCTGCGATATTAAACATACGAGAGTTGATACGGCGACCCACTCCGCGAGTTGTTACCGTTTCCAGACACACTTGAATATTGCGTAGCACTTCCGGTTTACACATTCGGGGACGCAAAACTTCTACAGGGTATTCCTTGATTACCTCTCCCTTGTTCAAAACGGCTGTTACAAAGCGCGGACGCACCATGACTCCTCCATTGGCTACGCCATTATAAAAGGTCAATGTACTGATGGGCGGAATCTGCGTTTCATAACCAATACTCATCCAGGGCAGAGCTGTCTTAGACCAATTGCTACCATCGGGAAGCGGACGACGAATACGCGGTTTGGCATATCCAGGTATAGGTAATTTCAAATCCTCGGCTACACCGATGCGGTAAATACCATCTACAAATTTCTCGGGCTGATGTCTGTAATGCTTATCAACAAGCGTACTCACTCCGATGTTGGAGGAGTTGCCTATAATCATAGACACATCTATTTTACCATAACCTCCGTTGCGCCAGTTGTGATCTTTCATATATCGACCATGCATTTTGACAATACCACAACCGGTATCTACTGAATCATTCATAGAGATATAGCCGTCGTCCATACCTACCATAAACGCCATGGGCTTAAATACAGAACCGGGCTCGTAAAGGTTACTTACCGCATTAGCTCCAATCTCGTAGTAGTTACCATCCTTTGTTCGCGTAAGGCTGGTGATAGCTTTCACATCACCTGTAGCTACCTCCATTAAGATACAGACACCGCTGTTGGCTCGCAGCTCACGCAACTTATCACCAAGGGCTTTCTCGCAGATATCTTGCATACCTACATCGATTGTGGTCTGCACGTCGTAGCCATCCTCGGCTTGTTGGTCTATTATAGTTATATATTTATTGAGTACTTTCTGGCGGTGACCCTTTCCGGGTTTTCCTCTTAGCAAACTGTCAAAACTCAGTTCCAAGCCACATCTTGCCGAGTCAATCTCTCCATAGAGGTCTCCAATGGTTCGTATCGCCAAACGACCGAAGGGATTTTTTCTCTTCTTATATTCCTTCGTATGGAAGCCTCCACTGTTTGCAGAGAGTCTGAACAAGGGCAACTTCTTAACTTCGCGATACTGTATATAGGATACTCGTTTATTATAAAGCGGCCAGGAGTGGCGTTGCAGCTTGCGGCCTTTCAACAGATGCTCTTTGAACTTCGCAGGGTCTATATCCGGAAAAATTCTATGCATCCCTTCACAAATGGAGTCCATTTTTGTTGTGAGCAATGAGTCGCGGCGGGCCTGATCTTTTTTAAGACGGGCCGAATCTTTCTCCCAAGACATAAAGTCCATATACAAACGATACTCCGGTAAGGAAGTAGCCAGAATTTGCCCATCTGCTGAAAGGATATTACCTCGGGTAGGCTCTATCATTTGGTTAGTCTTCACAAAACGCTTGCTCACCGCCATCCAATATTCGCCTTGAACAAAAATAATGTACATAGCTTTTAGAAAGATAGCCAAAGCCAGCAATCCAAAAAGCAAGGTCACTACAAAGTAGCGCTTCATTACATCTTTACTGGGGAACTTCATTCTTCTACAGTTTTAAGAACATAAGAGGGCGACTTGGCGGTTTGCAAAGTAGAGTCTAACAGATCTTCCTCTACGCGGCTGCGCAGTGTCTTTTCCAACAACTGACTGGAGCGTGTTAGGGATTTGAATCTTCTATCGAGCAAGGTATCTGAGAGTTTCTTCGTTTCTATCATCTCCTGCTGATAAGCATAGCGGTTGCTGATATAGATGATGGTGAAGAAAGTTATCAGCCCGATAAACCAAAACTGTTTACGGAGCCACCCACTGGTCAAAATATCCCCACCGAGAATAGTGCGTAGCGATACCTTTACACGCTCTTCATCCTCATCGAGACTTTTTAGGATCTCAAGGGCCTCACGTGCTTTTTCTTCCTCCGCACTCACAGGTTCAGAAACTTCAGGTGCTTCAGCTTCGGCATTCACATTTTCAGCCAATTCATCGGGCAATTCCAACTCTTTCTTGCTCTTCACTATACAGTTTTTCTTAAATTATATAATGGGGTATCTTATCTACAACTTTTCAGCGATGCGCAACTTAGCACTACGGCTGCGTGGATTGCTTTGCTGCTCTGCTTCACTCGGCACCATTACCTTGTTACTGACCAAGCGTAAAGGAACGAGTCGGTTACCATAAAAATCTTGCTCCACCTTACCCTCTACATTGCCGGCCTTCATAAAGTTTTTCACAATACGATCCTCCAACGAATGATAAGTGAGCACCACCAAACGTCCGCCCGGTCGCAACAAAGAGATTGCTGCTGCAAGCATTTCGCAAAGGGCGTCCATCTCGTGGTTCACTTCTATGCGCAGCGCCTGAAACACTTTTGCCATATCTTTTTTCTCTCGGTCGCGACCCACAAAGGGACGAGCCACTTCCAACAGTTGCTCCACGGTATCAATAGTGCGTTCGGAGCGCGCCTTCACAATAGCGGCAGCCAAGCGACGACCATTTTTCAGTTCGCCATAGAGGGTAAAGATACGAGCCAGTTCTGCTTCGTCGTAGCGGTTCACTACATCTGCAGCCGTCATACCGCCGCGTCCATTCATACGCATATCAAGCGGCGCATCAAATCGGAAAGAGAAGCCGCGACTCTCATCGTCGAAGTGATGGCTTGAAACTCCAAGGTCGGCCATCAGTCCATCAATCCGATCCTCGCCGTGGTAACGCATCCAGTTAGAGAGATACCTGAAGTTGCTCAACACAAAGGTAAAGCGTTCATCGCCTTCCGGCAGGTTGGCTATAGCGTCGGTATCCTGGTCGAAACTATAAAGACGGCTATCGCTATCCATACATGCAAGTATCTCCCGGCTGTGCCCACCTCCTCCGAAGGTCACATCCACATACACTCCGCCGGAACGGAGCATCAGCCCGTCGACACATTCTCTAAGCATCACGGGCACATGGTAAGTTGGCGCTGTAGTTATCGTCATGGCTAGGAATTCATTATTTCCTGTAAGGCTGTTTCAAAGTCTGCGGCGGACATAAAAGGCTCTTCCATAGAGGCCTTACTCCACACTTCTATGCGGTCATCCAAACCTATGAATGCCACTTCCTTATCTATCCCCGTCTCCTCCATGAAGCGCTTTGGGATTATAAAGCGGCCGTTACTATCAAGCATAAAAACTTCTACGTCGGATAGGAATTGTCGAAGCACCATAGCATGTCGAGCATTCCACTGACTGAGGCGGCTGCGCAGAACCTCCACCTCTTTCTCCCAAACAGAGTAGGGATACACCACCAAGCAATGCTGAAACACATCGCGCTTCAACACCAAACGCTCTTCGCTCTCGCTGAGCTGCTTACGAAATGCGGAGGGAAAAAACACCCTTCCTTTGGCGTCCAACTTGGCTTGTATCGTACCTGTAAATAGCATCTCCTTGAAATAATCTCCAAAGTTACAAAGTTTCCCCCACAATTCCCCACTTTTATATAAGATTTTTATTTAAGCAGATAATATTTATTTATAAAATTCTTTTATCTTATTAAAATACAGCAATTTATAAGAATGTTAAAATGGTGGGGAATTTTTCTATGGAAGCGACGAAAGAAAGCTAGGAGGCTCGCAGTTTTTCCGGAGCATTACCGGATTTCAACTGCGAGCCTCCTAGGGCGTCGGTACTTCTGCAAAAATTCTGCGAAGCCGGACGGCGTTATTTCTTTACAGCTTTGTAAATCAAGAATGCCACTACAAAAACTGCGATACCTAAGAGCACATAACCTATTTCGTGGCTGTATTCCGTGGCCATTTTATATACTTGCTCTGTGGTTTTCAATTCCGTAGTTTCATAGATAGCATAGCCTATACCGGCCAGCACGATGTTCCAGATTCCGGCGCCGAGTGTGGTGTAGAGCAAGAAGGGGAGCAACTTCATACCGGCCAATCCTGCGGGAATACTAATCAGCTGACGCACACCGGGTACGAGGCGACCGAAGAATGTAGAGGCGGCCCCATGTTTGCGAAAATATTCCTCGGAGTGTTTCACTTTCTCCTCGTCGATAAGGCAGATATGACCAAAACGGCTATTGGCAAATTTATAGACAATGGGGCGGCCCAGCCAGCGAGCCAGATAATAGTTGACCAAAGCGCCGAGGTCTGCTCCGACAGTAGCGAACACCACCACAAAAATAATATTCATCGAGCCGTCGGCCATGGCGAGCCACGCTGCGGGAGGTACCACCACTTCGGAGGGGAAGGGGATGAACGAGCTTTCTATCGCCATGAAGAGGGTCACTACCCAATAATCCAAGTTCTCAAGTACCCATTTGAAGAGTTCTGCTGTATCCATTTTATAATCTGTTGTTTAAGTCTCTGCAAAATTACGCAGAAAATCCCAAACAGCCATATCTTCACCCATATTTTCACAGATAGGCCGGTTGCTGTTACCCAAAAATAATGGGCCGAAGTTCTCCTCCGGCCCATCAACTATTTTTTATCTGCTGCTACTGCCGTCTTTTTAGTTGGGCAATCCGTAAACGGCCTGGGCTCCGAGTTCTTCCTCGATGCGTAGGAGGCGGTTGTACTTAGCCATGCGGTCTGTGCGACTCAGCGAACCTGTTTTTATCTGACCGGCTCCGGTGGCCACGGCTATGTCGGCAATGGTGGTGTCCTCTGTCTCGCCCGAGCGGTGCGAAGTAATACTCGCATAGCCATTGCGATGAGCCATCTCGATAGCGTCGAGTGTTTCGGTGAGCGTACCTATCTGGTTCACCTTGATGAGGATGGCATTGCCGCAGCCCTCTGCTATGCCTTTTGCCAAGAATCGAGTGTTGGTCACAAAGAGGTCGTCGCCCACCAGGCGGCAACGTTGTCCGAGGCGCTCGGTGAGGCGTCGCCAGCCGTCCCAGTCGTTCTCCGCCATACCGTCTTCTATGGAGTCGATGGGATAGCGTTCCACGAGCGAAGCCAGATAGTCAATCTGCTCATCTGCCGTGCGCACCTTTCCGTTGGGTCCTTCAAACACGGTATAGTCATAGCGCCCGTTGCGATAGTATTCTGAGGCGGCGCAGTCCATGGCGATGCGCACATCCGTTCCGGGTTTGTATCCGGCCTTTTCTATGGCCTGAATAATAGAATCAAGAGCGTCCTCTGTGCCTGAGAGTTGGGGCGCAAAGCCGCCTTCATCGCCCACGGCCGTACTGAGTCCACGCGAGTGGAGCACGCTTTTCAGGGCATGAAAAACTTCGGCTCCCATACGCAGGGCTTCGTGGAAGGAGGTGGCGCCTACGGGGCGTATCATAAATTCCTGGAAGGCTATGGGGGCGTCTGAGTGGGCGCCGCCGTTGATGATGTTCATCATCGGTACGGGCAGCACACGGGCATTAGGTCCACCCAGGTAACGATAGAGGGGTTGTTTGAGATAGGCTGCTGCGGCATGCGCCACGGCCAACGACACGCCCAGCAGGGCATTGGCGCCGAGATGCGACTTGGTGGGTGTTCCATCCAGCTGCAGCAGCAGGTTGTCGATGTCGCGCTGAGCAAGCACCGAATGACCTTTCAGCGCCGGGGCTATCACTTGGTTTACATTCTCCACAGCTTTCAGCACACCCTTACCGCCATAGCGTCCTTTGTCGCCATCGCGCAGTTCGAGGGCTTCGTTCTCGCCGGTGGAGGCTCCCGAGGGAACGGAAGCGCGCCCCACTATGCCGGATTCCAACACTACATCTACCTCTACGGTAGGATTTCCTCGCGAGTCGAGTATCTCGCGTCCGATAATTTTCTGTATCTTCATAAGTTTCTGTGTTTTATTTTAGTCGGTGCAGGACCATTCCTGCATCAACAAAGGTACGCCTTTAACTTCACATAGACAAGACCGTATCGGCGTCTCAGCCTCTAAAAAAACCTAAAGATTCTTATCTGATGTTACCCGGTTTCTGCAGAGCCGCCGGCAGCCTTCTTCCCCACCTCCGAAAAGGCCGATGAAATGGGGCTTTTTGAGGGCCGTTTCTTAGTAAACTTCTAGGAAAAACTCGGAGTTTACTAGGAAAAATTTGTAGTTTACTAAGTTTTCCTAGAAAGCTACTAAGAAAAACGGGGTCACATATCCATTTTATCTTGCGCCGCACGGCTGTTGGTCCATCGCATATTTTTTCCTACTTTTGCTAATCGGAACACCTATTTATTTATGCTAAGAAAAATCTGTCTACTGCTTTTCCTTCTTGGTATGACGGCTGCTGCGCAAGAGCAGGAGATGCTCCGCTTGTTTGAACACTTCAAAAAAGCCGTAACCTTCGACCATACCTTTCCACGCGAACGGGTCTATGTGCACCTTGACAACAATGCCTACTTTGAGAGCGACACCATCTACTTCAAGGCCTATGTGATGCGGGCTTCGCAACTTCGTCCCACTTCTCTGAGTCGTGTGCTCTATGCTGAGCTGCTCGATGCCGACGGCCGCCTGCACGAGCGTAAGTTGCTACAAATCGATTCGCTGGGACAATGCCACGGCGACTTCAGCCTTGAACTCCCCATCCGCTCCGGCTTCTACGAACTGCGAGCCTACACCCGCGAGATGCTCAACTGGGGTACGGAGGCCTGTTTCTCAAGAGTGGTGCCCGTGTTTGTGAAGCGGAAGGAAAGGGAAAACAGCCCTTTGAAAGGCAACCTCAGTGCCGACTACCTGATAATTGACCGCCCGGAAAAGGAAGCACATCTCTCGCCGGGGCATCCTCGGAAGTTTCTTTTAGGAAAGGGCAAGCAGTGTCTGCTTGAGTTCTACCCCGAAGGGGGTAATCGCATAGCGGGAACCATGCAGCGCGTGGCTTTCCGCCTGACCAATGACAATGGGCAACCGCTTTCCGACAGCATTCAGATTTACGACCGGCAGGGTGTTCTGCAATTCTCCGCCGAACCGCTGCATGAGGGCATGGGCACATTTCTTCTGCCGGCCGATTTCACCGAGGGTTACGCCATGGTGGCCGGCCACAAAGAAGGACAGCGTTTTCCACTGCCCGGCGCCAGCACTTCCGAAACCTACTCGCTGGCGGCCTATTCGCATCCCGAAGGCGTACTCCTCTCCGTGGCTGCCAGCGATGCTGCTGCCCGACTCAATTATCCTCCCCTCTTAGGCTTGGCGGTCAGTTGCCGCGAGCAGATGTGCTACTTCGACACACTCACCGTAGATGCCGGTAGCTTGGAACTACTCCTACCCTTTGAGCATTTGCGCGGCGGAGTGAACCGCATCGAACTTTTCAACGCCGAAGGCCACAGCATAGCTCGCCGCCTCGTCTGGAAAGAGCCGCAGCAAAAAGGCCTCCAGCTCCGTGTGCGCCAAAACGACTCTATCTACCAGCCTTTCAACCCCGTGGCACTCGAGATGGAGCTACACAATGCCGAGGGCAAACCTGTGAGCACCACGTTCTCGCTTTCCGTGCGCGACGACGGCGGCGACTTGGTAGCAGCCTCTACCGAAAGCCTCAGCAACCTGCTGCTGGCGTCCGAAGTAAAGGGCTACATCCACCATCCGGAGTTCTACTTCAACAGCAAGTCGCCCTACCGTCTCACAGCGCTCGACCTCCTTCTCATGGTGCAAGGCTGGACGGCCAACGACTTTAGTCAAATGTGTGGTGCTCAACCTTTTGAAACACCCTACCCCATCGAAGACCACCTCACACTCAACGGCACCATCTTCGAGTTTGACAAGCCAGAAAAGCCTATGAAGAACGTGCAACTGGAGCTGCGCATGTACTCGCCAAAAGGCGGTTCGCTGCAAGGAGAAACCCGCAGCGACAGCCTGGGCCGCTTTGTGTTCCAATCTACTACCAATTATACCGGCAACTGGATTGCCCAAATCACCACCAAGAATGCCAAGGATCGCCGTATATGGACCAGCGTGGCTTTTGACAGGTGGTTCACGCCCACTCCTCGCACCTACGACTTCCGAGAAATGATGCTCGAAGCACCACGCCGCACAGCAAAACGCTTCGGTGGGGCAGAAAAAAATGGCATAGAAATCTTTGCCTGGCGCGACACCATTCCGCAGCGCACAAAATATTATCTGAGCGAAGCCGTGGTGAAGGGCAAAAAATACCGTGGCTTTACCGGTAACCGCTATACCTACAACGGCGGCGAGAACCGCTTGAAACGCCACGCCGACCATTTCTACAACATCGAGATGGAGGTGGAGCGCATCAAAGATAAAGGCGAGGCTGTCGGCAATATTTGGGACTTGCTCGTCCGGCTCAACCCGGAATTCTACTGCGAGTCCGATCCTAACTCCATAGATTCTTACTCACTCCAATATCGCAACCGCGACCTCGGAAAGGGCGGCAACATCTTCGCCACAGAGGTAAAGTCGGCGGCCATCATTGAGCCGGAAAACATTTATCGCGGCAACTTATCTTCTGTGAACATCAATCAAACATTTGGCACCGCCGAAACCGGTATCAACTACAACGAGACGGCTACCTCGCTGAGCAACACGGCCTCGCTCGATGCTCAGACAAAAAACGACCGCGAAGCCCGAGTGGCTTCTGAGGCCCACCAAAGCGACAACGCCTTGCCCTACCAGCAAGTCTACGAGAAAGACCCGCTCGCCGGCCGTGTCATGCTCTACGAGCGGCCGGACTTTTACCGCTACAGGATGCAGCGCGGCCGCGACAAGCGCATCGTCTACGGTTTCAGCGTGCCTAAAAAATTCTTTAGCCCCAACTATCGCTCCACCGATATGCCCTCGGACAGCGACATGCGACGCACGCTCTACTGGAACCCCTGCGTGAAAACAGACAAGCAGGGCAAAGCCTCGGCCGTGTTCTTCAGCAACTCGCGCTACGACCAGAAGTTGCGCATCTCTGCGCGCGGCCTCTCGCTCGATGGCCAGTTTCTTTTCTACGACAGATAGTACCCCCTACACATTATATATATTATAGACAGCCCTATGCTTTTTTCTTTCCTCAAACACGGCCTTCGCACCGGCGCTTTGGCCACCCTGCTACTCTTTCCGCTCTCGCTCCCGGCTCAAAAGGAGATGGAGCGCGGCCTGCAATCCATCCACCGGGAACAAGCTGAAAACTACCTCGGCTTTCTGGCCGACGACCTGCTTGAGGGCCGCGATGCCGGCACACGCGGCGGAAGTATTGCGGCCAACTACATCGTATCGCTGCTACGCGAATGGGGCCTCGCACCGCTCTTTGGCGATGACTATTTCCAGCCTTTCGAGGCGGCCCAACTGACCAAACCCGACCGCGGCGCCTGGCAGATTCACCCCGACAGCATCTGCAAAATCCAGGCACGCGGTGCCCATCGCCTGCGCCACATGAAGAATATCCTGGCTGCCATTCCCGGCAAAGACACGGCCTCCTTCGTGGTGGTGGGCGCTCACTACGACCACGAGGGCGTTGCCCCCGACATGGCCGGCGACGGCATTTACAACGGGGCCGACGACAACGCCTCGGGCGTGACGGCTGTGATGCAGATTGCCAAAGCTTTTATGGCGGCCGGCAAGCAGCCGGAGCGCACCGTCATCTTCGCCTTTTGGGACGGCGAGGAGAAGGGATTGCTCGGCTCGCGCCACTTTGTCCGCACCTGGAACGCACCGCAGCGCATCAAGGCCTACTTGAATTTCGACATGGTGGGCCGCGGTCCGATAGACGCTCCGCGCCTGGTGCGCTACTTCTATACGGCCGCCCATCCCGATTTTGAGCGCTGGCTCAAGGCCGACATGCAGACTTACCACTTCGACTTCGACCCCGACTACAAAGCCTGGGAACGCCCTGTGGGTGGCAGCGACAATGCCAGCTTTGCGCTCGCCGAGATTCCCATCGTGTGGTATCACACTGAGGGCCACCCGGACTATACACGCCCCTCGGACAGCGCCGACAAGATAGACTATAAAAAGCTGACCGACATCACGCGCGCCGCTTTTCTCACCGCATGGCGCATGGCCAACGAGGCCCGCTACTAAGCCTTTTTCAAGCCCCTTGCAAGTACTTGAAAATCAAGGGACATTTTCGGGTGTTTCTTAGTAAACTTCTAGGAAAAACTCGGAGTTTACTAGGAAAAACTAGAAGTTTACTAAGTTTTTCTAGAACACTACTAAGAAAAACATATAAGAATCCCCTCCAACTTCCCAAGCTTGGGTTTAGTTGGAGGGGACTTCTATCTATTAGCTATGGTTTTACTTTTTCACCTTCAGCAGTTCGACCTTGAAGATCAAAGTAGCATAGGGCGGGATGTTGCGTGTGCCGCGCTCGCCGTAGGCCAGATTGTAAGGGATGTAAAGGTCCCAAACAGAGCCTTCAGGCATCATTTTCAGCGCTTCGGTCCAGCCTTTGATTACCTGGTTCACACCGAAGGTGGCAGGCTTTCCGCGCTGGTAAGAAGAGTCGAACACGGTGCCGTCGATAAGGCGGCCTTCATAGTGTACCTCCACTTCGCTGGTGTCGGAAGCCACAGGGCCGTTGCCTGCGGTCAGTACGCGATACTGCAAGCCGCTCTCGGTGGTCTTCACGCCCTTGAGTTGCTTGTTGTCCTCCAGGAATTTTGCATTGAGGTTCTTAATCATCTGCTGTTGGTATTGGAACTGGCGCTCGGCCACTTTCATGGCTGAGTCGGGAGTCAGTCCGTTTTTCGCCTCGCCCAGGAGTCCGTCGCAGAGGCCTTCTGTGAAGATGGCGATGTTGGTATAGGCAGAGTCTTTCTTACCTGTGGCAGCGTTGTTAAACTGCGGCACCACCTGTTCGCGGTTCATCTGTGCGATTCTGATACCGGCAGAGTAGGCTGTAAACTTCTTCATCTCCGTTTCAGTGAGGTTGGCTTTCAATCCTCTCACCACTTCGGCCATGTAAAGAGTGTCCACACCTTCTCTCTGAGCAAGATACTGCTTCAAGCTGGGTGCCTGAGCCACGCCCACTGCATAGCTGAACGTATCGGCAGCTACGGGCTTCACGGTCTCTACAGCCGGCTTTGTACCCTTAAACTTTTTCTTCTTGGTCTTCTGGGCATCAGCGCCAAGGCAGCAGGCAAAAGCCAGCGCCACGATCAGGAAAGTTTTGAGTTTCATAATCTGTAAATTGTCAAAGTGTGATTGCTATTACAGAGCTGTTTCTTACTTCACAATCTCTACCAAAGTCACCTTGAAGATGAGCGTAGAGAAGGGAGGAATGCCACGCTGACCGTTAGCACCATAACCTACGTGCCAGGGGATGTAGATTTCCCACTCTGAGCCTACGGGCATCTTGGTCAAAGCCACCTGCATACCCTTGATGAGGTTTGACAAGGGAGGGAAGGTAGTTACGCCGTCGGGCTGGTTCACGCTGCTATCGAATACCTCGCCGTTGATGAGGCGGCCTTCGTATTTCACCTTCACTGAGTTAGCAATAGTGGGGATAGCGCCTTTGCCTTCCTTCAACACCTTATACTGAACGCCGTCGCTGAGGTGGAGCACGCCTTCCTTCTGAGAGTTGTCATCCATAAAGGCTTCGTTCTTCTCCTTCTCCTCTGCATATTCTTCTTGCAAAGCCTTGGCGCGGAGGTCTTCAATGCGCTCGCTCATCTTCATATAAGCCTGGCGGCTGTCTACCACTACAGAGTCGAGTTTGTAAGTAGAAGTACCCTTCAGACCATCAGCAAGACCGGCCAGGTAGTTCAAGCGGCTGAGCTGCTTAGTGCTGTCGTTACCGAAGGCAGCCTGCTCGATGTTCTTGAGCACCTGCATGTCGCTGTTCATACCGATAGAGAGACCAATCATATAGGCTTTCTTCTTCATATCGTCGCCTACCATTGTACCCTCTTTGATACCCTTCAACAGATCGTCGATGAAGGCAGAGTCTACCACACCCTGCAACATAGGCATCTTAGCTTGCTCTGAGTAAGCCAGACCGATTTCATAGCTCAAAGAGTCTATGTCGCTCTTGAAAGAGGCTTGGGGATTTGAGTTGTTGCATGCGCTGAGCATGGCAATAGCGGCTACGGCCGCGAAAAACATTTTTTTCATTGTCGTAATTATTTAGTTTGTTAGATATTACAGAACTTCAATCAACTCCACATCGAACACGAGGGCTGCGTAGGGAGGAATGCTGCCGCCGGCTCCGCGCTCGCCGTAGGCAAGGTTGTAGGGAATGAAGAAGCGGAACTTGGCGCCTTCGCCCATGAGTTGCACACCTTCGGTCCATCCTGCGATAACGCCGTTCAAGGGGAACACGGCGGGCTCGCCGCGGCGGTAAGAGGAGTCGAACACGGTGCCGTCGGTCAAGCGACCTTCGTAGTGGCACTTCACATTGTCGGTGGCAGAGGGCTTGCGGCCGCTACCTTCGGTCAGTACAACATACTGCAAACCGCTGGCTGTAACCATCACACCTTCCTTCTTGGCATTCTCAGCCAAGAACTTTTCGCCGGCTTCGCGGGCTGCTTTGCCCTTCTCGGCTTCTTTTTCCTGCATGTAGGTAGCTACAATTTGCTGCGCCTCTGCATTGGTCATAGCAGTGGCGTTGCCGGCCAACACATCGGCTACGGCTTGTGCAAAGTCAGCACCATTGAGGTTGTCCACGCCCATCTCTTTCAAGTTGTGGCCGATAACAAGGCCGAGGGCATAGCTAAGTTTATCCATTTGCTTAGTTCTTTATTATTAGGTAAATACTATAAAAATCTGTCGCTCGGTGCCCTCTTCTGGGCTACCGAGCGACAAAAATACAATTTTTATTTCACCCACAGGGCTAAATAACCTTTTTTAGCATTGGGCGACGAAGAAGAGATGCACGGGACAAAGATTTTTTACCATAAAACACAGTTGCATCTACTGTAAGAGCTCTATCAAGCGGGCCATGCCTTCGGAGGCGGTGGCCTTGATAAACTCAACGGGCATATAGGTTGGCACTTTTACTTCTTTAGGGTCGATGAGGTAGATGGGCACTCCTTCCGGCACGTACTGCACCAGTGACGCGGCGGGATATACATTGAGCGAGGTGCCGATTACTACGAAGATATCGGCAGTTAGTGCTTCTGCGATGGCCTCTTCCAGGCGTGGCACGGCCTCACCAAACCACACTATCCAGGGGCGTAGCAACGAGCCATCGGCTGCCAGTGTGCCGGGCTCCACTTCGGGTTGCTCGGGCGAGAGGGTCACGTGATAGTCAGTATTGTCGGGGTCGTTGGAGGAGCACATGCGCATCAGTTCGCCGTGCAGGTGGATCACGTTGGAAGAGCCGGCGCGCTCGTGCAGGTTGTCTACATTCTGCGTTACCACTGTCACCTCGAAGCGCTCCTCCAGTTGCGCCAGCAACTCGTGGCCGCGATTGGGGCGGGCCTTTACCAGTTGGCGGCGCAAGCCGTTGTAGAAGTCTGTCACCAGATTAGGATCTTCCTGCCAGCCTTCGGGCGTGGCCACTTTCTCTACGGGATAACGTTCCCAAAGGCCGTCGGCATCGCGGAAGGTGGAAAATCCGCTCTCGGCGCTCATGCCGGCGCCGGTCAACACTACAATCTTCTTCATATAAATATATAATTGTGTCTACAGGTAGGCTAAGATAGCCTTTTTGGGGTAAACGAGCAAGCAAGTGGGGCTGAAGATGGCGGCAAGTGCTGTCAGATTTTGCTTACGCCCTACTCTTTCGCCGCCTACAACGGCTCCCTGCTCAACACTATTTAACAGAATATCTGCATCTTACATCTATTTGCTTTAGATATTTAATACTATATTTGCGAACAACATATTTTCTCACCAACACAAACTACTATCATTATGAAGAACTTATTTACCTCTCTCGGCCGCATAAAATATCTCGTTGTGGCGGTCGCGGCGGTCGCAAGTCCTTTCTTGACGGCATGGGCCGGTCCTGTCGATTTGGAACAGGCCCGCGGAAAGGCGGCGGCCTTTATGAAGGAGCACAACCACGGCGCACGCCTCGAAAGTGAGGCTCCGGCCTACGCTCCGGCTTTGAAAAAAGGATTTGGAAAACAAACTCCCGAGGCCGCATCGGCCTACTATGTATTCAACGCTGAGGGCAATGCGGGCTACGTCATTATCTCGGGCGACGACCGCACCGATGCCGTGCTGGGATATGCCACCGAGGGATACTTCTCTGCCGAAGAAATGCCGGCCAACGTGCTGGCGTGGATGCAGGCCTATGCCGAGCAGATTGCCTTGCTCGACCAATACGCTCCGCAACAAACGCCGGTGCTCAACGAGCCTGCCATCGCTCCGCTGCTCACTACTATCTGGAACCAGGATGCGCCCTACAACGGCGCATGTCCCCTCCAGGGCTCCCACCGCAGCGTGACGGGATGCACCGCCACTGCCTTGGCGCAGGTGATGAAGTACCACGAGTGGCCGGCTGAGCCAACGGCCGCCATTCCGGCTTACACTACCAAGTCCACCCAGCTCTACGTGCCCGAGTTGGCGCCCACCACGTTCCGATGGGACGAGATGAAAGACGGATATGGCTACTCTGAATACGCCCCCGCCGTGGCCGAACTGATGCGCTATTGCGGACAGGCGTTGCAGAGCGACTACACAAACTTCTCTACCTCGGCCTTCGTCTCCGACATTCCGCAGGTGGTCAGCACCTACTTTGGCTACGACCCCAACAGCTCCATGCTCTACCAAAGCAACTACCCCATCAGCGAGTGGGAGGAGATTATCTACGAAGAACTGAGAGCCGGACGCCCCGTGCTCCATGCCGGCACCTCTATGGAGGGTGGCCATGCCTTCGTGTGCGACGGCTACGACGGCGCCGGCCTCTTCCACTTCAACTGGGGCTGGGGAGGACAAGGCAACGGCTGGTTCAAACTGAACGATATGAAGCCCGACGCATACAGCGACTACTCGAAATCGCACAGGGCATACTTCATGCTCAAACCCGACATTGCAGAGGCTGTCACATACACTGTGAGTGTCAGCGTCAATGACAACAATATTCTCATTTTCCGCCATCATCTTTTCCAG
>CALCHR010000112.1 GCA_937901185.1 uncultured Bacteroidales bacterium
ACCAGATGTGTAAGGGGAACATGGCGCTCTTACCGGCACCACCGATAAACATCAGGACAAGGGCTGTGGGCAACATGAAAGCTCCTGCTGCAAAGCCGGCAGCATTGAACTCAAAGCCGAACGAGCCGCAATAGTATCCGTAAATCAGGATACCGATGAGGAAGAACATGTCGGCGAAGCGAGTAACTATAAACGCCTTCTTAGAAGCTGCAATAGCCGCAGGCGTAGTATAGTAGAAGCCAATGAGCAAGTAAGAAGACACACCCACTAACTCCCAGAACAAATACATCTGGAAGATGTTGGTGGCTACAACTAAGCCCAACATCGACATGGTGAAGAGGCTAAGATACGCATAGTAGCGTTGGAAGCCTTTCTCGCCATGCATGTAGCCAAAAGAATAGATGTGGACCATCAGAGAGACCGTAGAGATGACGATCAACATCATCACAGAAATCGGGTCTAACATAATGCCCATATCAAAGTGCAGATTGCCCAGCGGCAACCAGGTCATATTATAAGGTACTACGGTAGGCAAAACGCCGTCTACTCTATCAGCCGTAAAGAACTCGAAAGCAGTCAAGTAAGACAACATTGCCACAGCACCTAAGCACAGCGTGCCTACAAGGCCGGCCGTCTTATGGCTAAGCCATTTCCCACAAAGTCCCAAAAAGAGGAACGAGAGGAAAGGCAGCAACAGAATCCATAAAGTATATTCCATATTCTAATATATGCTAAGTTACTTACCACTTCAACTTCTGCAGTCTATCTACTGAAATATTTTTCAGCATACGATAGACGTTGATCATGATAGCAATGGCTATGGCGCTCTCTGCAGCCGAGATGGCGATGGAGAAGATAGCGAAGAAATAGCCTTCATGACCTTCCGGATGAAGCATACGATTGAACACTGCGAAGTTGATATCCGTAGAGTTAAGCATCAACTCTATAGAGAGAAGAATGGCCAAGGTATTGCGACGTGTAAGGAACCCATACACTCCGGCAAACATCATCACGGCCGAAACAATCAATATATATTCTAACTGTATCATGCGCTTATTTTTTTACTATCGTTTGCGGGCAATCAGTAAGCCGGCTACAATACACGCCAACAAGAGTACGCTGACTGCTTCAAAGGGGAGCAGATAGCCATTAAACTCTGTGGAGAGCATGTGCTTGCCTATATGGTCCATTGTAATAACTTTCTCATCGGGGGCATCCAGGGCAAACGCCTTGAACTGCTCCTTAAACAGGATGAAGACGAACATGGCAAAGCCGGCAAGGCTAAGCAACACGGAAGCCACGATCTTCTTTGCAGTAGTCTTCCTCAACACCTCTTTGGTGCCACTTGTCAAGAGGATGGAGAACACGTAGAGCACAACGATACCGCCGGCGTACACCATCACTTGCACAGAACCCAAGAAGGTATATCCCATCAGGAAGTACAAGCCTGCTGTGCCCAAGAGGACAAAGAGCAGGTAGGTAGCAGCTCTCACGATGCTCTTTGTAACAACTGTCGCTATTGACGAGAGCATTATGAAGACTGCCAAAATTACAAACATAATATTCTGGGAATCCATCTTTCTTTCTATTTAAGCCTTTGCATCCACTGCGGTGGGCTCGGCCTTTTTTACTACTTTCTTTTCTATCACTTTGCTGCCGGGCTGGTTGAGCACTTTCACCAGTTTCGAGCGGTCGAACACGGCGTTCTCAAAACTTTGGTCAAAGGTGATAGCTCCGTGGGGACAGGCTTTTGTGCAGAGTTGGCAGAACATGCAGCAGCCGAGGTTGTACTCATAGCGCACAAGCTGCTTTTTCTTCTTACCATCTTCTGTCTCCACCATTTCGCTTACCACTTTGATAGTGTCGTTGGGACAGGCCATTTGGCAGAGTCCGCAGGCTATACACTTGTGTTCGTTGTCTTCGTTGTGGGGCATGGTGAGCGAACCACGGAAGCGGTCGAACATCTGGAGTGTGTCGCGGTTTTCAGGATATTGCTCTGTGATTTTCTTGGTAAAGAACTCGCGCATGGAGGTTTTCAATCCTACGCACAAGGTCTTGATTCCACCGAGCAACCCTTCCATATAGTTTTTTTCTTCGTTCATAGCATCTTATTTAGAAGTGAAATCCATAAGCTACGGCTATAGCCATCAACACAAGGTTTACCATACTGATGGGCACGAGGTACTTCCATTCGAGCGAGAGAATCTGGTCGATTCGCAGACGGGGGAATGTCCAGCGCAACCACATCAGGAGGAACACTACGAAGAAAGTTTTGCCCACGAACCAAACGGCGCCGGGAATGTAAGCCATCACTTCGTTGAAAGCGTCAAGTCCGGGGATCACCAACGGAGCCCAACCGCCCAAGAAAATGGTAGAGGCCATACCGGCACAGATAAAGAGGTTCAGGTACTCAGCCAAATAGTAGTAGCCGAAGTGCATACCGGAATACTCTGTGTGGTAACCGGCTGTCAATTCGCTCTCACACTCGGGCAAGTCGAACGGGCCGCGGTTACACTCGGCGTTACCGGCAATCAGATAGACTACGAAAGCGATGACGGCGGGAAGATGTCCGCGGAAGATGTTCCAGCCTTCAGCGGCCTGTTGGCTGCAGATTTCTGAGAAGGACATGGTGCCGGTCAAGCAAATCATGGTCAGCATGGTCAAGCCGATAGAGAGTTCGTAGGAGATAATCTGTGCGCCGCTTCGCATGGCTCCGATGAGTGAATACTTGTTGTTGGAGCTCCAACCGGCGAGCAGGATGCCCACTACGCCCACGCCGGAGATGGCGAGGAAGAAGAAGACGCCTACGTTAAAGTCTATAATCTGCGCTCCGGCGTTCCAGGGCAAGCAGGCGAAGGTTATCATCGAAGCTGTCACGATGAGGAACGGCGCCAGGTTATGCAGGAACATATCTGTGTTGCGCAGGTTGATAATTTCCTTTGTCAGCATCTTGAACACGTCGCCAAACACCTGCAGCGTTCCCCAGGGACCTACGCGCATCGGGCCGAGGCGGCACTGGAAGGCTGCGCAGACTTTGCGCTCCATGTAGATCAAGACGATGGCAAACACTGCATAGAGCGTGATGATGGCCAGAGCCACCAGGATGCTCTCTGTCAAGATAGCAGCCCATTCCGGCATCACTCCGGTGAGCAGGCCGTGAAGCCATTCTGTTACTATACTAAAATCAAACATAGTTTTCTTATTTGACAAATTGCTTATACATTATCTATCCACGTCGGGCACAATATAGTCTACTGTTCCGCCGATGGTTATCAAGTCGGCCAACATACTGCCGGAGCAGGCTGTGTCCATCGCTGCCACCAAGGGCAATCCGGTAGAGCGGTAGTGCAGGCGATAAGGGCTCTTGTCGCCTTTGCTTTCCAAGAGAACGCCAAATTCTCCACGGCTGCCTTCCACTGCTGTGTAGTAGGTTCCGGCGGGCACTTTGATAATGGGCTTCATCTTTTCTTGGAAGTTGCCTTCGGGGATGTTGTCGATGAGCTGCTCGATGATGTTCAAGCTCTCCATGATTTCTTCCATACGCACGAGCACGCGGGCAAAGCTGTCGCCCTCGGTGTGAACTATCTCTTTGAAGTCCACTCTGTCGTAGGCGGCATAGGGCATACGTTTGCGCACATCGTTGTGCCAGCCTGAGGCGCGTCCTGTACCTCCTGTACATCCGAAGCTTATCACCTGCTCTTTGGTGAGCACGCCTACGCCCTTGGCGCGGTTGTGGAAGATGACATTGCCGATAAAGATATCGTAGTACTCCTTGATGTTCTTACGCATGTAGGGGATAAACTCCTTCACGCGCTTCTGGAAGTTCGGATGGAGGTCTGCCATCACACCGCCGATGGTGTTGTAGTTGAGGATAAGGCGGCCGCCGCAGGTCTCTTCGAAGATGTCGAGTATCTTTTCGCGGTCGCGGAATCCGTAAAGGAAGGCGGTGGTGGCTCCGAGGTCTTGGCAGAGGCAGGAGAAGAAGAGGATGTGTGAGTCGATACGCTGCAGCTCGTCCATGATGGTACGGATTACCTTCACGCGGTCGCTCACCTCTACGCCCATGGCTTTTTCGATACACATACACAGGGCGTGACGGCTCTGCATAGCGCCGAGGTAGTCCAAGCGGTCTGTCAGGGCGAGTGTTTGCGGATAGGTGAGGCTCTCGTTCATCTTTTCGATGCCGCGGTGGATGTATCCCAGCACGGGGTCTATCTTCTTGATTACTTCGCCTTCGAGGGCCACGCGGAAGTGGAGCACGCCGTGTGTGGAGGGGTGCTGCGGACCGATGTTCACCACGTAGTCGCCGTCCTTAAAGATTTCGCGTCGGTTGCTCTTCACGCTGCCGTCGGGCTGCATGGTGAGCACCTCTGTGTCGTCGGCCAAGGGGGCGTTGGTCATGCGCAGGGGGTTGTTCTTTTCGGTCTCGTCGTCCTTACGGAAGGGATAGCCCACCCAGTCTTCGCGCATGAAGACGCGGCGCATGTCGGGGTGGCCTACGAACTTGATGCCGTAGAAGTCGAACACTTCGCGCTCGTAGATGTTGGCCACGTCCCAGAGGTCGGTCACGCTCGGCAGGAGTGGATGCTCGCGGTCGGTGGTCACGGTCTTCAGACAGACGCGCTTGCCGGTCTCGGTCGATTCGAGGTGGTAGATAACGCCCAGTCCGTCGGCTTCCCAGTCCATACCGGTGAGGCACTCCAGGAAGTCCATCTTCTCTTCGTCGTGCAAGCGTTTCATTTCTTCGTGGAGCTGTTCGGGCGCCACTTCTTTCATATTGCAGAGGTTCTCCGCGGGAGCGGCCGGTTCTGCTTGTGCTGCGGATTTCGGTGCCACCGGTTTTTCAGCCGGTGTGGCAGCGTTGGCTGCGGGCACAGCTTTTTCTGTCAACAAATTTTCTTTGTCCATAGTCTTAAGCCTCCTCCTGCTGTTTTAAGAGTTCCTGATTGGTTGCTTCCATCTGTTTCTTGTAGGGGTCTTTCTCCTTGCGGTTGGTGGTTCCGAAGAAGTTTTCCACCTTCACTTTGCGCTGTAGCTGCATCATGCCGTAGAGGAACGACTCGGGACGCGGCGGACAGCCGGGCACATAGACGTCTACGGGGATAATCTGGTCTACGCCTTTCACTACGTGATACGACTTTGTAAACGGTCCGCCGGAGATGGAGCAGCCGCCGATGGCTACTACATATTTGGGGTCGGCCATCTGGTCGTACAAGCGTTTCAAGACGGGGGCCATCTTCGTGGTGATGGTGCCACTCACCAGGATTACGTCGGCCTGGCGCGGACTGTTGCGCGTCACCTCAAAGCCGAAGCGGGCGATGTCGTAGCGCGCGGCGCAGACGGCCATAAATTCGATACCACAGCAACTGGTGGCGAAGGTCAGCGGCCAAAGCGAGTTGCTGCGGCCCCAGTTGATGAGGTCGTCCAGCGGGCGCACGGCCACGTTTACACCGCCGGCGTTCAGCTCGGCTACAAGTTGCTCAAAGGTTTCGTTGTCCTTAAATTCCTCATAAGGAATCGACTTGATTTTGGGCTTCTTCATTATTGCCATTTCAGCGCTCCTTTCCTCCAGGCGTAAGCCAGGCCCAGAACTAAAATAAACAAGAAGAAGAGCACGCTCAACAGGCCGGCAGGACCCAGCGAGCGCATCACGACGGCCCAGGGGAAGAGGAACATCGTTTCTACATCGAACATGAGGAACAGAATGGCGAACAAGTAGTAGCCGATGCGGAACTGCATCCACGAACGGCCGCGCGTGGGCACGCCACACTCGTAAGCCTCCTCCTTCTGCGCATTGAAGCTGCGAGGTGCTATCAGCTTGGCCAGCACCGTCACTATGCCCACAAACGCAATACCTGTCAACAAGGCTGTGACAAACAAGGTAAAGTTCATAGCTCTTTAATGTTATTATTAATATTATTGTATAATTCTCTCACGACGACACTACGGGCGGGCTGGCAAAGACGATATAAAAAAGGCCGCACGTTGGGGTTAGGGCTTACCCACGCACGGACAAAACTCAAACAACAGAATGCTCGCTTGCATCCCGCAACAAATTGAAGCACACACGCATACAGAATATGCGAGGTGCAAATGTGTTTGCCCTGTTCCACGTAGTTCGTCTTTTGCACTGCAAAGGTACAGAAAAAATTGGCAAATCTGCAAACCTCACATAGCAAATCTTCTGCAAAAAAATCGCCACCCTCGCTCCATTCTGCGCTGCCAAAGTCTCTCCACAACCTCTTCTCTCCCTCTTGCCAAAAGGGAGGACGGTGTGGCGGGGGCTGATTTTTTGAATATTTAAGAAAGTTTAAGAATTGCGAGGGCGGCGACAGCGCTGAAATGACGCCGGGGGTGGCAGAAATTTTCTTCGGTGTGGAGAAAATCTGCGTAGCTTTTACCAAAATTTTCTTAGTAAAGGCCGAAGAAAATTTTTCTCTTTACTAAGAAACGGCCGTAAAGTCCCATTTTTCCGTTCTCCGACAGCCAAAAAAAGCGGGAGCCTACTATAGGTTCCCGCTTCGCTATGACAAAGATAATATATTTGAGGGCGAAATGCAAATCAGCTTTAACTTTCTTTTGCAGAATAGTTAAAATGGTGCTGCAAAAAGCCTTTAAGGTTTCTAAGGTTCTTAAGGTCCCTAAAGGCCTTAAAGCCGCTCCAACCAAGCCGCTCTCTTACAAGCGCTTCAAGTGCTCGTCGTAAATGACGCCGGTACCGTTTTTCTCGAGCGTCACGTTTCCGCTCTGGCCTTGCAGATAGATGTGTCCGATGCCGTTGAGCACCACGCTCAAGCGCTCCAGGCTCAGGCCTCTAAGGTCGGCCGAGCCGCTGCCGTTCAGGGTGAGCGTGGTTTCAGGACACAGGATGCTGTCGGCCGTCAGCGCCCCTACCCCATTCAGCTCCAGACAGAGCGGCGAACTGATTTCCACCTTGCCCAAGCGCAGGCATTTTCCGCCGTTGAGCATAAAGGAATTGACGAAGGGCGAGTAGAGATGCACCACAGCCACCACGCCCTCGGGCATGCGATAGCGGCGGTCGGTCTCCACCAGGAGTTCGCCGTCTCTCACCTTGACTTTCATATTTTCCAGCACCTCTTCGGGGCCCATGAGCACCACGCGCGGCTGCTCGTCGGCAGCGGTCTGCGTGTAGGTCACGTCGGCAAAGCAGTCGAGCATGGCGGAGCAATAGTCGCTCACCAGCACTTCTTTCTTGGCAAATCCGGTTGTGTCCACAGGGGCTTCGGCCACCTGCTTCACCAGTTCGTGGATGTTTTTATTGTTGCAAGCGGTCAGCGTAAGGACGGCGAGCAAGCAAAGGAGCATCGTTTTTTTCATATCGCGTAGAGTTTTTATATCAGTCTGTCAGTTGTCGCGCCAGAAGGCGGGCATGAAGGGCAGCAGCAGGGAGAAGATTTCCAAACGGCCGGCCAGCATCAGGAAAGAGTGGGTCCAAAGCCCCAGGTCGGGCAACACGTTCCACGAGTCGAGCGGACCTACCATCCAACCTATCGAGGGACCCACGTTGCTAAAGGAGGACATGCAGAGGCTGATGGAGTCGAGCATCGGAATGCCAAGGGCCATCATCACCGAAGCGCCCACAAACATCAGCACGATGTAGCAGATGAAGTAGGAAAAGATGGTGCGCACCACGGTCTCCGTCACCACCGAGTTGCCAATGCGCACGGGCAACACGGCGCGGGGGTGCAGAATGTGCTTAAACTCGTTGGCCATCACCTTATAGGCGGTGAACACGCGCACGCACTTGATACCACCGCTCGTAGAGCCGGCACAGGCGCCGATGGCGGTCACGAAGAAGAGGAGCATCCAGGCCGAGGGGTGCCACGTCATAAAGTCGCACGCCGTAAAGCCGGTGGTCGACTGCAGCGACACTACATGGAACACAGAGTAGCGCAAAGCCTCGGCCGGCGTATAGCCGTCCATGAAATAAAGCACGCCACTCATATATATAATAATGAATACCAGCAGCGCAATGAAGCAGCGCAGCTCGCCGTCGCGCCACACATCGCGCAAGCGGCCTTTGATAATCAAAAGGTAAAGCAGGGTGTAGTTGATGCTGGAGAGAAACATAAAGACCACTACAATGCTCTCTATCAGGATGGAGTCGTAGTATTCTATGCTGGCCTGATGCGTCGAGAAGCCTCCTGTGGCCACCGTGGAGAGGGCATGGTTCACGGCGTCAAACACATTCATGCCGCCCAAAGTCAATGCGCCGACGCAGGCCACCGTCAGCAGCAAATAAAGGCCCCAAAGCCAGCGCGCGGTGGTACTGATGCGCGGATGCAACTTACCGATTTTCAAGCCGGTGGCTTCGGCCGAAAAGAGTTTCTGCTCGCCCGAGCCCACCTGCGGCAATACGGCGATGGTGAAAAACACAATTCCCATACCGCCCATCCAGTGCGTCAGGCTGCGCCAAAACAAAATGGAGTGAGGCAAGGTGTCAATGTTATTCAGCACCGTGGCGCCGGTCGTAGTAAATCCCGACATCGTCTCGAAAAAGGCCGCCGCTATCCGCGGTTCGCAGCCGCTAATCAGGAAAGGCAGCATGCCGATGATGGAGAAGACCACCCACGTGGCCGAAACCACCAGGTAACCGTCGCGGCGGCTCATGCGGTTTTCTGCACCGCGTCCCAGCACTTTCAATGCCACACCGATGGCTACGGCCACCAGCATGGGGATGCCGAAGGAAAGATAGTCGGTCTCGCCATAGTAGATGCCGAGGCCCAGGCAAGCGGCCAGCAACAGGGCTTCAAGGAAAAGCAGTGTGCCGATGAGGCTGCAAATGATTTTGCTGTTGATCATCCTGACGGGCTATTTGAAATACTTCTCTATCTTCTTGATAGCATTTTCCAGACAGAAGGCCACGACGGTGTCGCCGGCTTCCACCTGCGTCATACCGTTGATGAGGATTCCCTTGCCGTTGCGCACCAGGCCGCCGAGGGTCACAGTTTCGGGCAGTGCAAGGTCCTTGATGGGCTTGCGCGTAATCTTGGAACCTTCGGGCACATTAAATTCTGCCACGTCGGCGCTGGCCACCGTCAAGCTCTTCACGGTGGTCACGTCGGCCTTAAGCATCATGCGGTAGATGTGGGCTGCGGCCAGCGTCTTCTTATTGAGAATCGAGCCGATGTCCAGGCTCTCGGCCATGTTCACGTAGTCGAGATTTTCTATCATGGCTACGGTCTTGTGTACGCCGAGGCGTTTTGCCGCCAAGCAAGCCAGGATGTTGGCCTCAGAATTGTCGGTGGCGGCCACAAAGGCTTGTGCCGTGCGGATGCCTTCTTCGAGCAGCACGTCAAGGTCGCGGCCATCGCCGTGAATCACGAGGGTGTGGTCGTTGTCTATGATTTCGTTGAGGCGCTCGCAGCGTTTGGCGTCGGCCTCAAAGATTTTTGCGTACATGTGTTCCGGCATGTGTTCCACAGTATGCACGGCGGTGTGACTGCCTCCCATGATGAAGAGGTTCTTCACTTCGGGATACTCTTCCTTACCGGCGATCTCGCGGATGTGGTTCACAAACTCGGGGGTGGTCATGAAGAACACCACATCGCCACTCTCGATGTGGTCGTTACCATGTGGGATGAGCGTGTCGCCTCGGCGTTTCACGGCCACCACATGGTAGGGCGCTTCAGGGCCGCAGAGTTCTCGCAGAGGGATGTTGAGAATGTGGGCCGTGTCTCTCACTTTTACGCCGAGCATGATGAGTGCGCCGTCGTGGAATTCCCACCACTGCCGCACCCAACTGCGTTTGATGTTGTGCATGATTTCTTGCCCGGCAAGCATTTCCGGATAGATGAGCGAATGGATGCCGACCGTTTTGAAAAACTCTGCGTGCTCGGGCTGGATGTATTCGGAATTGTCTACGCGTGCCACGGTTTTGCGGGCGCCCAGTTTGCTCGCCAGCATGCAGCACGTCATGTTGTGGGCCTCATCGGGGGTGACGCCGATAAAGAGGTCGGCGCTGCCCACATCTGCGTCTTTCAGCGCCTCAATACTGGAGGGCGAGGCGCAAATGGTCATGAGGTCGAAGTTGGCACCTATGCTCTCCAACTTCTCAGCGGTCTCATCGATGAGCGTGATGTCGTGATGCTCACGCGATAATAATTTTGCCAGGTGCGTACCTACGGCTCCCGCCCCGGCTATAATGATTTTCATAGGAGTGCCTTTTTGATAGTGTCTTTATCGAGGGCGACGATGCGGTAGAGCTCTTCGGGCTTGCCGTGCTCTACAAAATTGTCGGGCAGACCGAGGCGCACCACGTCGGGCTTTACGCCTTTGTCAGCAAAGTATTCCAGCACGGCGGAACCAAAGCCTCCGAGGCGGGCGCCGTCTTCTACGGTCACCACGCGCTTGAAGCGTTGCGCCACTTCGTCGAGCAGCGCCGTGTCGAGGGGTTTGAGGAAGCGCATATCGTAGTGGGCCACGCTCACGCCGTGTTCTTTTTCTACTTCGGCAATGGCGTCGGCGGCCACGTTACCGATGGGGCCGAGCGTAAGTACGGCTACGTCTTTTCCGTCCTTCAGGCGGCGGCCTTTACCCACACTCACGGTTTCCAGCGGGCATCGCCAGTGGGCCAAGCGGCCTCGGCCGCGCGGATAGCGAATCACGAAGGTGCCCATGTCCTTTTGTGCGGCGGTGGCCATCAGGCGGCGCAACTCGTGCTCGTCGTAGGGCGAAGCGATGGTCAAGTTGGGGATGGGGCGCAAGGCTGCCAGGTCGAAGGCACCATGATGTGTGGGGCCGTCCTCGCCTACCAAGCCGGCGCGGTCCAGACAGAGCACCACGTTCAGACCGAGCAGAGCGGCGTCGTGGATGATATTGTCGTAAGCGCGCTGTGCAAAGGAGGAGTAGATGTTGCAGAAGGGCTGCAGGCCGTCTTTTGCCATTCCGGCAGAGAAAGTCACGGCGTGGCCTTCGGCGATGCCGACGTCGAACACGCGGTCGGGCATCTCTTCCATCAGGATGTTCATGGAGCAGCCGGTTGCCATGGCGGGCGTCACGCCTACTATCTTGTCGTTCTCGCGGGCCAGCTCCACGAGGGTCTCGCCGAAGACGTCCTGGAACCTGGGCGGCGCGTCGGGCCTTTGCTGCTCGAGGCGGCAACCGCTTTCTTTGTCAAACTTGCCCGGTGCGTGCCAGATGGTGGCGTGTTTCTCGGCGGGCTCAAAGCCTTTGCCTTTCACCGTATGGATGTGCAGCAGGCGCGGGCCTCGCATGTCTTTCAGCTCGCGCAGGATGCGCACCAGCTCCACCACATTGTGGCCGTCGGCCGGACCGAAGTAGCGGATGTTCATCCCCTCAAAGATGTTCTGCTGGTTGGAGAGGAACGCCTTGAGCGAATTGTTGAAGCGCAGGATGCTGCGGCGGCGCGAGTCGTTGAGCCATCCCCATGAGGAGAGCTTCTGCGAAAGCTTGAAGCGCAAGCGGTTGTAGCAGCTGTTGGTCTGCAGTTGCAAGAGATACTGCTTCAGTCCGCCCACCGCATGGTCTATACTCATGTTGTTGTCATTCAGGATGATCAGCAGATTGTTGGGCGTGTCGGAGGCATTGTTCAGCCCCTCAAACGCCAGTCCGCCGCTCATCGAGCCGTCGCCGATGACGGCCACCACCCTACGCCCCTGATGTCCGTTGCGCAGTGCGGCGTGCGACATGCCCAGGGCGGCCGAAATGGAGTTGCTGGCATGGCCGCAGGCAAACGTGTCGTACTCGCTCTCCTTGGGCGAGGGAAAGGGGCGTATGCCGCCGAGCTTGCGGTTGGTCGAGAAGCGGTCGCGGCGTCCTGTCAGGATTTTATGGCCATAGGCCTGATGCCCCACGTCCCATACGATGCGGTCCTCGGGCGTATCCATCACATAGTGGAGCGCCACGGTGAGCTCCACCACGCCCAGGCTCGAAGCGAAATGACCGGGATTGTCGGCCAGCTCGTCGATGATTCTGCGGCGCAGCTCGTTGCACACGGCGGGCAGCTCCTCGGGGCGCAAGCGGCGCAAGTCGGCCGGCAGGTCGATATGGGGTAGATATTTGTAATCCAATTGTTTATCCATTTCTGTCTCATTCATTTAAGAGCCGCCCACCGCAGCAGACGCCTCTATCTATTTTGCAAAAATAACACTATTTCAGAGATTGCGCCCAAAAAGCCCCCTATTTTTTCTCTCCCACCCTCCGTGCGTCCCGATTATTTCTTTGGATTTTTTCAAATTCCAGGGAATTATTTGTTTGGATTTCTTCAAAAACAGCCCAATTATTTATTTGGATTTTTTCATTTTTCGGAAAATTATTTGTTGGGATTTTTTCAAATCACTACCTTTGCCGGCAAACTTAAAGCTGTTCTACATGTATTACAAAAGACTTATAGACCAACACTTATCCCTCTGGGCATCAAGAGAAAGCCACAAGCCGCTACTGCTTAGGGGAGCCCGCCAAGTAGGCAAATCGACAGCCGTGCAGCAGCTCAGCAAAAAATTCAGTTCCTTTGTAGAGATAAATTTTGAGAAACAACCCAAGTACAAAACCCTCTTTGAAGACGACCTCGACGTGCGGCGCATCGTCCCGCAACTCTCTGCCATATGCGGAGTCTCTATCCGGCCGGGAAAGACGCTTTTATTCCTCGACGAGATTCAAGAATGCCCTCGCGCCATCATGGCCCTGCGATTTTTCAAAGAAGACATGCCCGAGCTCCACGTAATAGCTGCAGGCTCTCTCCTTGAATTCGCATTGAAGGAACTTCCCACCTTCGGCGTGGGTAGGATACACTCCATGTTTATGTACCCTATGACCTTCGACGAGTTTCTTACGGCCAACGGACAGCAACTGCTGCTTGAAGCACGCAATCAGTCCTCGCCCGACCATCCGTTGCCCCAACCGCTCCACGACAAACTGGTGGAACTCCTACGCACCTATCTCCTGGTAGGAGGCATGCCCGAAGCCGTCAAAACTTGGGTGGAGCACCATGATTATATAAGGTGTCAGGAAGTGCAAGACGACATCGTAGTGGCATACGAAGACGACTTCCCCAAATACAAAAAGAACGTAGACCCCATCTTGCTACGCCAAACCCTACGCAGCGCCGCCCTTCAAGCCACCCACAAATTTGTATATACCAAAGTGGGCGCCGAATACAAGACCGCCGAAGTAAAAAAAGCCCTCGAACTTCTCATACTCGCCGGCATCCTGCACCCCGTCACCCACACAGACGCCAACGGACTGCCCTTGGGCAGCGAAGCAAACAGTGCCTACCAGAAAATGCTACCGCTCGACACCGGACTCATGCTCCGACTCCTGAACCTCTCTTTAGGAAACACTTCCGAACTCACCACACAAATTCTCACAGCAAGCGCCGCCGACTTGGCAAACAAAGGCCCGATGGCCGAACTCATCGTCGGCCTGGAAATGCTGCACCACATGACACCCAACATGCGCCATGAACTATTCTACTGGACAAGACAAGCCAAAAACGCCCAGGCAGAAATAGATTACATATCCAACCACCTGCAAACCATCGTCCCCATAGAAGTAAAAGCCGACAGACAAGGCGGAATGAAAAGCCTCTGGGCATTTATGCGCAACAAGAAACTGCATCACGCCATCCGATGCTCGCTGGAAAACTTCGGCCAATTCTCCTACACAGATAAAGAAGACAACCTCGAGATGCGACACGTCAACATCTGCCCCATCTACGCCATCGCACAAATGGAGCAGATTAAAAACGAGCACAAGCCCGCCCCCTTTTAACACATCTGCAAAAGAAAGTTAAAGGCAATTTGCATTTCGCCCTCCAATGTATTATCTTTGTCATAGCGAAGCAGGAGCCCGGAGAGGGTTCCTGCTTTTTTTAGGTGTTAGCGAGCGAGAAAATGGGAGTTTGCAGCCGTTTCTTAGTAAAGAGAAAAATTTTCCTCGGCCTTTACTAAGAAAATTTTGGTAAAAGCTACGGAGATTTTCTCCACACCAAAGATTTCCGCTGCCACATCCGGCGCTTTTTCTGCGCTATCGCCGCCCTCGCAAATCTTAAACTTTCTTAAATATTCTAAAGAGAAGAAAGGTTTGCTTTCTCTCTTTTGCAAAAAGCGAATCAATAATTTATGCTGTAAAACATATTTTTAAGAGAAATTCCTTGGCTATATATTATTATATATGTACCTTTGCGGCTTCAAACCAAACAAGAGAAAAAATATAACAAACTAATAACAAAAACTTATGAAGAAACTTTTCTTATGCTTGTCGCTTTTGCTGGCAGTATTCACTACAGCAGCGGCACAGATTGACACAAGCAAGGAGTATCGCATCAAGTACACCGTTCAGGCTGCTACCGGCAACCAAGCCAAGTACATGAACATCAGATCTTACGACTCCTATCCCTCCGGCCCTATCGGCGGTATCAACTTTGTAGACTACGCTGAAAGCGACGAACAAATTTTCTCTTTCGAAGCCAGCGGCACGGATTACAAATTGAAATCCAAAGTTGGAAAGTACATCTACTGCCAGCAGTGGAATGTAGATGCTGCAGACAGTGGCACCGTATTGACTTTTACCAGCAATGGAGATGGCACCTATACCATCAGCTGGACCGGCGGATATTTCAAGGTAGAAAATGTAACCGGCACACCTGATGGAGAATCCTATAAAATCAGCGGATACTTTCCTTATTGCGATGCAAAAAGTGATGCAGCTGCCAAGTTTGAACTTGAAGAAGTAGTAACACTTCCTACTCCTACTGTAATCACTCAACTCTCCGAATTGAGCAATAACAAGGCCTACACAGCCACGCTCCCCAATCACTCAAAGGGCGCAAACGGTTGGGCGGTGAACGACACCAACCTGAAATCTCTCAATGACCTCAGCCTGTCGCAGAAAGACTCAGACCCCAATCAGCAGTTCGCTTTCTTGACTCCCGACAACGGCAACACCTACTACCTCTACAGCGTGGGCAAGAGCAAATACATCAACAACGACGGTGCGCTCACCGACAAACCTACCCACCCCATCGTCTTCAAGAACGGAAACAGAACCGGCACCTTTGTGGTGTGGTACGACGCAAACCACATTGTCAATGTAGGCGGCAGTAAGCAAATGATCATTGACAACTGGGGCCCGGACGGAGGACAAGGATTTGCCGACGATGGTAACTCTATCGTCATCACCGCAGTAGAAGATTTCAACCCCGAAGATGCATTAAGTTTCTTTGCGGTAGACACCGACCGCAGCGAAGAGCTCGCCCCAAACTTTGGCAAGGTAGACATTGAAGGTATTAAGGTAACTCCCACAACCGGAACATTCTCCTCCGAATCATACGGCTACTATGGAACTTGGGCTTCTGACAGCACCTATTCTCGCTGGATTGGCAAAAACGAAGATGTAGATGTTTACGAACAACTTCCTTTGGTTACCATCAAGACTTTTACCGGCACTGGCAAAAATGAAGGCCATCGCTTTGACCCCAATGAGCAAACCGACCACACCTTGGCCTTCGTTATATCTTCTACAGACTTAGCGAGCATGACTATCGAAGCTGCCTCCGGATACAACATTGTTGGCTACTGTTTTGACTACACCGCTCCTAAGGACATTACAGACAACGACAGCTACGAAGGAGAAATCACCTGCACTGCCGGCACTCACCACGTAGAGGTTAAGAATCTTAATGCCAAGGATGTAAATATTGCTTTTGGTAAAATGCTCGGCAACATAACCATCTCAAACTTCTATGTCTTTGTAAGAAGAGGATTGCAATTAACCTATACAGATCTCCAAAGATTCTCCAACCTATACTATATTCCTTACGCATTCACATTAGCTCCTTACAACAAGCCCGACCATCATGTGTATGCCCCCAAAGACGGAAAGTGGCTCGAAGCTTGTGGTAACGATTGCAAGAAATACAAGGAGGTAAAAGTAACCGGCAGAGACGAGGCACAGCAATTTGTACTCATCCCCTTCGACAGCTACTATATCAATAATTATCCAGATTACAACGGCCTCTACTTCCTCTATAGCGTTAGCGAGAAGAAGTTTATCTCTGCACAAGATGGTAAGGCCATCCTGACAGAATACCCCATACAAGCTGCAGCTATCGAGGCCGGCGAAGGAGATTATGAAGGCTACTTCCGCATCAACTTCAACAAGACCAACTTGCTGAATGTATCAACAGGATACTGCCAGGCAGACGACGCTGATGCCTCTTGCATCATCACATTCCACAACGAATACGACGGCGGCAACCACTTCCTTCTGAGAGTGGCTCGCGATTTCAGTTTTGAGCCTGGCGACAAAATGAGCCAAATATTCATAGAGAGCTACTACATTGAAGACCAAAACCTCATTGATGAGAAGGCCGCTGAGATTCAAGCTCTCTTAGATGTAAACGGTCCGGGCTCTCCCACAGACGACCTCCGCAACATCCTTATTCAATATTTAGATAATGTAGCTCGTATCAAAGAAGCTGGGGCTTTCTTTGGCTTGCACCGCTTCTTGCCAGAGTACAAGTCCAGCACCTCCGTCAAGATGCCCGAAACCGGAAAGGCCTACCGCATCAAGACCCACTACATGGGCAACAAAGGCCGCTATCTGAAAGCTGCTGAGGACGGAAAACTGACCATCGTAAATGCTGGTCAGCACGAAGCAGACAACACCACAGTGTTTGTAGTGAAGAGCATGGATACTGCCAAGGACGGCGAAGGCACTTACGCCATTGTAGGCGAGAACGGTCAGTTCCTCGTAGGCGCCAGAACCGGCACACAGGGCTTTGTTTCCAGCTACAACGGCACCAACACCGGAAGCCTCCAATTGACCACTGCGGCCAACAAGGGCGACTTCTTCGGCGGCTTCCTCCTCAAGACCACCGATGGCACCAACACTTACAACTTGCAATTGGGCACTACAACCAACAACACAGAAATGGTCATCACCTACGACGCTGAAAACCCCGGCAGCATCATCAACGACCCCAACGGCGGCAGCAGCATCTTCTTCTTGGAAGAAGTGAATGACTATCCTAACGTAGTAAAACTCCGCGAGCCGGCAGTGGCAGACGGTAAGGCCTACTCTTCTATCTGGTTGCCCTTCAGCGTAGAGATTCCCGAAGGCGTGCGTGCTTACAAGGCCCACGTAGACTATACTACCAACCAACTCGTTTGCGGCGAGGTGAAGAACATCCTCCCCGGCGGTGAAGGTGCCATCCTCATCAGCGAAAAGGCACAAGAGATTGTGCTCGCTCCCGCTACAGCCGACGTGGCTCCGCTTGAGAACAACGACTTGCAAGGTACCAACGTGACTAAGCCTCGCAGCACTGAAAGCGGCGTTACCACCTTCGTACTCAACGGCGGTAAAGGCGAAATCGGCTTCTACCCCTACACCGGCACCAACATCGCCAAGTATAAGGCTTACGTAGAAGTAGACAAGGCACAGGCAGCACAAGGCCTCCGCTTCTCTTTCGGCACAGCTACCGACATCGAAAACACCCTGACCGAGGGCGAGGGCGAAGCTAAGGAATACTACGACCTCAGTGGCCGCCGCGTAGCACAACCCACCAAGGGTCTCTACATTGTGAACGGCAAGAAAATGTATATTAAATAAACCTGACACACAGATAGCATTATGAAAAAAGCATATATCAAGCCTGCAATAGAACTCTTCAACTTCGACCACACAGAATCGCTCTTGGCCAACTCTCCTAACTATGGATTGGACGAAGAGAAGCCCGAGATTGACAACGAAGGCGACGTGTGGACCAACAAGCGCGACTGGAGCAACACTGACTCCAAAGAATTCTGGAAATAAGAAACAGCTCTGAGCTGTAAATAGTATCAGTTTGGTGGCGCCGGGAGAAAGACTCGGCGCCACCAATCGTTTTCAGACAACGCCCCCGAAGCCCGCGGCCACAAAGAAAGTCCGCTACCGAAGTTCGCCATAAAAGCGAAGCGGCAGCGGACCTTTGATTCGGGCGCTATATAATATATATAATGTGTATCAGAGATTGAGGTAGACCAAAAGGAAGTCGGCCACCGTGAGCAGCAGGCCGCCTACGGCTACCAAAACGCCGAGACGCTCGTGGTAGTTGGCATAGAGCGAGAGACTACCGAAAAAACAGCCCACGGGCAGCAGCCAAAGAAGATTGGTTAGCACGTAGAGCAAGAAGCCTACGAAGGAGGAAGCGCTGGTGCCGAAAGGGGCAAAGCCTCCGAACACGAAGAACGGAATGAGCAGCAGGCAGAGCAGATTGGTGCCGGCTAAGAGCAAAAGCCATTTGGGGTAGACATTCATATCTTGATATTTTTAAGAGCCGACGGCCTCGCAGCCGACAACTGCCACAAAGTTACGGATATTATCAGACACGCTGCAAATATTCCTTACAGAAATATAACAAACTGCAAGATATTTTTAGTCCATTACTTGCAGATTGTCATACCGAAATGCTTTTTTCCTTACAAACTGTGAGAAGAAGAAAACGGCTGCACACAAAAATATGGCTGCGGGCTTTGCCTTTCGCTCCGCATGCGCTAATTTTGCACTTGAAACCAACGCTGAAGATATGCTTCACCCCAAACATATACGCATCGAGGACTACAACTATCCCCTCCCCGACGAGCGCATCGCCAAATATCCGCTGGCGCAGCGCGATAGTTCAAAGCTACTGCTCTACCGCGGCGGCCGTGTAGAGGAAACGGCCTTCAAAGCCTTGCCCAACTACTTGCCCGAGGGCGGCTTGGTGGTGTTCAACAACACACGCGTCATTCAAGCCCGCTTGCACTTCCACAAACAGACGGGGGCGCTCATCGAGGTGTTTTGCTTGGAGCCACACACACCGGCCGACTATCAGCTGGCCTTTGCGCAGACACGTTGCTGCACTTGGACCTGCCTGGTGGGCAACTTGAAGAAGTGGAAAGAAGGACGCCTGGAACGACGCATAGAGGTGGGCAAAAAAGCCGTAGTGCTCACAGCAGAACGCATCGGCGTGAGCGGAACGGGACACGAAGTGCGCTTTGACTGGGCCGACGACAGCGTGAGCTTCTCAGAGATTCTCGAAGCCACAGGCGAACTGCCCATCCCGCCTTATCTGAACCGCGACACGGAAGAGAGCGACCTGCAGACGTACCAAACGGTCTACTCGAAGATAAAAGGTTCGGTGGCCGCGCCCACTGCCGGGCTGCACTTCACGCCGCAGGTGTTGGAACAACTGGACCTGCGAGGCATCGAGCGCAACGAGATTACGCTCCACGTGGGGGCCGGCACTTTCAAACCGGTGAAGAGCGAGGAGATAGGCGGCCATGAGATGCACGCAGAATGGATAGCCGTGAAGCGCGAAAGCATAGAGCGCTTGCTGGCCCACCAAGGAAAATGCACCGCCGTGGGGACTACATCGGTGCGCACGCTGGAAAGTCTTTACTACATCGGCGTGTTGTTGAGCCGCAACCCCAATGCCACGCAAGAAGACTTGCACGTGAAGCAATGGCTGCCCTATGAATATGCCGCAGAGACTTCGCAACCGCTCTCCACAGTGGAAGCGCTGCAACAGATAGCCGACTACCTGGACCGCAACGGGCTGCCCGTGCTCCACACCAGTACGCAGATTATCATTGCTCCGGGCTATAAGTTTCACATCGTGGAGCGCATCATTACCAACTTCCACCAGCCGCAAAGCACCCTGCTCTTGCTGGTATCGGCCTTTGTGGGCGGCAACTGGCGACACATCTACGACTACGCACTGAACCACGACTTCCGTTTCCTGAGCTACGGCGACAGCTCGCTGCTGGAACCAACCGCCGACAACGCCGAGGAAATGCTCCCCGTGGTGGACGAAGAGGGAAACATGATTGGACAGGCCTCGCGCGGAGAATGTCACAGCGGAAGCAAACTGCTGCACCCCGTGGTACACCTACACATATATAATAATAAAGGCGAGTTGTTTCTGCAACAACGCCCCTTGTGGAAAGATATTCAACCGGGCCGCTGGGACACAGCCGTCGGCGGACACTTTGCACCCGGCGAGAACGCAGCCGAAGCCTTGCAGCGCGAAGCGAAAGAGGAAGTGGGACTGAGTGGATTTGAGGCGGAGAGCCTTGGTAAATACGTATTCGAGTCGGAGCGCGAACGCGAACTCGTCCATGTATTCAAAACCACCACAGAACAGACACCGCAGCCTTCAGGCGAACTGGACGGCGGCCGATTCTTTAGCCACGAAGAAATAGAACAACGCCTCGGCAGCGGATTCTTTACTCCGAACTTTGAACAGGAGTGGCTGCGCTTCTTCGGACGGAAGAATGTTTCCAACAACCAAACTGCTGCCGTAGAGGAAAAGGAATAATTATCTTTTGTTAAATCCGGACTTTTTCAAGAGCCAAAAATTTGGTGTTTACCAAGCCTTGGTGTAACTTTGTCCTATAAACAGATATTCAGATACGAAATGAACTTAGCCAGTTTTCTTACCCCACTAAAAATTAAGCGCAACAAAGCAATAGACTGTTACGCAGTGGCCACCGAAGCTATCCAGCGCCGCGTGTTGGACAGCCTCGTCAAGCAATGTGTCACCACCGAATGGGGAAGAGCACACGAATATGAATCTATCCAAAGCTACGAGCAGTTTGCACACAACGTGCCGCTCAACACCTACGAGGACCTGAAAGCCAGCATCGACCGCATGCGCCACGGCGTGACCAACGTGTTGTGGCCGGGTAAAGTGCGCTGGTACGCCAAATCTTCGGGCACCACCAACGACAAGAGCAAATTTATCCCCGTCAGCGCCCAAGGCCTCAAAGATACTCACTACCGCGGCGGCACAGACGCCGTGATGCTCTACTTGAAGAACAATCCGCAAAGCCGTCTCTTCAACGGCCGCGCCCTCATTCTCGGCGGTAGCCACGCACCTAACTACAACGTGGCAGGTTCGCTCGTGGGCGACCTCAGCGCCATCCTCATTGAGAACATCAACCCAATGGTCAACTTGTTCCGCATCCCTCCAAAGCCCATAGCCTTGCTCAGCGACTTTGAAGAGAAGCGCGACCGCATCGCAGAGATTGCCGTAAACAAAAACGTGACCAACTTGAGCGGCGTGCCCTCTTGGATGATGGCCGTCATTAACCGCGTGCTGGAAATCTCCGGCAAGACTTATCTGGACGAAGTGTGGCCCAACCTGGAAGTCTTCTTCCACGGCGGCGTAGCCTTCACCCCCTACCGAGAACAATACAAGCAGCTCATCCGCAACCCGCAGATGAACTACATGGAGACCTACAACGCCTCGGAAGGCTTTTTCGGTCTGCAAAACGACCCCCAAGACCCCGCCATGTTGCTGATGATCGACTACGGCGTGTTCTACGAATTCATACCCCTCGAGGACTTAGAAAAAGATGCTCCACGCGTCTTGCCCCTTTGGGAAGTGGAAACCGGCAAGAACTATGCGATGGTCATCTCGACCTCCAGCGGCCTCTGGCGCTACATCATTGGCGACACAGTGAAGTTCACCTCTACCAATCCCTACAAGTTCATCATCAGCGGCCGCACCAAAAGTTTCATCAACGCCTTCGGCGAAGAACTCATTGTGGACAACGCCGAGAAAGGACTTAAAGCTGCGTGCGAGGCTACCGGCGCCGTGGTGTCAGAATATACCGCCGCTCCCGTCTTTATGGACATCAGCGGCCACTGCCACCACCAATGGGTGATAGAGTTTGAGAAAGCGCCGGAGAGCATTGACCAGTTTGCCGAACTGCTTGACAAGGCCTTGCAGAATCTCAACTCAGACTACGAAGCCAAGCGTTTCAAGAATCTCACCTTGCAGCAGTTGGAAATTGTAGTGGGTCGCAAAGGTCTCTTCAACGACTGGCTCAAAAGCCGAGGCAAGTTGGGCGGACAGCATAAAGTGCCCCGTCTCTCCAACACCCGCGAACACATCGAACAAATCTTAGAGATGAACCGATAAGGCCCTTACTATATGAAAAAACTGCCTTACCTCGTTCTCATAGCCGTCTGCCTTTTCGCCTGCGCCAATCCCGGCAGCGGACCTGATGGCGGACCGTTCGACGAAACGCCTCCGCACATCATCAGTATGACTCCGGCTATCGGAAAGACTCATACCGTCTCTAAGAAAATCAACTTGCGCTTCGACGAGAATATCAAGTTGGAAAACCCCGGCGAGAAAGTTATCGTATCGCCACCGCAGATAGAAATGCCTGATATCAGAGCCTACGGCCGAAACATCTCTATCGAACTGATGGACTCGCTGAAAGAAAACACGACCTACACCATCGACTTTGGCGATGCCATCGTAGACAACAACGAGGGCAACCCGATGGGACAATTTACCTATTTTTTCTCCACCGGCTCACAGCTCGACACCATGCAGGTATCGGGCCACGTATTGGCTGCGGCAGACCTGGAACCTGTGAAAGGAATTCTTGTAGGTCTGCAGAGCGACAGCGCCGACTCTACCTTCCGTCTGCAACCTTTGCAGCGCGTGGCACGCACCGACGATACCGGTTATTTTTCTATTAAGGGCGTGGCACCGGGCAACTATCGCATCTACGCACTGAAAGACATGGATGGCGATTTCCGTTTCTCGCAGAAAGGCGAGATGATAGCCTTCTCCCAAGAGATTATCCAGCCCTCCGCTTTCCAGGATGTGCGCCAAGACACACTTTGGGCAGACAGTCTGCACTTCGACACCATCCGCAACGTACGCTTCACCCATTTCCTCCCCGACAACATTTTGCTGCTCGCCTTTACCGAAAGCGGACAGCCTCGCCACTTGCTGAAGACACAGCGCGACGTCCACGAGTGGTTCAAGATCTACTTCACCGCTCCTTCTGATACCATGCCGCTCATCCAAGGCGTCGGCTTCGATGCCAAGAAGGCGTTGCTCGTTAGTCCCTCCAAAGGGAACGACACCATTACCTGCTGGGTGCGCGACACTACCCTCTTGCGCGACACGCTTTCCGTGATTTGCACCTACGACGCTACCGACGACTCCACCGGCTTGCGCTTCCTGAAAACCGATACCTTGACCATGCGTTCCAAACTGACGCTCGCTCGGAAAAAGCTCCAGGAAGAAGAGCGTATGGAGAACTGGGAGAAGCAAAGGAAACGCCGTCACAAACGCGGCGACTACAGCCAGGAAACACCGCCGCCCGTTTACCTAAAGGTGAACTTGAAGAGCGCCAGCAACATGACGCCGATGCAAAATCCCACCATAGAATTCAGCGAACCCTTACTGGGATTCGACACTACGAGGATACACCTTTTACATAAGGTAGACACCCTCCACAACGCGATGCGCTATCGCTTGGAGCAAAGCGAATACGACCCTCTGGTTTATCGTATGTATGCCGAATGGCGTTTGGGACAAGAATATGAGATTGTGCTCGACTCGGCAGCTGTCAACGGCCTCTACGGCCACACCAACAGAGTGAGCCGCAAGACTTTGAGCATAGGAAATGAGGACGAGTTTGGCGCGCTCTTTATCACCCTACACGGCGCCGATTCCACGGCTATTGTACAGTTGCTCCAGAAGGACGGCAAGGTGCAATACCAACAGCAGGCTAAAAACAACAGCGCCGACTTCTTCTACCTGACACCCGATACCTACTACATGCGTCTCTTCTACGACCGCAACGGCAACGGCCTATGGGATGCCGGAAACTTTGACCGGCAGGAGCAGGCCGAAGAGGTCTTCTATTTCCCTCAACCCCTTCCGGCCAAGGCCAACTGGGACATCGAGCAGGAGTGGCACATCAACCTTTTGCCAGTCATAGAGCAGAAGCCCTGCGAACTTATTAAGCAGAAAGCCAGCCGACGCAACACGCCCACCAACCGCAACGCTGAGCGTCAAAGCAGAAAAAGATAAACCCTCCCCCACGGGAACAAAAACCTATACAGCCTTATGAAAAAAACGCTATGGGCCCTCGGCCTCTTCATACTCTGCAGCATCGCTGTCCCCCTACGTTCGGCAGCTCAATGCTCCTCGCCCAACAGTTCCTTCCGCAGCGGCGAGACGCTGATGTACGACCTCTACTTCAACTGGAAATTTGTCTGGATAAAAGTGGGTACGGCTTCGATGAACATCACACGCTCGGTCTACGACGGCGAACCTGCCTATCGCGCCTACCTCATCACCCGCGGCTCTGAGCGCGCCGACAAATTCTTCATCATGCGCGACACGCTCACCGCCTACACCGGCCTCGACCTCGTCCCAAAGAAGTACGTAAAAAATGCCCATGAGGGGAAAAACTACTACCGCGACGAAGTGGTCTACAGCTATGACAACGGGCAATGCAAGGTCGACATGATGCACCAGCGCAACAACGGCGAACCGAAGTTTAAGACAGAGAGCAGCAAATACTGCGCTTACGACATGATCAGCATGTTGCTACGCGCCCGTTCCTTTGACCCCACCAACTTCAAAGAGGGCCACCGCATCAAGTTCCTGATGGCCGACGGAAAAAAATGCGAATGGCAGTCCATCGTCTATCGCGGCAAGAAAAAATTTAAGATGGAGAACAGCAACACCACCTACCGCTGCCTCGTTTTCTCTTTCTTGGAAAACGAAGATGGCAAGGAAAAGGAGATTGTGACTTTCTATGTGACCGACGATAAGAACCACCTCCCCGTACGCTTGGATATGAACCTCAACTTCGGTACGGCCAAGGCTTTCCTGACCGGTGCACGCGGACTGCGCAATCCGCAAGATGCAAAACTCAAATAGGACGGTGTGAAACTCGTTATCGACGATAAAATCCCCTATATCCGGGGCGAGGCTGAGCGCTTGGGCGAAACCGTCTATCTGCGCGGCGACAGCATCAGCGCTGCCGATGTGCGCCATGCCGACGTGCTCATCATCCGCACCCGCACTCGCTGCGACCGCCAACTCTTGGAAGGCAGCAGCGTGCGCTTCATCGCTACCGCCACCATTGGCTACGACCATTTAGATACCGACTACTTGGCCCAGGCAGGTATTGCATGGACCAATTGTCCCGGTTGCAACGCAGCCAGTGTGGCACAATACATCCACAGCAGCCTGCTTCTGCTCGACGAAGCCGGCCACATCCATCTCCCAGAAACTACCGTAGGCATTGTCGGCGTGGGCCACGTCGGCAGTAAGGTAGCGCAAGCCGCTGAGGCTTTGGGCTGTCGCACATTGCTTTGTGACCCTCCCCGCCAGGAGCGCGGCGAGCAAGGTTTCTGCACCCTGGCCGACATCGCCGCTCAGGCCGACGTCGTCACCTTCCACACACCGCTCACACGCAGCGGCCGCCACGCCACGCTACACATGGCCGACACCGCATTCTTCAACAGTCTGCAACGCTGCCCTGTCATCATCAACTCGGGTCGCGGCGAAGTGGTAGACGAAGTGGCCTTGAAGGCAGCTTTGGATTCCGAGAAAGTACGCAGCGCCGTCATCGACACGTGGGAGCACGAGCCAAACATCGACCGCAATCTGCTGGAGCGCGTATTCCTCGGAACGCCTCACATTGCCGGCTACTCGGCCGACGGCAAGGCCAACGGCACACGCATGGCCCTTGAAGCCGTGGCCCGCCACTTTGGTTTGGACTTTTCCTTCCACATCCAAGCGCCTGCCCTACCTGCCGACTATGCCTATAGCGTGGAGCATTTTTCGCCCCATCACCCCCACGCACCCTATCTCCGCTGCTACGACCCACGCCGCGACAGCGACGCACTGAAGAGCAAGCCCGAAGACTTCGAGCGCCTTAGAGGCGACTATCCGCTGCGCCGCGAATTTTTCTCCTGAAGCCCCCATCACCACCTCTCTGCTACCTTCTTTTTCTTAGTAGTTACTTTAGGAATCTTAGTAGTTACCGAAATTTTCCTAGTAG
>CALCHR010000113.1 GCA_937901185.1 uncultured Bacteroidales bacterium
TTTATGTTGCAATTGGTCAAAAAGAATCAACTGTATCAAGTGTTATCGAAACATTAAAAGCAAACGATGCAATGAAATACTCAATCGTTGTTTCTGCATCTGCATCACTTCCTGCTCCACTATTATATTTAGCTCCTTATGCTGGTGTAACAATGGCAGAAGAATTTATGTATAGTGGAAAAGACGTATTAATTGTATATGATGATTTAACTAAACATGCTCAAGCATATCGTGCAACATTTGGCGGTGGCAATGCTACAGATAAAGACGACCTATTGAACTTAGGTGACACCGGTGACCGTGTAAAGAAATTACAGACTGATCTGAAAGAACTTGGTTATGCTATCACCGTCAACAGTAAGTTTGATAGCAAGACAGAGGCTGCTGTACGTAAGTTCCAAAGTGACTATCGTCTAACTGTGGACGGTATTGTCGGTCCTGTGACTGAATCTGCTATAGCGCGTGCTCTTGAGGCATCTCGTGAAGATGGCGAATATGGTTTAGACGACTTCATACTTGAAGTGCAAAAGATTATTGGCGCCGAGCAGGACGGTAAAGCAGGTCCTGAAACACTTGGTAAGACAATTACTGTAAGCGCTTCTATAAACCGTAAGCATCCTATCGTGGTACCTATCCAGAAGCGTTTAGCTGCTATGGGTTATACAGAAGTTGGCGAAGCAGACGGCACTGCAGGTCCGAAGTTTACAAAAGCAGTCAAGAGACTACAAAAAGAAAGAGGTAAGCGGCAAGACGGTGAAATTACTGCTGGTCAGACAACTTGGAAATTGCTGCTTGGCATGCTTAAATAAGCAAGAATTCAATTACCGGCCATCTAAGGCCGGTAATTTTTTTAGTAATAATAGTTTACTTTTAAGTAATTTCATAGCTATTTATTGTATTATTATATAGAAAGTTTTTGTTGGAGGTAAGATATGCACGATATGATGTATAAGGTCTTTGAAATTATGAACCAAATCAAAGGCTTTGTTGTTGGTTACAGCGCATCTGAGAATAAGCTACTGTTTGAAAAAAATGGTAAGCTTTATGTAATGGAGTGTCGAGAGGTAGACCAGAGTTATACATGTGCACCAAAAGACATTCATGAAGCAATGCGGAGGATTAAGTATCTATGAAAAAGTTTATGCTTATTCGTAGCTATAGCGGCGCAACGGAGTGCTGGGAATATATTGATGACCTTGAAGAAGCTATGAGCTACTGGTATGTTCGACAGGCGATCGAGAAGTACGGTGTAGAATCTATGATGCCTATTGTAATGAATAAGCTTGGTGGTTACCACACGCACCGACCCGACGCAGAAGATGTCATTAAAATCATTGAGGCACCTGATTGGCCTGATCTAAAAGTTTGGGAAAGGTACCCGATGAATAGCGATAAATTTAGAACTGGTTGGATTGCTCCTAACGGTGATACTTTTATGTGTGATGTGTATGATCATGTCGATTGTGCGCAAGCTTTGGCTACTCAGCTTTATGGTGGCCATACAAAAACTATTTGTGATAGTTTTTTGCTTAAGTGCGGTTGGTTTAAGTGCTCTAACCGGAAGTATACCGGCTGGATGCGTAAGATGAGTGATGCACAGGCAAAGTATTTTCTTGACCACAATTTTACGAGTGATATCGACTGTGAAGAGCTTGAGCTGCATCGTGTGAGGGAGGATAATAACTAATGCTAACCAATGAAGTAGCTTTGGAAATAGCACGTAAAGAATTAGACAGCGCTATGTATGTTATAGAAACCAGCACTAATCCTGGTTTACGCAAAATTGCGGAAAATAAATCTGATTGGCTGGTACGCCTTATTCAGATGTCAGAGAGTTATTGTAATTTTCATTGGACGCCAAGCTGTGTCTTGATGCCAGAGAACGCATTGCAGCATGCGGATAAAGATTCTATTCGCTGTGTTGTTATTGTAGCTGACCGGTCTGGTAGTCCTGTTATTGATATCTGTACCCGTAAGAAAAGTAAGCTTAAAAAACAGTGGGTTTGGAGTGGTCACAGACCTGCTGACATCGTTTGGTGGGCAGACCTGCCTAAACTGCCAGGAGGATGTTAATGCGATTATTCAGTCTAGGTGAAACTATTATTGATACCAAGCGTAACAGTGTTGTATCTGTGGTAGCTGTAATACCACAAGGAGAAAATAGTATCACAGATTTATATGTCTTGCGTGAAAATGAAGATACTTATTATATAACTGATTCTGAAGATCTAATTGTATATGATAAGTATTACTTTGATACGTGGAGGAATTAACACGATGTGTATAAAGACACCAATAAACTCGACAGAAGCTTTGTGTAAAAAGTTATGCATGAAGTGTCCTGTCATTTTTGAATGTTGTCCAGATCCATGCTTGGAGATTGCTATTGCAAGAAGTCTCTCTACAAGCATTCTGTTAGATATCTATAATCAGCATGCCGGAGACCTTAAGAAGGTTATGGCAGAGCTACGAAAATATGAGGAGAACAATAATGGTTGAACAGGCATTTCGAGTATCAAAAACCGCACCTCTGTATAAAATTTACTTTTTGGCAGATGCTGAGAAGAATCGATTTCATGCACTTGCACGCGACTTTTTCGCAAAGCACGGCTTTTTGACAGAAGGCGAGTACACCGGCTACTACATGAATGAAAGTCTTTGCATGCAGCTATCTCCTGAAGATAGAGAGAAGTATGCAGCTCAGATTAAGAAGTACGCCGATAAAAATGACATCTACTACTTTAAAAAAACTGCTGCGCTTAATAAGGCTTGGAAAAATGAAGTCGTAGCTCTTTGTGACATGCAGAAGCTGGACGGAACCTGGTGCTGGTATTTTCCGTATATCCATACTGGTAAGTACTCTTTGTGGCATGACGGCACTGACCTTTATGGTTATTTGATGGATGAGCATGAGACAGAGCTTAAGCTGCCTGACTGGATGGAACCTATGAAGATGAGCGAATACTACGCTGTGCAGGAAGCAATTACAGAAAGGACTCGTAGTAATGCATCTTGATAAAATGATTCGTCCTTGTGGTGGCGGTTATCAGTATTGTGACGGTCACTGTGCAGATTGTGGCTTTAATAATACTACTTATAGTACTACTACTAATCCAAATAGCCCAATGTTTTCACCTATAACTACTTTGGATAATTCTCCTCCGACGGTAACTTTCAGGGCGTCTGCAGACGATGATGGCCTTAGCAAGCCTACCAGAGAGCAATATGAAAACAGTAAGGCTGCTAAGGCAAGTTTAGCCGATTGGATTCGTCGATCTAGAAAGCGCCAAGAAGAGCTTTTGGATGAGCTGCTTAAGGAACGTACTCAAGAAAAAGATTATCAAAGTATGTATGATGCTCATAAAGACCTTGTGCGTAGATACGAGATATACGAGGAGCTCGCTACAAAGGTTTAAAAAATACACGCTGATTTACAATCAGCGTGTATTTACTTTAGAAAAATGTTGTATAATATTATATAATTCTTAACTAATTTTTTGGGGGTTAATTAGTATGGCACATGAAGTAGAAAGCTTGATGTATGTAAGTGATGAATCTAATGACCGATTTGTACCGTGGCATGGTTTGGGTGTTGCTGTTGACCACGCCCCTACTTCTGCCGAGGCCATTAGACTGGCTGGTCTTGATTGGCTTGTGGAGCCGAAGCCTATTTTTACAGAATATGCCGGTGCCAATATTGAGATTCCAAACTGTAAAGCAAATGTAAGAGACCTGGATGGTAAGACTCTTGGCATTGTTACAAATAGATACCAGATTGTGCAGAATTATCAGGCCTTTGATTTTACTGATAACTTGATTGGCGAAGGCTGTGTATATGAAACAGCTGGTGCCCTTCAGGGCGGAAAAAGAGTATTTTTGCTCGCAAAGATGCCTGAGCGCTATATCCTAGATGAGAAATATGACCCGTTTATCTGCTTTACAAATACTCATGACGGAACCGGTTCTATTAAGGCTATTATGACACCGGTACGTGTTGTTTGTCAAAATACACTTGGTCTTGCTCTAAATGGTGCTCGTCGCTCTTGGTCAACACGACATCTTGGCGACCTCAAGTCAAAGCTGGAAGAAGCTAGATATACGCTTAAACTTGCAAATGCATATATGGATAAATTTGCTAATACAGCAGATATCCTTGCTAACACTTCCTTGGCAGAAGCACAGACTGAGGAAGTGGTCGCTAAACTTTTCCCCGTGACCTCGGACATGTCAGAACGTCAGGTACGAAACGCTCAAAAAAATAGAGAAGACTTTATGGTATGTGTGTTTGCTCCAGACCTGCTTAAGTTTAAAGGAACTGCTTACCAGGTATTGCAAGCAGCCAGTGATTACGCCACACATCGTGAGCCTGGTCGCAAGACAACTACCTACCAAGAACGCAATTTTAGCAGTGTTTTGGATGGAAATACTATTATAGATACTACTTTTTTGGAGCTTTTGGCACGTTCAAAAAAGTCTGTATAGTAAGATACTTTTTACGATTTGTAGCCTCTTGTCTACAGGAGGCTACAAATTAATTGGCTAAAATTAAAGTAGTCGGTAACAAAAAATAATTAAAGCGAGGTACATAGATGTTACAAGAAAAGTTTAGCAAAGGGCTAAAGCTCGTAGCAAGACTAATGTTGGTGCTAGTCCTCACCATTATTACTGTTACAGTTATAGTAACGGCTTGCTCTGTAAAAAGCTCTAACACAGATTTGACTGGTCAAGATATTCAGGAAACAGTTTCTGCACCGACAGAGACTGTTATTGAAACAATTCCTGAAACTGTTGTTACTGAGCCTCCAAAAATTGCTGAGCCAGTACTTTTTTCTGATATCCATTATATTTCTTGGTACGACATTAATAAATGTAATGAATATCTTGATGTTGTTTTTGACTGTGTTGCGCAAATAGAGACTGCCATGAGCAGCGGCGCATATACAGACGATGCTTATGCTGAAATGCGTACAGAATGTCAGCGTCTTTATTATGTAATAGCTTACATAGAGAGTGATATTAGACATCTTGGTACATGGGAAAGCGAACATTTTTATGCAGCTAAAACTTGGGAATTTCTAAAACAACAGGGCTTTAGCAATCAAGTAGCTAGTGCGATTATAGGTAATATGATGATCGAAACTAGCGGCGGTACATTAGACTTAAATCCAGAAATTTATAATCCTTCACGTGACTATTATGGGCTTTGTCAGTGGTCTACTTATTATTTTCCTTTTATGGCGGATACATCTTTCGAAGAACAGCTTAGTTATCTAGTAGAAAGCATGCCTAAAGAATTTAAGAATTTTGGATTTTGTTATAAATCTGGTTTTACGTATGAAGATTTTTTAGCGATGGAAGACACAGAACAAGCTGCTCTAGCTTTTGCAAAGGTTTATGAACGCTGTGGTTCTGGCTCGTACGGTTTGCGTAAACAAGCTGCGTTAAAAGCGTATCAGTATTTTGTTTGTGGTGAGTACTATGAATGAAAAAGATATCACTATAATGACAGAGGCAGAATGTCAGGTTGAAACTATTAAGCATATAGAAAGTGTAAGAAAGTATATTCGAGTACTTACTGATATGCTTAATACTAGAGGTGTTAAACACGATGCATCTAAACTAGAATCACCAGAACTTGAGATTTTTACTGCTGCTACTCCAAAACTTGCCGGGCTAACCTATGGTAGTGAAGAGTATGAGGAGTCTCTCAAAGAGATTAAACCTGCTTTAGACCATCACTATGCGGCAAATAGACATCATCCAGAGCACTTTCCAAACGGAATCGAAGATATGACTCTGGTCGATATTATTGAGTTATTGTGCGACTGGAAAGCTTCTTCGTTACGCCAACATGATGGCAATCTTTTAAAAAGTATTGAGTTAAATGCACAACGTTTTGGTTTTAGCAAACAGCTGAAAAAGATTTTTATTAACACCGCTAAATTAATTGATGAGGAGTAACAATGTCTGATTATCATAGAGAGAAAGTTTTACGAATTCCTTTTGAAGACCTTGGACTAAATCCGGTTAGCTTTAAAGACGCCAGTATGGAGCTTCACAAACTTTTTGGTGATATGTTCTATTGGGGTGGTCAAAGAGTCGGTAAGTTTGATGTTGCACCAACTACAAAAGCTTTTATTGACTTTATTATTGAGTCTGATTATGGAAATGACTGTGGTGAGTGGGGTAAGGTTAGACTACTGACTACAGTAGAACAAGAAAAGTTTGCTCCAGTTTTTAGAAAATTGAACTCTGCAGTGGATATGGACACGGTTCATCTAGTTGAGTTTTGCTGGTATAACTGTTGCGAGGCCCCTGGTTATTACAGCATGGACAAATCTATAGACCCTTTCTATGATGAGTTACCCTTTATCTGTAGTTTTTCATTAGACTAACATAAAGGAGTGTGCGCTTATGGCATACAAACAAGCACAAAACCGAAAGAAAAAACTGCTTAGGACTTATAATAAAACCAAATGTAGCTACGGCTCTGGTGTTTGGTTTAACGAGGAAAGAGGTTTTTATTATAAATACACAGCCTCCAACACTCCCGGCTACGCAAAGTCTTTACGCAGAGTTGGTAATAAGAAAGTACGAAAAGCTATAGAGGTCGGCAATCACGGCGACTATCGTAAGCAGTATGACTATAAATGGGCGCTATTCTAAGATAAATATTAAAATAACCAGTACGTAATAAAATGTACTGGTTATTTTTATTGTATTATATAAAGTATAAACTTAATTAGGAGTTGGTAACTTTGAAATCTTATACTTTTCCTTGTTATCCAGGAGATGAAGTATGGTATTTTGAAAGCTATGGCGGTAAACCACTGGCGCTTCGAAAAGACATTGTACAGATGGTAGGTTTTACCACTAGAAGTGTACAGATTAAGCTGCGTGGCGCACATAGTTTCAATAAAACTTTTACCTGGGGTAAAAATGTATTTGACAACTATGAACAAGCTTTGGTCGAGTTTGCAAAAAAGCAAAATGGAAAGTGAGATTTAATATGCTAATTGATAACCTGCATAGAATTAATTCACCGTCTGACCTTTTCATGTATATTTGTGAATTAGAAAAGACAATGGAAGCGGATAATGAGACACTTAAAAATACTGCTAAAAAGTATTTAAATATGAGAAAAGCCTTACAGATGTTTTTAGCAAAAGACAATTGGTGTAATGTAAAATACGGTATACCTATCGCGAGCAGGTCTTTAGAAGTTTATATTACTGCTACCGATGCTGAAGATGATATTGTAGGAATTTTTGAGACTGCTTATTACTACCCTGCGGAGGGCTTTAGACTGTGTACAGCTTATAAAGACTGGAAGGTAAAATATTGGCGGTATCTAGGTGAGGAGGATTCTGTTGGATAATTATGGCTAAGTCAATTTCAAAAAAGACACGTCAAGCTGTATATGCAAAATATGATGGCCACTGTGCTTATTGTGGCAAAGTAGTAGAGTATAAAAACTTTCAATTAGACCATTTGATTCCGAGACAACGCGAACGATTTAAAAGATATTCTGAAGAAGAAATTGAATGCTTTGAAAACTACATGCCAGCTTGTCGTAGATGCAATCACTACAAGCGTGCACATACTTTAGAGTGTTTCCGTCAGATGATCGAGGAAATTCCTGCAAAGCTACTACGAGATAGTTATATTTATAAAGTAGGCCTTGATTATGGCCTAGTAACTGCTAATGAACATAAAGTTGTTTTTTATTTTGAACAGGTAGGTCATACGAATGAGATTAAAGCAGAAGATTTCATATAAAGAATGGACCGAGATCGGCATTTATAATTCCGCAGCAAAATGGCTGCGCCCGTTGTGCTCTTATACGTTGATTAAAGAACCTGATGGACGTTTTAAGCGTGAACAGCGTGTCAATATATTTATTTACATACTATTATTTATTCCAGTTTGTATATTGCAACTACTACTTTGCTGCTGGGACGGCGGCATAAAAGAATTTGAATTTCCTAAACTATACCTTGGTGAAGATTGGTTTACTTGTGGGACAATACCATATGAACGTTCACAAACGGTGTGGTGTCGTTATCACTAAAATATAAAAAGTTGTGCAACAAATAAGCGCTAAATTACATGATAGTAAAATGTGGTGTTTGCACATCTTATTGCACTTAACTAAAAATTTAGTCTAACGACGAGGAGAGTTTATAATGAATTTTACAAGTGTTTTTGAAGAGCTGAGTGGCTTGTACGAAGACAAGATCAAAGAGGCTGCTGTAGAGCCTGCGTTTGATGAAGTGACAGAAGACAGTGCTACTGCAGAGGAACCAAAGCAAGTAATCTTAGAGTGCTCTAAGTGTGGTGCGCTTGCTATTAAGGATGAGGCAGATGTAGTAGTTGACGCTGACACAGATTTAGCAAATGTCGATGAAGCTTGCCAGTATTGCGAAGAAGCTGAGGGTTATAAAATTGTCGGTGTAGTTGCTCCATATGAGTCTTCATCTGAAGAAGAGGCGGTAGAGGATGATGAAATAGTTGAAGAGTCTTTACCTGCTGATGTAAATAGTAATACTAATAATCCAGAAGATGCTGATAATGCTTCAACCACATCACAAGGTGATGACGACTTGGGCGAGGGCATTTTTGGCTTTGGTAAGAAGAAGAAACAGGCCACTCAAGCAAAAGCAGGTGCCAATAGCAATAAAGAACCTGCTAAAGTTACATACTCTATTTATAATGAGCATG
>CALCHR010000114.1 GCA_937901185.1 uncultured Bacteroidales bacterium
GTCTTCGACCTGTGCGTTGTATAAGCTTATTACGTCCGCGAAGATAGCCGCAGGGCTGTCCTGGTATGTATACGGACGGATGACACCGTCACGGAAGAAGCCCCTCTCACCCTCGCAAGTAATTGTCCGGCAGTTCTTGAAGTCGTCAGAAGGATAGAGCGCGCGGCCTCTGAAGCGTAGCACTCCGTCCCTGTAAATTGTGACTACTGTCTTATAACCTACGAACCTATTGAACGCCGGGTGGTCGGGCGCCATCTTCAACGCTGCCGTGCCCGCCTTGTCAAGGCTGAGCGTCGCGGTCAACTCTAAGAGCGGGTTGTCTTGGAGCCTGCTGTCGTATATGAGGTCGTCGTCAATAAATACTTGTATCATAAAACGCCCTCCCTATATGTGAACGTCAACGTGCCCGTGCCACTGTATTCGATCTCTTTCCCGCCCGCCGCGACGATGAGGTCGGGGAGCGCATAAGAACCAGGGCCGAGCGCCCAAGAAGAGCCACCCGCTGTGAGTAAGACGTCGCCGTCCGTGACTGTTAAAAGTGGCACTACTACCAAGCGGCCAGCGTTTGGCAGCATTGCCTTCTGAACCTCTGCTGTGCTCAAGAGCACGACTTTGGTCTCTTCATTGTTATACTTCCACGGCTCGCACACTGCGGTCACTTCGACCGAGCAGGGCGCCAAGTCGTTATATAATTTTTTAACACTGACGCGGCCCACGATGTAGTGCTGCTCGTCGTCCGGCAGTTTGATTTCTGCGCGCCAGCCGTCGAGCCAGTTCACCATCACGTTGATGCGACTCTCTCGGTCAAGCCTGGAACCTTCCGAGCTTTCGAGGACAGCCGTCAACGTTCTTGACCCGTACACCGGGTCGCCGTCCGTCAATGCTGTGCTCATATCGAGAGGACCCTTTCTACGGCCTGGCACTTCGATGAAGTCTGTCACTTGCTTCGCCGGGCTGAGTTCCCACTGGGCGATTGTCCACGAGCCCGTGGTCGCCGTGTCATATGTTCCTATTACTATTTTTCTTTTTGCCATATTACCTAGCCCCCCTCGCTGCAAGTGCACGACGCTGGCCGAGCTTGCTGTCATATCTGTCAATAGTTTCGCCGACGAGCGCGTCGCCGTCTAAGGCTATGATGTGCCCGCGTTCGATGGCTAAGAGTATGCTGTCGAGCTTCGTCAATAAGCTCTCCCCTTGCGTAGGTCCTGCCACGTCGAAGGTAGTTTTCAGTCT
>CALCHR010000115.1 GCA_937901185.1 uncultured Bacteroidales bacterium
CCTCATAACGCGAGCACACGCGAGCCTCATAACTCAAAAACCCCTTCGGAGAAATTCCGAAGGGGTTTTTTATTTTAGTTTACTAATTACTGCTCTGCCGCAAGCTCTTCGATAGGAGCTGCCTCAGCGGGTGCCTCTGCAGAGATCCTCGCCAGTGCTATCTCGTGGTATTTCTCGTCCAGCTCGAAGCCGATATAGTTGCGGCCGGTACGGATGCAGGCCACGGCAGTGGTGCCGCTGCCCATGAAGGTGTCCAGGACCACCGCGCCCGGCTCCGTGCTGTCCTCGATGCACTTGACGATCAGCTCCACAGGTTTCTGTGTCGGGTGGACCTTTTCACCATCGGTACTCTTGGCGCCGGAGTTAAAGCCAGCCATGCGCCAGACATTGGAGCCGACCCCGCCCTTGGTTTTGCCCTTGTAGGTGCCGAATACAATCAGCTCATGGGCGAAGGAATAGAAGGACCCGGGGCCGCTTTTCTTGTCCCACACGATCAGGTTGCGCACCGGCAGCTCCGCGTTGAGCAGCGGGAAATAGTAGGCGTAGCCGCGCCAGTCGGTGAAAAAGTAGAAGCTGCCGTCGTCTTTCAGCACGCGCCGGTATTCCTGGAACAGCTGCTTATAGAACGGCGTGCAGATGGCCAGGTCATTAAAGGCGCGGTTGCTGCTCAGCTGCTCGCTCCTGCTCCTGGCGGTGGCATTGGTCTTGCTGCCTGCGTGGCCCATGCTCAGGAAGTAGGGCGGGTCGGTTACGATTAGGTCCACGGAGTTGTCCGGGATCTCTCGTAGCCCCTCCAGGCAGTCGATGTTGTCAATGTAGTCTAAGCGCATTTTTGTCCTTCCTTTTTCGGTTTCTTTTTTCCGCTGCTGCTTGTTTTGCTCGTATGTATTCCCGCTCAGCGGCCACGTACTTGCCCAGCATGTGTCGGGTGCGGTGGTATACCGTCTCCGCCTTAGCGTTGGCGCTCCACACCTCCACACGAGTGCCTGTTCGCAGCATCTTGCGAGCTTTTCGCGCTGATGAGGTCACCAGGAGTGGCCGCCCTTTTGTGGTTAGCACTAAGAATGTGTTATACTTTGCCACTGGCGACCGCCTCCTCGATGCGCTGGCGCGCGATGTCAAAATATACTTTGTTTTGCTCCATCCCTATGAAGCGCCGACCGCCTACACGTTGGACCGCCACGCCGGTGCTCCCGCTGCCCATGCAGTTGTCCAGGACAGTGTCGCCCTCGTTGGTGTAGGTGCGGACCAGGTACTCCAGCAGCGGCACCGGCTTCTGCGTCGGATGGTACCCGCGCTCGCTGTCGAACTGCAGCACGTTCTTGGGGTAGTTTTTGAAACGCGGTACATAATCCTTCGCCAGCGTTTCCATCTTATAGACGGAGTCCTCCCGGACCGCTTTTCTTATTCGCCGCGGGTTTTTCACCTCCTGCAGGCCCTGCGGGTTGTAGGTGCCGTGTTTGCGGTAGAACACGCACACATCCTCCACCCTGCGCATGGGTTGATACTTTGCGAAGGCAAAGCCGGTGGGCATATTTTTCAGCCAATACCAGCAGTAGCGGAAGGCGCGCCGATTGCTCTCGATCAGCTGCGTGGTGAATGGTTGGGCGGCGAATAGTACCACCGTACCATCGGGCTTCACTATCCGGTCATACTCGCCCCATAGCTGGTCGAAGGGCAGCACGCTGTCCCAGCTACAGTCAGTCGTGCCGTAGGGTGGGTCGCACAGGACCAGATCCACCGACCCGTCCGGGATTTCTCGCATTAGTTTCAAACAGTCGCCGTGTAGCAGTTGCATGGAAAATATCACTCTTTCGTCGTGGTATTTCCCCTTTGTCCGTATGGCTTACAGTCTCCGCACCTCATCCTCTGCCAGGAGTACAAGCTCCAGGCCTTTCACGTTTTCGTGGTTGTAGAGGTAGTAGTGGTCGAAGCCCAGCTTGGTCAGCTGTTCAGCCCACCACTGCTGCATGGGTGCCACTCTGCCGCCCTTGGGCCGTTTCAGCTCCGCGAAGATGATGCGGCCGCGGGGCAACAGGATGATGCGGTCAGGCACGCCGGCCCACCCGGGGCACACCCACTTGAGGCACAGGCCGCCGCGGCGCTTGACCATGGCCACCAGAGCCCGCTCGATGTCACGCTCCAGCGGTGTCATCCGGGTGCACCTCCTTCTCGTAGCACTTGACGTGCACATACTTCCGACCCTTGTGGGTCACGTAGTGGTACAGCTGCCCGGGCTCGATAGGCTTGCGGCACACGACGCAATAAACAATCGCCTTTTTGTTCTGTTCGATTGTCCGCTCCTTCGGCCAGTCAGCCATCGCTCCGCACCTCCTCGGGTAGCTCCCAGTTGTTGGGCGTATGGTAGTTACACCAGGGCCGCGCAGGGCAGTCCCCGCAGCTGTCGTGGCTGTCGCACTCCGCCTTGATGGCGCGCATGGCGGTCAGCAGGTCGGGCGTCTCAGGCTCGGCAGGCAGGTCCAGCTTGACCAGCTCCGCGTAGAAGCGGTCGGAGCCTTGCAGTACGTCGCGGCGGGTTAGTCTCCAGCCGTCTGCCAGGGCCTCGTTGACTTTATCGTCGAAGGCGCCGGGCCAGTTGTGAGACTCTACAACGGTTTTAATCTCCATTTTTAACTCCTCTCAAAATATCGCTGGCGGCCATAGGGGCCTGCCGTGATGCGCTTGTTGCCTTTATGCCGCCAGCCCAGGGCGGCCATGATGTCACGGATCTCCTTGATGCCGTAGCGGTCCAGCTTGTCCGGGTTACCACCCAGGGCCTCCGCCCATATCTCCAGCGAGCAGACGGTGTCGCGGCGGTGTGTGCCCTGCGCGTCTGTCTCCAGCCACTGGCGGCGGGTGTAAAGGTCTTGTCCCTCCCAGTCGTCAGGCAGCAGACGGTCAAGGTATTCGGCCACGATGCCCACGCGGGGGTTTTCCTCCTCGTAGGCCTCCTGCACCTCGCGGGCCACCTTCTCCAGCTCTCTGGGCAGGTACAGCTCCTCGCCCTTACGGTACAGCTCCACGGCCTCGGCCCAGATCAGCCGTACCGTCTCCGGTGTCAGCTCCTCCCACATATCGCGGGCGGGGTCGTTGGGCGTGTCCACCACCCAGAAGCGGCGGTTGCCCGTGGTGTCGCGCAGGAACTGGGTCTCGTTGGTGGTGCCGATAAAGATGCACTGCCGCGGGAACTCCTGCAGCCGTCGGCCATAGGCCGGGCGGAAGCGGTCGGTCTGTTTTGAGATATACAGCTTGATAGTTTCGGCTTCAGCTTTCCTCATGCCGGCCAGCTCGCCCACCTCCATGATCCACACGCCCAGCACTTGCTCGTAGGCCTCCTTGCCCTGCATGGTGGAGAAGGTGTCAGAAAACCACGGCCCGCCCAGTTTGGCGATCAGGGCCGACTTGCCCAGGCCCTGCCGGCCCCGGATGGTCAGCATATAGTCGAACTTGCACCCCGGGCGGTAGATGCGGGCCACAGCGGCCACCAGCGCCTTGCGGGTGACGGCTCGGGTGTAGTCGCTGTCCTCTGCGCCCAGGTAGTCCACCAGCAGCGTGTCCACGCGAGGCACGCCGTCCCAGGTGCAGCCGTCCAGGTACTCCCGGACCGGGTGGAACTTGTTCTCTCCGGCCACCACGTTGACGGCGTCGAAGATCTTGTCCTTGCTGTTGATACCGTACCGGCGCTCCAGGTAGAAGCGCAGCGCGGCGTCGTCGGCGTCGGTCCACTGGCTGCGGCCGGTGACTTTACGCCAGGGAAGCGACCGCTTGGCCACGATGTTGTGCTCCATTTCGTTGAGCCCTACAGCACCGGCCAGCTCCGGGTCGTGCCGCAGGATCACCACCACGTTTTCGATGGTCTGGGCCAGGGTGCCCTTGTCGGTCACCTTTAGCTTGTTTTTCCACCCATCCGGTGCCGGCTCCTCCGGCAGCGCCTCGAAGTCCGTGGCCGCTTCGGCCATGCGGTCGTTGACCAGCTGCACCTTGACGCGGTCGTCGTTGGTGGCCAGCTGCGTCATAGCTCGATAGCTGGGGCGGCTGCTGGCCGGGGTGTCCGGGTCGCAGTCGTCGTCCAGCTCGTGGAACTGATGCAGCCGCACCAGGTCCCAGGCGTTGACCAGCTGGCTGCTGGCCGGGTCGGTCGCATGGTGCGAGAAGCTGAACTTGTCCTCGTAGATCACCACGCCAGCCGCCGTGCTGCCCTCCGTGTAGGTGTAACGGCCAGGGTCGTCGCAGGGTTGGTAGGTCGGCACATACTCCGCGATAGCCTCCTGGATGGTGTAGGCGCGGCAGAAGGCACCCACCAGTCCGCCCTTGGTCAGGGGGTCCTTTTGCTTGGCGGCGGTCCGCTTGACCACCTCAGCCACGCGGCTGCTCATGGGCCAGCTTGACACGTCGGCCCAGTTGTGGTATGTGGCCAGGACGTCGTCGGGATCCATTAGCGGCGCGTCCAGGTAGCGGAAGAAGTAGTCGCCGTCCTGGCTGCAGCTCGGCCAGTACATCATGCGCTGCGGCTGGTAGCTGGTGTCGTCAAATTTGTCGATACCCAGCACCGACGCCACGCGGCGGCCGATGGCCTGGTATTCGTCCGGGGACACGTCCCGGCTCAGAGGCACCACCAGCCGCAGACGCGGCTTTTCCGGTGTGTGCTTATGCGTGGAATAGACCGCCGCGGCGCAGCCGTACAGCAGCTCCCAGTCCGGCCACAGGTCCGCGTCTGCGAAGTCCGCGTCCAGGCACAACAGGGAGCGGAAGCGGATGTCCGACCGGCTTCCGTTGTTACAGTAGCCGCCGACGAAGCCGCCCACGTCCTTGATGTCGCTCTGTCTGTCTCGGCTCATCGCCTTGTACTCGGCGAGCGTCTCCGGCGTGCGGGTTGTTGTTTTTAACCTGTCAAGCAGCTCCGACCAGCGGAGCGTCTTGTTCTTCCAGGTCTTTGTTTTTCGGCTGTTGCCGAGGGCGACGTCCAGCGCCCTGTCGTGTTTGACGGTCATGACCCGCCCCTCCTTCTATTCTTCGTTCATTAGCTCGTCAATCGTTTCGGCGATGCGCTGCTGCGCGATGGCGTGGTACCCTTTGGATAGCTCGAAGCCGATGTAGTTGCGGCCGGTCTTTAAGCAAGCGACCGCTGTCGTGCCGGAGCCCATGAAGGGGTCGCACACCGTCGAACCTTGAGGCACGATCTCGAGTAGGTCCATGATAAGCTGCAAAGGTTTTTCTGTTTGGTGCACTCTGTCTTTTGAGTGGACGTTGTTGGCTCGGTAATAACCAGAAAGACACCCCACTCCTCGGTCAAAAGGCATAGGTCCGTTGCTGCCCCATACTATGTACTCGAACTCGCTGCGGAAGCGTCCCTTTGAGGGGCGCCCGTTTGGCTTGTGCCAAACCGCGATACCTCTCCACGTCCAGCCGGCTGCTTGTATTGCATCTGTCATTGCTGGTAGATTTCGCCAGTCGATAAAAGTCACGATAACGCCCTCGGGTTTGGTTTTTTCGCGGCATTTTGCGAATATTTGACGGCAGAACTCAGTGAAGCCTCTTTGATCCATGTTGTCCCCGCTAAAGTCCTCAAGATCAGAAATGTTTCCATATCTCCCGGTGTACTTAACCGCAGTTCTGCTTCGTCTATCCCCCGCGAATTGCCCGCCGGATGAGTACGGCGGGTCGGTGAGGAATAAGTCCACGCTATTGTCCGGGACGTTCTTCAAGCCCTCAAGGCAGTCAATGTTGTCTATATAGTTGAGTCGCATTTCTCTGTCTCCTTTTGCTGCTCTCTTAGTCTCTCGATCTCGTCAGCGGCACGGTCGAGCAAGTCGCGGTTGTCTCTGCTTTTCTTTTGTCTTAGTTCTTTCACTATGTCTTGTGATTGCATTGCTTCCTCCCATTAGTAGCAATTTGCGCAGGCCTTTCATAGCGCCGGCAGTGTCGCCAGCGAAGACTTGGCCTTGCAGTGTTTTGTATTGTTGACGCGTGAGATGCTTGCGGGCCTTTCGTAGGCACACGAGCGCCTGCACGTCGAGTTTTGTCGTTTGTTGTTTTGTCAAGTTTCTCAGTCCTTCATGTAGAATTTTGTCTCGTAGCCGTCGGCTCTTAAAAGAAGTCCCGGCGCCCAGTCGATAGGCTCGCCCATTATCGCGGCCATATCTTGCCAGCGTGAGCCGTCAGGCGCCTCGGCGATGAGTTCGTCGTGCACGTGGAAGCATATGCGGTACCCCGCCTCTGTCAGCCTAAGAAGGGCGACAGCAAGGCAGTCGCGAGCGTAGGCCTGGACGATATTCTCGACCAGACGCCCGCCCCAGGTTTGCGTCTTCTCCCATTTGCGCGTCGTTTGGTTCTGCCCCATAAACACGTCGCCGCCGTCCTCGCTCGCCTGCCAGTAGGTCAAGATACGACCGCTCGGCAGCTTGCAGCGTAGGGCGTCTTTGTCGCGCCAGTAGGTGCAGACTTCTCCGCCTGCGAGGAAGTTCGGGCTGTACCCGCTCCGACCGGTGAGCGCCTCGTTCTCGGCTGCTCTTGCGGCGTCGCGGTATTTCCTCATAACTGCCACGCGTCGGCCTGGGTTTTCCAGTGCTCGCTTTGCAGCGGTCTCGACTCTTCGCCAAAGGTCGGGTATCATTGGCGAGGCGTTGCGCCAAGCCGTCACGAGCCCCTGAAGCTCTGCCTCGCTCAGTCCTAACTTGTCAGCACCGAACGCGAGCAAGGCGTTGACGCCTCCGCCGTAGCCAAGCGCCAGCTCCATGATTTTGCCCTTTTGTCTTTCATGGCTGCCCTTCTTGACGCTCTCAATGGGAACGTGGAAGGCTTTCGCGTAGCTCGCTTCGTATATCTTGCCGTCGCCTGCAAAGACGTCCTGGCGCCACTGCTCGCCCGCAAGGTACGCGATGACGCGCGCCTCGATGGCTGAGTAGTCAGCGACGAGGAAGGTGTGCCCCTCTTTAGCGACGAGCGCCGTGCGGATGAGCTGACTGAGAACGTCCGGCACGCTGTCGAACGCGAGCTCAAGCGTCTCAAGGTCGCGCTGTCTTACGATCTCGCGTACGGTGCCGATGTCGTCCAAGTGGTTCTGCGGTAGGTTCTGAAGTTGAACGAGTCGCCCCGCCCACCTGCCTGTGCGGCCTGCGCCGTAGTATTGCAAGATGCCGCGGATGCGGTTGTCTGCGCACACTGAGCGAGTCATTGCTTGGTATTTCGTTGTAGACGTCTTTCCAAGCAGTTGACGGAGCTCAAGCACACGTTTAGTGGTTTTGTCAAGTGCCTCTCTTTTGAGGTCTTTGACGGTCGCCTTGTTAAGACTTTCACATTCGAGGCCGACCGCTTCCAGCCAGCCTTTAAGCTGCGAGACGCTGTTCGGGTTGTCCAGCCCGGTCAGCTTTCGCATCTCGTCCTCGTGCTCGGCCTTGAAGGCTCCGTCTACCGCGACGGCCGCCTCGGCGAGTTCGGTGTCAACCATCACGCCCCGCTCGTTGATGCGAGCGTCAAGCGCCCAGACTTGTCTCTCGAAGTCTGTCGTCTTGTACCCTTCCAACTTGCGGAAGATGAGGCGCATCGTCTCGACGTCTCGGCCCGCGTATGCCTTGAAGCGTTCCCACTTGTCGGGAGCGTGCTCTGGCAGGTTGCGAGTCCGTCCGCCGTTCGCGATCGTCGGCTTGCAAGGTTTACAAAAGTAGTTGATGAGCAGCGTGCCCTCTTTGAGCTTTTGCTCTTCGAGTTGAAGCGCCGCGCCTGCGGCTTCCAAGCTCATTGGCAGCCCGTTCATAGCACAGAGCACCATCGTGTCGAGCCATTCCTCCGGCGGCTGATAGAAGCCGAACTGCTGGCGGTAGGCCTCACGCTCGAAGGGAGCGTTGTGCGCCACCTTGAGCGTGTCGGGGTCTTTCAGTCCTGCGATGATGTCCGGCAGTTCTGCACGGTCGGCAGGGTCGAAGAGGTCGAGCACTCTCACCGGTTCGTCGTTCCACGCATACGGCAGAAGCATCACCTCGAAGGCGGGGTCTTCCATATAACGATAGAGCCCCGCGCCTTTGATGTCGGTCGCGCTGAAGGTTTCAGTGTCGAGGAAGAGGATGCGCTTCTTCTTAGAGGATGTCGTCAATGTCCTCAGCTCCGTCGTCTTTGTAGTCGTCGTCGAAGTCGTCCGCACTGCCTACCGTTCCG
>CALCHR010000116.1 GCA_937901185.1 uncultured Bacteroidales bacterium
TGCCAACGGCTATTTCCCGTGGTACCAATGCAGATAAACTCTCGTTCTTCGTCCTTGACAATGATAACATCACCGACATTAGCTGTTTTATCGGCTCCGTTAATTTTTACAACATTAGAATTAGCTGTTGGCAAGCTGTCTGCAACACCGATAAAGTGAATACCGCCAGTTATAGCGCTATCCAGCGCACCAAACTTTGCATCTATTTCTGCAAATTTGCCTTCAACTGTTACGGCAGCTTTATAACCCTCTTGACCAGCAGTACCAGTCGCATCTGAATATATAATATCTGAAGCGTGTAGGACAGGTAGATCGGCTACGGCCAGCTCGCCATAAGTAACTGTTACTTTGCCATCTATTTGAGTAACAGCTTTAACAATCTTACGAGTACTTGTAGTAGTTCCCGCGTCAGTAGAGTCGAGCGCATCAATAGCTGTTTTAATAGCGTGTGCAACAGTACCTGCAGTATTTGCATTACCGGTTAATTTTGCCGCATGTGATTCAATGGCAGCTGCATTTGTAGTAATAGCAGTTAACCAGTCACCAAGCTTTTGCTTAATACTTGTTTCGCTGTCAGCAGGAGTAATTGAGATTTCAATATCTTCTGCTTTCTCGTTCTTAGCCCAAGCAAATACATCAGCAGCCTTAGCGCTTAACCAAGGCAGATCGTTAAAAGCCTTAGGCTTATTATCGGTTCCATTTTCACCGACCTTCATAAGCAGTTCCATTACAGGCTCTGCTTTTTCGGTTATCGGGTTTATATAAGTTTGACCTGTTGGTACACGTACTAATGCAATTTCGCCTGGCAGTAGCTCTACGCCTTGTGCCTTCCAGGCTGATAGTGTATCAACTCTATTTTTAATTCTTGTATTAATCATATTAGTTGCCATTAGTTATTACCCTACATTCTTTAATAGTTTTTGTCGTAGTACTTATCAATACAAAAAGATCCTACATTTAAATGGCGTATTACGCAGTTACTGCCGGTGCATTGGCAGTGCCACCATTTAGTACTAAAGTATTAGAACCTTGGATTAGTCTGTCTGTACTAAATACACTATCACTTAATGTCATAGTACCATCAGAACTAATCTCAATATCAGCACTACCTTTTACGACACCAGCTTTGCTACTCGTTGCAATAAGTGTTGTTGGAATATTGGATATAGCTGTGTTGACAATATTTTGAACAGAGCCAGCTGTTTCCGCAGTACCATTCAGTTTATCGATAGCTGCTTTATTGGCATTTACTGTAGCAAGTACACCATTAGCACCATCATGGTTAACTACCCAGTCAGCTAGTTCTTTAATAGAGTCAATAGCTTCTGTATTGTTGTCAAGAGCTGCCTTAAGAACGCCGTCAATTCTTGCTATTTCGGTGGTGTTAGCCTGAATAGCCTCGCTATTAGCACCGACCAGACCCGCAATTCTCTTTTCTTCTGCATCTGCACGAGAAGCTTCGTCTTGAACTGCTTTGGTATTTGCTGCGATAGCGTCTTCTAAGCTCTTATGGTTTATAGCCGCAATCTTTTCGTCAATGGCTTTATTGACATCTGCGGTGGTAGAGTAGTCTTTCCACTTGGCGGTATTTGCAGCCGCCTCTGCCTCAACTGCGGTAGCCCTATCTTCTAAGGCCTTAATAGCTGTGGTATGACCACCAACAGTGCCGGATAAAGTTTCATGAGCCTTTTCAACAGCTTCAATATCTGCTTTAATATCTGTATCGGCCTGCTCCAAAGCACCGACACGGCCAGTAAGATTGTTAACATTGGTATTAGTCTGAGTTACCTTTGTATCAAGGTTACTTATCGCAGCAGTGTTTTGGCCTACAGCTCCAGTACTTACTAGTGTATCAATTCTAGTCTGCGCATCAGTAGCAGCCGCGCTCTTTGCCTGTGCTAGAATACCATTAGTAGGATTATTGATAGCAGCAATATCATCTGCATTCTTCTGAATTGCGGTATCCTGAGCGCCATCTTTAGCTGTAATTGCCTCAAATTTTGCATCACTTGCAGTTTTATAGGCACTTAGGTCATTTGCTACAGTACCAGCAGCTGTATTTGCACCAGAGACTAATTCATTAATCTTTGTTTGGTCGTAAGTCTGCTCTTTGGTATAGTAATTATTTAAGTCTGTCTTATCCGCTTTATTACCAAGAGCAGCATTTACTTCAGACTTAACTGCAGCGGCATCAGCAGTAGCTTTAACCTGCTCTAGCGCAGATTGAGTTGCATATTTACCAGCATCAACAGCAGCCTGTGCATCAATAGCATCTTTAACAGTCTTCTTAACAGAGCCTTCAACAGTATTATCACCTGTTAAAGTATTAATAGCAGTTTTATTCTTCTGAATATCTTCTGCCATAGCGCTGCCGGCAGTTCCATCAGTTGTAATATATTCTTGAATTTCTTTTAGAGTATCAAGTGCATTTTTAAGATTTTCACCAGAACCCTCATCCTTGGCGGCATCTTCAAAGAATAATTCAATACCTGCTATGCGTCTCTCATGATCCTCAACATCGCCCTCTACAGCAGTTACACGACTGTCTAGGCTAGAATCATCATAAGCATCAGGAACTTCAATAGCACTACCAACGGGAGTGCCGTCTTTGGTAAGTCTATAAGTTACTTTACCGTCGCCATCTGTCGCGGTAACAGAATACTCAGGTACATCTGGAATTTCTGGTAATAGTACATCAAGAGTATAAGTGTAAGTGTCACTTTCCCTATGATAAGTAGGTGTGACGGTCTGCTGCGGCTTGTACAACAGCTTTAGTATTACCATCGCCCTCAACAATAGCATCTACAGGTACCCATTCGATTGATCTATCAATTTCCTTACCGGTATCGTCAGTAGTTACAGATACTCTTGGTAGATAAGCACCTGCGGCAGCCTCAAAGCCCTTAATAGAAATTCTGCCATTTTCATCAACTACGATAGTTTTATTATCGCCGGTTGGTCTAGTACCTACGGCCTTTAAGTAGCCATTTGCAGCGTCAGTAACGATATATAAAGTATCACCAACAGAGATAGGCTGACCAATATATGCCAGTGTGCTTGTCTTTGCATAATTAAGAGCATCATCATAAGTTTTTTGTACAGAGCTATAGTCAAGAGGAATACCATAGTCACGTTTAATGGTATTAGACAAGCCCATGTTATTCTTGTTTGCTAATTCAAGAATCTTATTATAATCATTAGCCATTATCTTTTATATCCCCTTTCTTAAATTAAGCTAAAAAAATAAAGCCATTACTGGCTCTAATCTCTGTTAATGGTTTCATAAGAAAAACAATGTCCATAATATCTCCATACTCCGTCACACTTGGCAAAAG
>CALCHR010000117.1 GCA_937901185.1 uncultured Bacteroidales bacterium
TTCCTAGTAGTTACCGAAATTCACCTAGCTTTTACCTAAGAAACGGCCGAAAATGGCCCTTGATTTTCAAGCAATTACAAAGGTGCAAAATTGGTCATCCGAAAACCCTGTGCAAGGCAGAATTTATCTGTTTCGCTTTGCGGTTTGAACGGCTTGATGTATCTTTGCATAGCAAAACTATTGTGTGTACAAAAGACAGATATGAAAATCCTCAGAATATTTGCGATGCTCTTTCTCGGACTGTGCTTCGCCATGCCACAAAAAGCAGCTGCTGAAAACGACAAGACGGTCTACGTTCTCGGATACGGTATCAGTTTCAAGGACTCTGTAGCCTACTTCACAGGCATTCAAGAAATCAAGCAAGCTGATTTACAGAAAAAAACCGGGTTCCTAACCTATCGCACAGAATTTTCCGACCAGTTGAAAACCTATCTTCAGGCACAGCTGGGAGTGGAGAACCCCACATGCGCCATTTTCTTCTCTGAAAAGAAAAGTGCAGTAGAAAAGAAAGTACTCAGACTGCGCCGTCAAATCAACTACGAGAAGGAGCGCCGCATCATAGAAATTCCTCTGAGCGAGTTCGTTTTTTTCCAGCCCGTCCTCAATGACGCCCCTCAAAAATAGTCTGCAGCAGTTGGCCATGAAAGAAAAAACTACGACAAACGACCTTTGTTTCCGAGTAGCAGAAGCTGCGTTCCGCATCATCTTCAAAGACATTGAAGACGGTCGCCCCTATCTCCCCTCTTTTGCTCCGTTCCACATAGGAAACTGCCGGGAAGAGGAACTTATCTTTACGCTGACCATCGGAGAGGGAGAAGCAGACAGCCAAACTCTCGGCGAAGAAGTGGGACAGTTTGATTGCGGAGGCTGCAACCATGGGGTCTATAAGATTGAAGACGGATACAAAATGCTGGTGAGCAACCCGCAAGAAAAACTTTGCTGTGCATTTACAGCCCAACACTGCTTTAGCGACTGCCATGCCACGCTCTTCGGCAACGAAGAAGAACAGAAATTTGGGCTTAACAATGCCGTGATGATCATGTTTGCATTCTCCGGCGCTATGCACAACATCCTGCTGATGCATGCATCTGTGCCCATGCTTGAGGACAAGGCTTACCTTTGCCTGGGAAAGAGCGGCACCGGAAAGAGTACACACTGCGGCCTATGGCTCGAGCATGTGGAGGGAGCCGACTTGCTGAACGACGACAATCCCGCCGTAAGATTTCTCAATGGAAAAACCTACATCTATGGCTCGCCATGGAGCGGAAAGACTCCTTGCTATCGCAACCTCCGAAGAGAGTGTGGCGGATTCCTGCGCCTACAGCAATTTCCTAAAAACATCATAGAGAAACACACTCCGCTGCAGGGCTTTGCATCTATACTTTCTTCTTGCTCCACCATGATTTGGGACAAGCCTTCGTATAATGCCATCTGCGACACCGTATCAAAAATAGCCTCTGTATCTCCATCGTACCACCTGCGCTGCAAGCCCGACCGCGATGCGGCTCGCCTCAGCTATAACACCATGGCACGATGAAAACCATAGCCTTGCCCAACGCTATCTTCATCCCTGAAATAAAAAGGGCCATCGACGAGGGACACACGGCTACTTTCCGTGTACGCGGATTCAGCATGCGTCTCTTCCTGGAAGATCGCCGCGACAAAGTGGTAGTGGCTCCCTGCAAAGAAGTGAAGGTGGGCGATGTAGTGTTGGCCGAAGTAAAAAAAGACCTATATGTGCTCCACCGCGTCATAAAGAAGGAGGGCGAACGCCTCACTTTAATGGGCGACGGAAACATCTATGGCACAGAAACTTGCCTTTGCTCAAACGTAATAGGAGTGGTAACAGCTTTCTACAGAAAAGGCAGAGAGAAAGCAGACCTTGCCGATGGAAAAAAATGGCGCATCTACTCTTTCTTCTGGCTAAAGCTAAAACCCTTCAGACGCTATATCCTGGCCTTCTATAGGCACATCTGGCTGCGAATATTTCCCGTACACATCACAGAATAATAACACATTCACTATATGAAAATCAAAAAAGGTTTTGAACTGCGCAACGTATGCGGCGAGAATGTCATCATCGCCCAAGGTATAGAAAATCTCGACTTCAGCAAAATGGTCAACCTCAACGAGACTGCCTCGTTCCTCTGGGAAGCTGCAATGCAAAAAGAGTTTGACGCTGAAGAATTGGCCGAACGGCTCTGCCAAGAATATGACGTGGAGAAAGAAAGAGCGCTCAAAGATGTAGAGCAACTGCTCAATGAATGGAAAGAACTGGGACTCTTAGAAGAATAAGAAGAAGCCCGGATTTTACATCCTACACATTATTATATAATATAAGGAGATAGCATCGTGGGCTATCTCCTTATATTTTTTAGTCTGCTAAGCTCTTTTAGATTGAAGCAACTTCTCCAAAGCCGAGATTTCTATCCTCTCACGCCCCAGGGTAATTAGATTTTCAGACTCCAAGGCTCGCAACATCTGTGACACACGCTGGCGGGAAATCTGCAACTCTCCGGCTAAATTTTCCATACTTATCCGAATCTCCTTACGCCCGGCCGGATAAGCGCAACGATGGACTACAAAATTGACAAACCTACCGGCGTCCGACTCCGGCAACTTCTGCCACAGCTTGCGCTTGGACTGCTGCACTTGCATACTGAGTTGGTTGAGATAGTTGAAACGGAAGGTAGGATAATTAAACAGAATGTCGCTGACAGCACGCTTGTCTACTTCGAGATATTGCACCGGGGTGATGGCACGATAGAGTTTTGTGTATCGCGTAGTCAATCCAAAAAGGCTCTCAGGTTGCAATACCATTGGGGCCTCATACCATTCTAAAAAAGAATAGTTGCGACTATCGCTCTGCTGTACAGAACAAATACCGCCGCTGATAATAAAAAATAAACTGTTACACAAACTGCCTTCTTCAACAATCACCGTATTCTCAGGCTTCTTATTAAAGCCTAAGCGAACACGTGCCACAATTTCCATAAAGTCGTCACGACCTATACCTAAGAAAAGAGGCAGCGATAAAAGTTTGTCAAATACCGGGGTGTTCATAGCTGAGAATTATTCTTTATCTGTCATCGACTGCAAACTACGCTTAGCGCCGGAGAATACCACACTTGAAATTGACCGGCAGCATCTGCATAAATAAAATAGGCCATCAAATCAGAACGAGCAGAGATAAACGCCTTGGCTTTCTCCAACCCCATGACCATAAACGCTGTGGCGTAGGCATCGGCCTCGGCACAAGTTGGCGCAAAGACTGAAGCCGAGAGCAAACTATGCTGAACAGGATAACCGGTTGCAGGGTTTATCGTATGAGCAAATTTCTGCCCATCCTTATAGTAGAAGTTACGATAGTTGCCACTGGTGGCTAAAGCAATATCTGTCAATTGGAAGACGGCTTGAAGTTGGGTTCCAGATATAGAATCAGCAGACTCCGGCTTGCTTACACCGATACGCCAAAGATTGCCCTCTGCATTTTTTCCCTTAAGAACTACTTCCCCACCAATCTCAACCATATAGTTTTCCACTCCTTTTTTTTCTAACATATTTGCCACAACATCCACAGCATAACCCTTGGCTATCGCTCCAAAATCTAACATAAGGCGGGAGTCGTCTTTCAACACAGAATCATTCTCTATACGCACCTTAGAATAACCTACAAAATCCATTAGGCTATCCAACAATTCCGGAGTCACAGTCTCCAAATGCTTAAAGCCAAACCCCCAAGCATTTACCAAAGGAGCAACTGTGGCATCAAAGGCGCCATCAGTTTCTGCAGAAACTTTTGAAGCCAGCGTAAACACATGGGCAAAAAGACTATCTACAAGCAAACATTCCCCCTTATTGATACGCGAGAGAGTGCTTGACTGATTAAACATAGACAAGGAAGCATTTACCTTGTCAAGTTCTGCATTTATCCCCGAATCTAAAGGCGTAGAATGTTCATATGTGATATGATAGTAGGTACCAAAGACAGAACCTGTGGCTGTTTGATAGGACAACGAAGAAGAATTGTGCTTCCGCAAAATCAAAACTGTCCCTACAACAAGGAATACCAAAAACAAAAAGTTGAGAACCTTTTTTAGTTTCATACACCTACACCATTAAATGCTCATACAAGACTTTCAAGCCAATAAATATTAGGATAACACCGCCAAACTGCTCTGCCGGCCAATTAAAACGTAACCCTAACCGAATACCTATATATTTTCCACAGAAAGAAAATAAAAATGATACGAGGCCTATCATGACCACAGGGAAAAGAATATCAGAAAAATGATTCAGCCCCATCCCGACAAAAGACAACCCTACGGCCATGGCATCAATACTGGTGGCCACAGCAAGAGTTAGCAGAACAAAAAAGTTTGAGGGATTCAAAGCAGCGGTATCTTTCTCTTCACGGCAGCCATCTACAAACATTTTTATCGCAACAGCAAAGAGAGAGATAGAAGCTATCCAATGGTCGTAAGCAGAAATTTGCTGTGAGAATAAAGAGGCGGCTCTCCAACCCAGACATGGCATCAATGCTTGAAAAAGTCCAAATAAAAATGCCATCAGCCATACTTGTGCTCCCATTCGCTTTTGAATAATGCCACAAGTGATGCTTACGGCAAAACAATCCATGGCTAAAGCAACAGCCAATAAAAGAACAGCAATGACACCCATTTATATAATTTTAGATATCAAATATTAGATTAAAAGTACCTCCCAAAGCGGTAGTTCCGCTTTTTCCAAATCCTGGTACATACCAAGCATTACCAAGGGGCGTCTTCTTTTCGTGCAAGCGTATTTTATAGCGGAAACTCCATCCCAAATGGAATATCTTCCAAATTTTTGCTTCTAACCCAAAAACAAGTTCTCCCCACCCCATTTTTAGAGGTACATTATTAAAGACATAAGGAGTTTCTGTTCCCCAAACCGGATCTACAATTGGAGCTCCGTCCAGATCATAATGGAAAGAAGAATAGGCATAACGCACACCGGCAAAAATACGATTACCAGAACGCAGATTCTTAGAAAAATTATAATCGCAGCCTATACGAAAATAAGGCGCATTGGTCTTATAATGCAGCCCAGTTGAGAATTCATTGTGATCACAAACTCCCCACCCCATTTCAAAAATAGGGAAATACTTATTCTTGAGATTTAACCGAAGAGCTGCCTCTACCTGTCCATGAGAAGAAGCCGCCATCATAATCAAACCGACAGCATCTGCAGATAAAGATGCTCCGGCAAACAAAGGATTGTCCGCTGCACGCTGAGCCGCAGCAGCATCTTCACGTGATGCATATTGTATACCTCGAACACGTGTTGAGTCTGTAGATGCACCAACTGGCAGAAGGACGCTATTGGCTAACAGTAGAGCGAAGATATACCTTAAGATTTTCAACATCATCATAATTTACTTTTGTACGAGCCACAGCTACACTATCTATAGTCAATGGTAGTTTAGACAATGGATGAGAGGTCCAACTTACATGAGTGATTGTATGAAACACAGAAGGAGGACAATCTATAGATTCAAAATGTGGCTCGTTGGTGTGCCCCAAGAATATAGTGTCAATAGCTATTTGATGTTCCTTATTAGAGAAGCAGAACATAAGGGTATCCATCTTTGAAGCTTGTCTAATAGGAAGTTGAATAGAATTAACGCCCAAAGCCCTATTCAACAAAATAGAATCTGTTCCTGAAGCCTTGACTGTCAACGTATCTTCCAATATCAAAGACTGAAGGGTCTCTGAATCATAAAGACCTATAGTCATAACCACAATATTATCTAACGGGCAATCTATTTCTTTACAAGAGAATAATAGATTTAGCCCTAAGATAAATGGAAGAAATAAGCGGAACAATTTCATAAGTAAATAGGAACTGCTATACTTAAATACACTTTTCTATCTGGTAGTTATTTCTTTCCTGAGAGTTACGGCTGATAAGTTCTCCTAAGAAGCCTGCAACGAATAGTTGGGTTCCCAAAATCATCATAGTCAGAGCGATAAAAAAGTAAGGAGATTCTGTAACGAGATGAGCCGGTGTGTTGGTCCACAAAGCCCAAAGTTTATTAGCACCGACAACGACCACAGCTATAAAGCCTACGAAGAACATCAAGCTACCCAAGAATCCAAAGACGTGCATCGGTTTTAATCCGAAACTATTAAGGAACCATAAGGACAACAAATCAAGATAGCCATTTACAAAGCGATTGAGTCCACCAAACTTTGTTTTTCCAAATTTACGGGCTTGGTGTTGCACCACTTTTTCTCCAATTTTAGAAAATCCAGCATTCTTGGCCAAATATGGAATGTAGCGATGCATCTCACCATACACTTCTATATTTTTTACAACCTCTTGGCGATATGCCTTTAAGCCACAATTAAAATCATGTAGATTATGAATACCTGTAACCTTACGAGCTGTAGCATTAAAAAGTTTCGTAGGTATTGTCTTTGACAATGGATCGTAGCGTTTCTGTTTATACCCCGAAACCATATCATAACCATCTTCTGTAATCATGCGATAGAGCTCAGGAATTTCATCTGGAGAATCTTGTAAATCTGCATCCATTGTGATAACTACACGGCCTTGAGATTGTGAGAAACCACAAAACAATGCTGGCGATTTTCCATAGTTACGACGGAACTTAATACCATGCACATGTTTATCCTTACTTACCAAATTTTCAATGACAGACCAGGATTCATCCGTAGAACCATCATTAACAAATACGATTTCATAAGAGAAACCATGCTGTGCCATTACGCGAGTTATCCATGCATGCAATTCAGGCAAACTCTCAGCCTCATTATAAAGAGGCACTACTACTGTTATGTCTATTTTTGTTTCCATCACTCAGACATTTTTTTATTTTTTCTTCTTAACTACAAATGCAACGATAGTAGAAAGAATAGGAGCTATTATAAAATTTAGGTAAATCACTACTGCTGTAAATGTAGCAGGAGGAATCATTCTTAGTGCATCTACAAATGCCTCCACCCCACCTCCGTCTGTCATTTCATTCATCTGCGCCATCATACCACTACGTTCTAACTCTGCAATCACCTCTGGTTTTTGCAAAGAAGCCAAAAAACTATCAAAAATATAGCCGCCATCAATATATGCAAAATACACATATACAGCCAAAGCTAGCCATACACAAGCATACAGCAACATTAATAAGGTAAAAGAAAAACCTCTTCCAAACAAGAAATCCTCACCTACACTTACTCTAAGACGAAAACGAACAGTAAACAAGCCCACAAGGAATGGAGTAAGCAAGAACATAATAAAATAGAGTGATGAGAAAAGTTGATTAGCCAAGGATATTACATATACAATACCACAGAGGACATACCACAAGCCTAGAACAGCTCCATATTGCATAGCAAATCCATTTGTCTGTCGGAAAGATTCGTTCATCACTCCCATTATCTTTTAATATTATTATAATATAAATAATGAGTGCAAAATTACATTTTTTTTTTTAGCTGCAAATGTATCCTTCTTTTTAATTGGAACACGCCCAACACTTATAAGAAAACTTTCAAAAAAATTAAGACCAATATTCTATTCAAATTATGTATATTTGCACCGAATATGCGAAAACGAAAAACTAACAACTGGCACATACCTAAAGGGTGTGAACTTACAGATTTTGACAAGAAAATCTTAAAGTTGCAAGACGAAGGGCATCTAGTACCATCGCGCAAGCTTATAAAAACCCCAGAACAGATTGAAGGTATTCGTCAATCTGGTAAAATCAATACCGGAGTATTGGATTTAATTGCACAAGAAATCCATGCAGGAAAGAGCACCGCGGAAATAGACCGATTGGTTTATGAATTTACTACAGACCACGGAGCAATCCCCGCACCTCTCAACTACGAAGGCTTCCCTAAAAGTGTATGTACCAGCATCAATGAAGTTGTCTGTCATGGAATTCCTTCTGAAGAAGATATATTAGAAGAAGGAGATATTCTGAATGTAGATGTATCCACAATACTAAATGGTTTTTATAGCGACGCCTCACGTATGTTTATCATCGGAGAAACTAGCGAAGAGAAAAAGCGTTTAGTAAAAGTAGCAAAAGAATGTTTAGAAGTTGGTGCAGCCGCAGCAAAACCTTGGGGCTATTTAGGAGAAATAGGCAAAGCTATCAGTCACCACGCTCACAAAAATGGTTACAGTGTAGTGCGAGAGCTATGTGGACACGGAGTTGGTCTTGATTTCCATGAAGATCCTGAAGTAGACCATTATAATACTCGCAAAGAAGGTATGTTACTAGTCCCCGGTATGGTATTTACGATTGAACCCATGATTAATATGGGTAAACGCCATATTTTTATAGACGAAGAAGACGGATGGACTGTTGTAACAGAAGACGAGCTACCATCTGCACAATGGGAGCACACATTCCTTGTGACAGAAGGTGGTTTAGAAATCCTTACCTACTAAGTCCAACTCTCAATATGAATTTATCTAAATATGTCTATTTTAGAAAAAAACATCACCATATTAGCTATTGAATCCAGCTGCGATGACACCTCTGCTGCCATTATCCGCGATGGAATTTTACTTAGCAATGTTACTGCTAATCAATCCGTACACGAAGTTTATGGTGGTGTAGTTCCTGAATTAGCCTCACGTGCTCATCAACAAAATATTGTACCAGTAGTAGATCTTGCCCTCAAAAAAGCAGGAGTTCAAAAAGAAGACTTGTCTGCAATTGCTGTAACTCTTGGCCCCGGGCTTATGGGTTCTCTATTAGTTGGAGTTTCTTTTGCAAAAGGCTTAGCTCTTTCTCTCAACATCCCATTGATAGAAGCCAACCATTTACAAGGACACATATTAGCCCACTTCATCCAAGAAAAATGTGAAGATTTCTGCCCCCCTCCATACCCATTCCTTTGCCTCCTTGTTAGTGGTGGCAACTCACAAATAATCAAAGTGGAGGCTTACAATAAATTAGAGATTCTCGGACAAACCATTGATGATGCTGCAGGTGAAGCCATGGATAAATGCTCCAAAGTTATGGGTTTAGGTTATCCTGGTGGTCCTATAATTGACAAATTAGCCAGAAAAGGAAGCCCTGAAGCCTTTCAATTTAGCAAACCCAATATTCCCCATCTAGATTATAGTTTCAGTGGACTAAAGACCTCTTTTTTATATTTTCTACGTGATAAGATTAAAGAAAATCCCAACTTTATAGAAGAAAACAAAGAAGACCTTGCGGCTTCTTTAGAAAAAACTATTGTTGAAATTCTTATTAAGAAACTAAAAAAAGCCGTGAAAGAAACTGGAATCAACCATGTAGCCTTATCTGGTGGTGTTTCCGCAAACACAGCCTTACGACAGGCTTTTATCAGTCGTGGGCAATCTAAACAATGGAATATCTACATTCCAAAATTCAGCTACACAACAGATAATGCAGCTATGATTGCCATTACAGGCTATTACAAATATCTAGACAAGGATTTCTGCCCAATAGATAAGCCTGCCTATTCACGTACCACATTATAAAGAAACAAACACAATAAAATATATTACAGTTATGGAATTAGACCTTAAACTTGTAAGCAAGGACATCAATGAGATGCTTTGGCGCAACCACAAAACACTTAGTACTGCAGAAAGCTGCACCGCAGGCCGTATTGCCAGTGTAATTACAGCAGTACCTGGAAGTTCTAACTATTTCAGAGGTGGCCTCATATGCTATGCAGATGAAACTAAAAAAGAACTCCTCAAAGTAGAAGAAAGTATTATCGAAGAGAAGACAGCAGTATGTGAAGAGGTCGTACGCCAAATGGTTATCGGAGCCAACAACTTATTTCACACCGACTATTCTGTAGCTATCAGTGGATACGCTGGCCCTGGTGGCCCAGACGGCGGACGCAGCGGAGTTATAGTAGGAACAATCTGGATTGCAGTAGGTAATGCCGACAAAATAATCACCCGAAAGATCGAAGAAGACAATGGCCGCGACAAAAATCTTGCATCAGCTACTAGCATAGCTATGCATATGCTCCGCGACTACTTAAAGATAGAGGCGCAAAACTCTGAGGAAGAAGAATAAAAACTTCTCCAAATGTTTGCCTATATAAAAAATATGTGTTAATTTTGCACCCCGTAAAGTGGAATGATACATTTTAGCGAGTAGGAAACCACCCCAAGATTACGCAACAACAAATCCCGAAAGCCTAACTTATCTACTCCACTAAAAAAATAATCCAAAACAACAGATAGCAATGTCTAAGATTTGTCAAATTACAGGAAAAAAGGCCATGGTTGGCAATAATGTTTCGCACTCGAAGCGCCACACAAAGCGCACGTTTGACGTAAACTTGTTTACTAAAAAATTCTACTATGTTGAGGAAGACTGCTGGATTTCTCTCAAGATTAGCGCCGCAGGTTTGCGTATGATTAACAAGGTTGGTCTTAATGCTGCGTTGAACAATGCAGTAGCCAAGGGATATTGCGATTTGAAAAACATTAAAGTAATCGGCTAATACTTCATAAACTATGGCATCTAAGAAAGCTAAAGGCAATCGCGTTCAAGTTATTCTTGAATGCACCGAAATGAAAGAAAGTGGTTTGCCCGGAACTTCTCGTTATATTACGACTAAGAACCGCAAAAACACACCTGAGCGTTTGGAGTTGAAGAAATACAACCCCATCCTTAGAAAAATGACTATTCACAAAGAAATTAAATAATTATAAGCCATGGCAAAGAAAGCAGTTGCAACACTCCAAACTGGCAAGACCGATGGTCGCTCCTACACCAAAGTTATCAAGATGGTTAAGAGCCCCAAGACCGGTGCTTATATTTTCGATGAAAAAATGGTTCGTAACGAGGACGTTAAAGATTTCTTCAACAACTAATCGAATCGTCTTACAAATAAGTAACAAAGAGGGTTGCATCGCAATGCAACCCTCTTCTTTTTTATACCTTACCGGCTAACATTATCAACAGATATAGAAAGCCTTAAAATTATTGCCATAAATAGCTAGTAACTTTCATAAGTAAACAAAATATTTTTGTACTTTTGCGAAAAATATATAACCATGAAAACAGTAGAGGTAAAAGATAAAGAATTTACAATCTCTATTCCCGCAGCTGAAATACAAAAAAGAGTCAAAGAACTTGGAGTTGCTATCAGTTCTGACTTAGAAGGAAAAAAGCCCATTTTTTTGGCTGTATTAAATGGTTCCTTTGTATTCGCAGCAGACCTGCTTAGAGAAGTTACTATCCCTTGCGAGATATCTTTCATACGCATGGCCTCCTATTCCGGAACATCTTCCACAGGGAAAGTAAAAGAGGTTTTAGGAATTACCGAGAGTCTAAAAGGGCGCACCGTTGTTATCATCGAAGACATTATTGACTCCGGACTAACGATGCAAGAACTCATAGCCTTGTTAGAGAAAAAGGAACCTGCAGAAATTCATATTGCCGCTCTACTTGTCAAACCCGACAACCTAAAAGTATCACTAGATATCCCCTACTGCTGTTTCAAAATACCCAATGACTTTATTGTAGGCTATGGCTTAGACTATGACGGTGAAGGTCGTAACCTCAAAGATATATACACTGTTGTAGAATAATCTCTTCAGAACAAACAACCCTTAAACCACCATTAATAAATGAAGAATATAGTCATTTTTGGCGCTCCCGGTTCTGGTAAAGGCACACAAAGCGACCTCCTAGTTAGTAAATATGGTTTCAAGCACATTTCCACAGGTGATGTGTTACGTTCAGAAATTAAGAAAGGGTCCGAGCTAGGTAAAACAGCACAAGGATATATTGATCATGGGCAACTTATCCCCGACTCTTTGATGATAGATATTTTAGCCAATGTATATGATAGTCTGTGTCCTTGCGAAGGTGTCATCTTCGATGGTTTTCCCCGCACAATTCCTCAAGCAGAAGCTCTAAAATCTATGCTTGAAAAACGTGGCAGCGAAGTTTCCGGTATGTTGGAACTAACAGTACCTGATGATATGCTTATGGAGCGTCTTATCAATCGCGGAAAGACTTCAGGCCGAGCCGATGACAATGAAGAAACTATCAAGAAGCGCTTGGAGATTTACAAAAGCCAAACTGCTCCCCTCATTGAGTGGTATGAAAAGGAAGGCAAACGTCATTCTGTCAAAGGACATGGTTCACTTGAAGAAATCAACGCAGCCCTCTGCGAAGTTATCGACCGTTTTTAAAAACCCTAATAATAAGAATGTGTCAAGAAGCCTTTAATAGGCATTCTTGGCACATTCTCTTTTTTAAGACACTCTAATAGAATAAGTAATAAATCTATCAGCTATTAAGGAGACCGAATATTTATAATCTCCACATTCACAAAAACTTAAACATTATTACTATGGCAGAAAGCAACTTTGTAGATTACGTAAAAATATTTTGTCGCTCCGGAAAAGGCGGACGCGGTTCGATGCACCTACACAGAGCTAAATACCAACCTAATGGCGGTCCCGATGGTGGTGATGGTGGACGTGGTGGAAATATCTACTTACGTGGCAACCACAACTACTGGACATTACTCCATTTGAGATACGAGCGCCATGTCTTTGCCGGACATGGTGGTAATGGTTCAAAGTGCTGTTCTCATGGTCAAGATGGAGAAGACAAATATATCGATGTGCCTTGTGGTACTGTTGCCTATGATGCTGAGACCGGAAAATATATTTGCGATGTGACCGAGGATGGCCAAGTTGTTATGCTCTTAAAAGGAGGTCGAGGAGGACTTGGCAACTGGCAGTTCAGGACTTCCACCAATCAAACTCCGCGCTATGCCCAACCCGGTGAGCCCATGCAGGAAATGATGGTCATTTTAGAATTAAAGCTACTGGCCGACGTAGGTTTGGTTGGTTTCCCCAATGCTGGTAAATCTACTTTATTATCTTCGCTCTCATCAGCGCGCCCTAAAATTGCTAACTACCCATTTACTACTCTCGAGCCTAGTTTAGGCATCGTATCCTACCGCGACAACAAGTCGTTCGTCATGGCCGACATCCCAGGAATCATAGAAGGTGCCAGCGAAGGAAGAGGATTAGGAATCAGATTCTTACGTCACATTGAGCGCAACTCTCTACTTCTATTTATGGTGCCAGGCGATACTGATAACATCAAGCGAGAATATGAGATACTACTAGGCGAGCTACGCCAATTCAACCCTGGCATGTTAGACAAGCACCGCATTCTGGCCGTTACCAAGAGCGACCTTCTCGATGAAGAGCTGATGGAAATGCTACGCGAAGAGTTGCCCGACGACCTCCCTGTCATATTCATATCCGCGGTCACCGGCTATGGCCTTACTGCCCTCAAGGACAAACTTTGGGAAGAACTTAACAGCGAGAGCAACAAACTGCAAGCCATTACCGAAGGTGGCTCTATCATCCACAGAGATAAAGAGGTTGCTTATTTTGATAAAGACTTTGCCGACTGGGAGGACGAAGAATTTGAAGTAGAGGATGAGGAAGAACTCGATGTGTACGACCTGGAGGATTTAGAAGACTATGACTAAAGACACACTACAGCCTAACCTTTTAGAATATCATCTCGGTAATGACGTGATTGCTTTTAGCACCACCCGAGATGGCGGAAAGAGTGTAGGTCTCTATAGCGAGTTTAACATCACCCACTACTGCAACGATGACCCTGAACATGTATTGCAGAACAGACAACTGCTCTGCGATAAACTAGGCATCCACGACAACTGTCTGTTGCTTCCCCGTCAGACACATAGCGACCACGTGCGCTGCATCGACAATAAGTTTTTAGAAAACCCTTCGGAAATTCGTACGCAACTTATAGAGGATACAGATGCTCTGATTACCAATATCCCCGGCCTTTGCATCGGTGTTTCCACCGCCGATTGTATCCCTATCCTCTTGTTCGACCCCGTCCACCGCGTCATAGCCGCCGTTCATGCCGGCTGGCGCGGCACTGTTTTCCACATAGTGAATAAAGCCATTGAAGCCATGCAAGCCACCTATGGCACTATTGCCTCAGACCTCAAAGCTGTCATTGGCCCCGGCATTTCACAAGCGGCATTCGAAGTGGGCAACGAAGTCTATGAACAGTTTGAGCAAGCCAATTTTCCTATGTCCGACATCGCGGCCCTACTTCCTGGACCACAAGGTAAAAAATGGCACATCGATCTCTGGGCTGCCAACTTTTTTCTCTTGGAAGAAGCGGGCCTACCCTTATCGTCCATCCAGGTATGTGGCATCTGCACCTACACCGAGCATGAGCGCTTTTTCTCCGCCCGCCGTTTAGGAATAAATTCCGGCCGCATCTTCAATAGCATCATGCTCCAATAGTCCACAAAACCCAAACGGATGAAACTCAGGCTATTTATCCTCTACATCTGCCTTTTTTCTTCCATCTCAATGCTGTCACAAGAAAAGGAAGAACCTTTCTTATCCTGGCAGGACTTTGTCGACGAATATTTCTCCAACTTATCCGAGGATGAAGAAAGCAACACACCACACACAGACCTCTACGACACCTTTGAGTCTCTTCATCTCTCTCCCATCAACCTCAACACCGCAACGCGCGAAGCGCTTCTGAGCATTCCATTCCTTGACGAAGCGCAAGCCGACTCTATTCTTTCTTACCGCCGTCGCAAACATCTATTTTTCTCGCGCGGCGAATTGATGTACATACACAATCTCAGCCACCAGACACGGCGCTACCTTTCTCTATTTGTTTACTGCGGCGAACCACCGGAGCAGAACATCCCGGTCAGCAAACAGTTCTACGCCGGAAAGCATATGCTGGAAAGCCGGTTCGACATCCCGCTATACCAAAGAGCCGGCTACAAAGAAAAGAGTAAGGCCGAACTCATAGAAAGCCCCAACTCTGTATATCTTGGCAATGCATTGCGCCACCAAGTTCGCTACCGCTATCAATGGAGACAAAATGTGGCTTACGGATTCACTTTAGAAAAAGATGCCGGAGAACCTTTTGGTAAGTACAACTCCTATCCATACGACTATAGTTCTCTCTATTTTCGCTACAGCCCTTCCGAACATTGGGATTTCTTTGTAGGCGACTACGATCTGCGTTTCGGACATGGTTTGCTCTTTGGCAAAACCTTTTTTACCAATCGCATAGCCGCAGTGGAGCAAGGAGTTCGGGCACGCAGTGTCATCAAGGCGCACACCTCCAGCAATGAGCAAGATTTTCTCCGCGGAGCAGCAGCTATCTATCGAAAGAAAAACTGGGAGTATGTGCTCTTCGCATCCTATCGCCGCCTTGATGCCCGCATCAAGAATGGGAAGGTGACTTCTCTCCCCACAGAGGGTTACCACCGCACCTTTAGCGAGTACGACTTACGCCACCGCCTGGGCAATGCCATCTTTGGCGGACGCATTGCATACAACCTTCGCAAAGGCCATATAGGTCTCAACGCATTTTATAGCCACTACGATAAAGAGATAGCTCCTCCCATCTACACCTACAATCGTTTCTACCTACGAGGGCATAATGCTGCCGGACTTTCTTTGGACTACCAATACCGCACAGCGAGATGGAACATCTCCGGAGAGACGGCTTTCGACAAACGATTGCACTTCGCATGCAGCCACTCTGCCACTTACAAATTCAGCCACCGAAGCAATATTTTTCTTCAACAACGCAGCTACTCACACCGCTTTGTATCTCCCTTTGGCAGTTCGCTACAGCAAGGTTCGAAGGTGGCCAACGAACTCGGACTGACCATCGGCGGACAAATAGAAGCTTGGCAACAAGTTAGAATACTCAGCTACATCGACCTGTTCCGCTTTCCCGATGCTACCTATACAGCCTCTCAATCCTCCAACGGATTGGAGTATCACCTGCAAGGCGAGTACACCCGTTCGCGCCATCTCTCCTTCCTCGCTCGCTATAAGTTGAAGGCCCGACAGTATAACGTCAGTGGCATCAGCGGTCTTCTGGAAACACGGCAGACCCACCGCCTGGGCCTGCAAGCCAGGTGGAGCAAAGCAACCTATAGCCTCAACCTCTCTACAGACTTCACAGCGGCTTGCAGCCAAACCAAAGCCCCATCCTTGGGCTGGATGGTTTCCGGAAGAGGCAGTGTTAAATTGCCCAAGCAGTGGCAAGTAAGTGGCTTCGGCGGCCTTTTCTTCACAGACGACTATGCCTCGGCCATCTATGCCTACGAACCGCAGTTGCGCCACTCGTTTTCCTTCCCCCGCTTCTACCACCATGGCTGCCGCCTTGTGGCACAAGTGGGATGGCGAGGAAACAAATATATAGAAGCAGCCCTGCGCTATGGATGGCTCTACTACTTCAATCAGTCCTCTATTGGCAGCGGACTGCAAAAGATAGAGGCGCCCTCCACCAACGACCTCTCTATCTACCTACGCTTCACAATATAATAAGGAGTGCGTCAAAATTGTTTTCTTCAGCCTGAAGAATCTTACATAAATCACCCCCGTTTTCTTAGTAGTTACTTTCGCGTTCTTAGTAGTTACCAAAATTTTCCTAGTAGTTACCGAAATTCACCTAGCTTTTACCTAAGAAACGTCCAAAAATGACTACTGATTTTCAAATAGTTACAAAGTCTGTTTTCCAGCTCCTAAGCCTCAGCATTGCAAAGTTTCAGAAAAACAACAACGGGCATGCCTTTCTCGACATGCCCGTTGCTTGAAGTTACTAAATTTATTTATTCTTATGCCTATTGGCGCGGCGCGTGCGGATATCCGCCTTTTTCTTGGCCGAAGCCGAGCCATGCGCACCAGTGATGTAGGCTTTTTTCTTGGCCTTTGTTTTTACCTTCTCGGTTTGGGGTGCTGCTTTCAACTTGGCTCCTTTGAAAACAATGCCGCCCATGATGGCTTGGGTAACCTCTTCGTCGCCTGCCTTTCTCATAGTCCGAGATTAGTGGTGGAACAAACGGATTCCGGTGAAGGCCATGGCGATGCCGTACTTATCGCAGGTGGCAATAACATGGTCGTCGCGCACGCTGCCGCCTGCTTGTGCCACATATTCCACACCGCTCTTGTGGGCGCGCTCAATGTTGTCGCCGAAGGGGAAGAAGGCATCCGAACCGAGGCTCACGCCTGTGTTCTGTGCTATCCATTCTTTTTTCTCCTCGCGGGTCAACACTTCCGGACGCTCAGTGAAGAACTGCTGCCAAACGCCTTCGGCCAATACGTCTTCGTAGTCGTCGGAGATGTAAATGTCGATGGTATTGTCGCGGTCGGCGCGGCGGATTTTCTCCACCCAAGGAAGATTCATCACTTTAGGATGCTGGCGCAGCCACCAGATGTCTGCTTTGTTGCCGGCAAGGCGGGTGCAGTGGATACGGCTTTGCTGGCCGGCACCGATACCGATGGCCTGTCCGTCTTTCACGTAGCAAACGGAGTTGCTCTGTGTATACTTCAATGTGATGAGGGCAATCATCAAGTCGCGCTTAGCCTCAGCGGGGAAGTTCTTATTCACGGTGGGGATATTCTCAAAGAGGTTATCGCCGGTAAGGTCTATCTCGTTGCGGCCTTGCTCGAAGGTAACGCCGTAAACCTGCTTGCGCTCTAAGAGAGCGGGACGATAATTGGGATCTACCTTTAATATATTATAGGTACCCTTACGCTTCTCCAGCAAAATCTCCAAAGCCTCGGGAGTATAGTCGGGGGCGATTACGCCGTCGCTCACTTCGCGCTTGATAAGGAGGGCAGTCGCCTTGTCGCAAGTATCAGAGAGTGCAATAAAATCTCCGTAGCTGGACATACGGTCTGCTCCGCGAGCGCGAGCGTAGGCAGTTGCGATAGGAGTAAGCGGCTCTTCGATGTCATCTACGAAGTAAATTTTCTTCAGTGTGTCGCTCATCGGAGCGCCTACTGCTGCACCGGCAGGCGATACGTGCTTGAAGGAAGTAGCTGCGGGAAGGCCCGTGGCAGCTTTCAGTTCCTTCACAAGTTGCCAGCCGTTGAGCGCATCCAGGAAATTGATGTAGCCGGGACGGCCGCCTAATACTTCAATGGGCAACTCTCCCTCCTCCATATAGATGCGAGAGGGTTTTTGGTTGGGATTACAACCATACTTCAAAGCCAATTCTTTCATATATAATATATCAATATTTAGTCTACTAATTCTCTGTGCAAAGATACTTATTTTTTCACAACGAGCCGTACTTTCCGGGCGCTTATGTAAAGCCTACAAGCTACGACCACTTCGCTGTATCAAGGCACGCAGTTTCTCATTGAAATTTGTAGCTGCCATCAGCGCCTCAATGCTGAGGTGCATTCGATAGCGCCAATAGTGGTCGGGAACAGAAGGCTTGTTGATTTGCTCAACCACAGGGTCAGGATGACGCAAGTCTGCATCTATGGCAAGGAAATCCTGCAAAGCCAGCAGACAAAGCATTGAGGGACTCTCCAAGTGCTGAGATACTACTTTTTCACAAATCTCGGGCGTGGCCTCAGTGGGTGCTTCGCCGCGTCCACCCAACACTTCGTGCCAGTAGGCCTGTGTCTGTTCTCGCTGCTCGTTCCACCAGAGACGGAAAGGAGGCATGTCGTGGGTGGCAATAGTGGAAACGCTCAGCCACGGATTGAGATTAAGGTCATCAAAGCGTACCCCATAGCGTTTCGGCATTCTCTGAATTTCAAGAGAGAGTACATTCAGTTGCTCCAAGACGCCTTTCACGCTTGAGGGCACCATGCCTAAATCTTCTGCACAAGGAAGAAGCGACGACTGACCAACTGCGGCTGTACGATAATCGTTTCCACCAAGAATTTCTGATAGTTTTTTCAAAGCCTCATTGGCCCAGAATTCATTGTGGCGCACATAGAAAAAGTCGTCGTAAAGGCGATTGAAGGCCTGCTGTTCTTCAAAAGAGAGCTGGGTAAAACGCCATGTCTCTTGGGCAGCGATGCGAGGATGGTAATGAGCCGGCTGTTGAGGGTCTTCAATAAAAAGTACCTCGGCCACCACATCCAGAAGCACCTGACGCAAATGTCCTTCGGGCACGGCAGCAAGAATCTTCCGCTGCGTATTGAGTTCTTCCTTCAGCACGTAGCCCACTTCTCCGCTTGCCTTAGTATAGACATCAAAGTAAGTTTGCAGAGAAACCCCTCCCAAAGAGTGTTGCAATTCTGCCAGACGTGTTTCTGTCAAGATAGGGCGAGAAAGCTCTTCCGGATTTCCATAGAATCCAAAGGTCTGCATTTCGGTTTCTGTCAGAGGAAGCGCCGGACGGAAGAAGCCTAAGAGCCCATAGACATGTTCGTAGGGAATTTCCCAGATGCGGAAGAAACCCAACACATGGTCTATGCGGTAAGCGTCAAAGTATTCTCCCATGTGGCGGAAGCGTTCTTTCCACCACGCGTAGCCGTCCTTGCGCATCTCGTCCCAGTTGTAAGTGGGGAAGCCCCAGTTCTGTCCGTGCTTGGCAAAGGCATCGGGGGGAGCACCGGCTTGTCCATTAAAATGAAACAAGCGAGTGTCGGCCCAAGCTGGCACACTGTCGCGACAGATACCTATGGGAATATCTCCTTTAAGTATCACCCTGCATTCTTGGGCTCGCTTGTGGGCTGCTGCCATTTGTCTGTGCAAAAGATACTGTACAAAGGAGTAGAACAACTCGTTCTCTTGTTGCTGCGGAGTGAGGCAGAGCATATCCTCAGCCTTTTCTTTCCAGTCGCGGAAGTTGGCTGTGCGATACTCATCGCGCAGTCGGCAGAAGCGCACATAGGCTGAGAGCCAGCGGTTGTTATCCTTGCAGAATTTTTTATAAGCTGTGCTCCGCAAGGTCTTCTTTCCTATTTCGGCAAAGAGTTCTCGGAGAAACTGCATCTTTTCCCGGTAGACCGATTCGTAGTCGAGTTCCGGCAGGGAGTTCAGCTGCTGTCCCCTATCCTTTCTGCGGGTATAGATATCAAGGTCTTTCCACTCGCGCATATTTAGATAGAGGGGATGGAGCGCAAAGACAGAGATACCGCTATAAGGATACGAGTCGTGCCAAGTTCCTGTGGTGGTCGTGTCGTTGATGGGCAACAGCTGCACAGCTCTCAGACCGGCCGACGAAGCCCAGCGGATAAAATACTCCAAATCTCCAAAATCGCCTACACCAAAACTCTCCTCGCTACGCAAAGAGAATACAGGCACCACCACTCCGGCACCTCGCCAAGGAGCGATATACACACGCGGCAAGGCATCTGTATGCACCGCAGCCTCGTTGGGTAACAATTCTGTGGGATGCAGGATGCGGTTACCGCCTTCTTCCCACTCCACGAAGGTGGGTTCTGCATCGTTCACAAGCAGATATTTATACTCCAGGCCTTCTTGAAAATCCGAAAAACTGAGAGCGATGCTCCATTCATATACTCCGGTGCGCAAGAGGCGCTTATTCTTCTCCGGTTTCCATGCTCCGAGCTTTGCAGTTTCTCCCACAATGGCCCAATGCCAACCATCGGGCGCCGGCGGAGCTTTCAAAGTGAGCCGATACGGACTGGTCAGTTCTTCCAAACGGCTCGGACGGAAGATGCAATCCTCAAAAGCCTTGCGGCGCAGGGCCGGATGCACACTGTCGTCCTCCCAACAGTCGTCCAGCAAAAGGCTGGTGCGTTTAGCTATTTGCAGATGACGGCAACAGCGTTCCTTGCGGAAGAGCACGTCGCTATCGCGCACCACACAATAATTATAATATAAGGACTCCGTTCCATTGGGCACCTCCAACCGAGCTGTCCACAAATAGCCGTCTGCCGTATCCATCAGCAAGCGTTCTTCTGCGTTGCTGTCTGCAGCATAGTCTACACACAAACGCTCGCCCCACTCTGTACGATAAAGTATATGAAACCGTAATAAAGCCATACTATAAAAAATATAAGGTTCCTCTGAAAGCAAAGACCAAGTAGAATCCGGGAGAATCTCTTGCCACTTTGCTTATACAAACGTACAAATATACAGAAAATTTTCAGCTCCGCACCATTCCTATCCCAAAAAGCATAGCTAATATTTTTTAAGACTTCATCCCCGAAAAAAACTTTCTGATTATTTGGAAGAGATTTGGGAAGTCCGTATATTTGCCCATAGAAAATGGCTGTACCGGACTGATCGGGGATCTCATCAATAAAATCTCAACACCGAGAAAGCTGTTTCGCTGACGGCGGGCCGATACGTAAGATTTACGTCTACGGGGTCGGATTACGGAGGTGGAATTAGCACTCAAACCTTTTCTTTTTCGGAGTTCTATCACATCAACGGTACAGTCTTTTTTTTATGCCCATTTAGAAACTGCATATTCCTCGGCCGGTAAAAAAATACCGGCCTATTTTGTTTTACGGAAAGCCAGAACAAGTATTCCGTCACGCTCTACCTGGCGGCAATCCAATTGCCAAAAACCGTCTTTGTAACATCCTGATTTTCAATAGGCATTTTCGGACGTTTCTTCGGAGTTTACTAAGGAAAACTAGAAGTTTACTAGTTTTTCCTAGAAGTTTACTAAGTTTTCCTAGAAAGCTACTAAGAA
>CALCHR010000118.1 GCA_937901185.1 uncultured Bacteroidales bacterium
TGATGAGGCTACCATCCTTGGTATAGTTGCCACGCTCGGGCTTGAAGTTGGCATAGAAGCAACCCTCATCGCTCTTGGTGCCGTCCTGCATCCAGGGGAAGAGGGTACCCTCCTTGCCGCGTGCCGCATACTCCCACTCGGCCTCTGTCGGGAGGCGGTAGCGCTGCACGTACTTGGCTTGAGGACCCAGACCGCGGAGGAGGAACTCGGTGCGCCATGCACAGAAGGCGTTGGCCTGCTCCCAGCTCACGCCCACCACGGGATAGTCGTTGTAGTTGGCTGAGGAGAAGTAGAGCTTCATGTAGGTCTCGTTGTTGGCGTTGGTAAAGTCGTTCACCCAGACGGTGGTGTCGGGATATACGTGTACGATGTAGGTGTTGAGGAAGTCGTAGGGACTGGAGAGAGGGCGCTCTATGGTCTCTCTGACAATTTTTCCGTTGTCGTCTACGTAGGCGGTGTCTTTAGAGATCATCACCACTTCGTCGGGGTCTACAGTTTTGTCTGTATTGAGATTGCGCTCTTCGGGGTTGAGTCGATATTTTCTAAGGGCTGCTTTCTCGTAGTCGTAGATTTCGTAGCGGTAGATGAGTTGCTTGGTGTCGAGCATCACGGTTCCGTCAATGGGGTGGGTGACGTAGACGCTTTGGATGGCTCGCAACTGGTCTTCGTTGGGCTTGCGCCAGGGGATGGGCTTTGCCCAGTTGAGGCGTGGAGTGATAGGGTCGCCGTTGCGGTCTACTTCTATCTTGAAGGTCTCATCGCCGCCGTAGGAGGGATCTGCGAGGCGTTCGCGGATGATGGAGTCGCGCACCCACTCCACAAATTGTCGATACATGGAGTTGGTCACTTCTGTTTGGTCCATCCAGAATCCGTCGACGGAGATTTCTTTCTCGGGCACCACTTTTCCCCAGAGCGTGTCGTTCGCTTCGAGGCCTACTTTCAGATAGCCGCGTTTCACTTCTACCATGCCGAAGGGTACAGGTTCGTTGAATGCTGTGCCGCGTTGGCCGGTCACTTCGCCTCCGTTCATCATGGCGCGACTGCCGCCAAAGCAGGCGGCCAGCATCAAGCAGCTCATGAGGGCTGCGAACATTGTCAGTATCTTATTCATAATGGGTTATGAGTTTTGTACTATGTGTTTTTTTGAGCGGGGTAGGTTTGCTTATAAGTACCTCACACTCTTATGTTTATTCTTTCCTTTCTTTCCGAGGTTCAAGTCCATTCGGTAACCGATGGTCACTTCGTGGTGTCCGCTTTCGATGCCCATGCCCGAGGTGTTGGCTTCGTAGGAGTAACTGATGTCGATGCCGTGGAACATGCCGCCGACGAACATCATTACGGAGTGTTGCGGACTGTAGCCCAGACCTCCGTAGATGCGTTTCTTCTCGCGGGCGTAGATGAGGCGGGCGGTCAGGTCGGCGCGGAAGTCGGTCAGGTCGTAGCGCATCATTACTGAGGGGACTATAGTAAATAACGGATTGCGGGTCTTAATATTGTATGCGGCGGTAAAATTATATAAAGATTTTACCTTATACTCGTTTGTTTCGCCCATGAGGATGGTGGGGGCGGTGAGGTGGAGCATGGAGATGCCGGCGTGCCAGTTTTTGTGGCTGTAGTAGAGTCCGACGGAGGCGTCAAACTTTGAGCCGCTCAGTTCGCTTGTGGGGAATGCCGGGTCGTTGGCGTCGCCCAGGTCGGCCTTTGCTCCGTCTATCGATTCGTTGAGCATGTCTACTTCGGCGCCGATGCTGAGCGTGCCGCCGAATAGCTTTTGATGGTAGGCGTATTGCAGGGCGAAGCGCTTGTGGGAGAAGAGGCCTATCACGTCGTTCTGGAAAATGGCTCCCACGCCGTGGCGCGTTTTGCCGATGGCAAAGGCGATGTCGGCGCCGGCGTAGATGGTGCTGCCGGCGTCTTCAAACCCCGTGGCGTGCGACTGGTAGGCGGCGTTGATGCTCAACTGCGGCGAGCGGCCGGCGGCGGCGGGGTTGAACTGGGGCTCAAGGTCCCAGTAGTGGGCAAAGGCGGGGTCTTGCTGTGCCTGGAGCGAGGGGCACCAACAGCATAGCGCCAAGAGCAGCCACAGAATGTATTGCGGCTTGCGGGCTTGGGTGTGTGGTTTGCTTGTGCTCATCGGCGGGTTTCTTTGTGGGGGTAAGGGGGGGTTGGCGGGGCCTTCTTCTTTTTGCTAAGACTGCTCCTCTATCTGTTAGAGGAGCAGTGTTTTAGTATTCGTCTTCGTTGAAGAGGAAGTCTTCTTTTGTAGGATAATCCGGCCACACATCTTCTATTGTGTCGTAGATTTCGCCCTCATCTTCCAGCTCCTGGAGGTTTTCTACGACCTCCATCGGGGCTCCCGAGCGCATGGCGTAGTCTATCAGCTCTTCTTTGGTAGCAGGCCAGGGGGCGTCTTCCAGTCTTGAGGCAAGTTCCAGCGTCCAGTACATAATTTCTTTGGTTTTGAAATAGGTTTATAGTAGGTTTCTTATTCTCGCCCGCAAAAATAATATTATTTCTCTAAACAAGGCTGTTGCTCAGAGAATTATTTCAGGTTTCTGGTAAAAGTTATTGATTTTTTTTGCCAGCAGATAGAAATAGGAGGACAGCCTGTTGAGATATGCCAGGGCGCAGGCTTGTTTTGGAGTGGCTGTCTCGGGCAGGCTCTTGAGCATACTGACGTAGCGGCGCTCTGCGCGGCGGCAGATGGTGCGGCATACGTGGGCCAGGGCGGCGCTCTCTTCGCCGCCGGGCAGGATGAAGCCGCGGAAGGCCATGTCGGCGTCGCAGCCGAGCCGGGCTATTTCGGCTTCGAGGGCGCGGAGGGTTTCTTCTTGGGGCATTCCTTTGGGTTCGCCCACTCCGACGGCGTGGGCGCCGATGCTGAAGAGGCTGCGCTGTATGTCTGTGAGATGGGTGGTGAACCGGGCAGGGGCTTTTGAGGCGAGCCAGCCGATGTGGCTGTTCAGTTCGTCGAGCGTGCCCCCGACCTCCATCCTGAGGTCGTCTTTCTCGGTGCGCAAGCCGTTGGCCAGGTCGGTGCTGCCTTTGTCGCCGCAGCCGCTGTAGTGTTTCATGGGGTGGAGATGAGGGGTGAGTTAAAAATAATTGACCACGTAGTGCTGCTTGTTGAGTCGCTGCCGGCAATAGGCCAGTCCGAAGTGGTAGAGGTCAAACGTGACGCGCACCTGCTCCTTTTCTTGCACCTGCTGCCAGGCTTGGCGCGAGCGGCTGTTGCGGCAAATGCCCTTGACGACGATGAGCGTGTGCTCGTCGGTGTAGGGCAGGGCCTTTTCCAGCAGTGAGGCCCACTGCGGATGGTCCAGATAGAGCATGCCTACCTTGCCCCACGCCTGCAATGTGGCTTCTACGTTGGCATCCCATTGTGCTGCGTGCTTGGTCTGAGCACTGCGGCAGCCGGCTTTGAGATAGCGGTGTGTCACTTCCGTTTCGGGCAGGATGGCCAGGCAGCTCTTGGGGCGGTGGTCGTTGGCCAGGCGCAGCATGAGGCGGTCGTCTTTCTCGCGCCCCTTACTCTCGCTGCGCAACGCTTGCAGGGGAGCATAGGCATAAAACTCTCCTTTCTCGTAGACCACTCCGGTCAGCAGGTTGAAAGCAAAGGGAGAGTGGACGCCGTAGCCGCAGCGATGGCGGAAGCGTCGGACCCAAATGAGCGAGCGTAGCAGGAGATTCATGGCTGCAAATATACAAAAATATGGCGAAGCCCCGAGCGCTGCGTGCTCTATCTTCTGCCGAGCGCCTGTTTCGGGGTGCTCCGAAGGGATGAAAACGGGGGCTTGGGGCTGCATCTTTTTCACCCCTATATCACCCCCGTTTTCTTAGTAGTTACTTTCGCGTTCTTAGTAGTTACCAAAATTTTCCTAGTAGTTACCGAAATTCACCTAGCTTTTACCTAAGAAACGCTCGAAAATGGACTCTGATTTTCAAGCGCTTACAAAACCTGTTTTTAGCCCTTCTGAGCCCTCCTCTGTTTCTTCTGCATCATCTTCGTAGAGCCCGGGCAAAAAAAGAGCGGCCCCTCCGCGATGGAGAGGCCGCTCTATTATAATATATATAATGTGTCAGTCTGCTTATTGCTTCTTCACCTGCTTGCGCATCACGCTCAAAGCTACGGGCGCAGCGAGGAAGATAGAGCTGAGTGTACCGAAGATGACACCCAGAATCATGGCGAAGGAGAACGAGCGGATGCTGTCGCCTCCCCAGATGAAGATACAGAGCAACACAAGCAACGTAGTGCCTGAAGTCACAAGCGTACGAGCCAAGGTCTGGTTTACAGAGAGGTTGAAGAGACCGCCGCGCTCGCGAGTGGGGTAGAGACCGATGTTCTCGCGGATACGGTCGAACACAACCACCTTGTCGTTGATAGAGTAACCGATGGCGGTCAAGATAGCACCGATAAATGTTTGGTCTACCTCGAGAGAGAAGGGCACCCAACCCCAGCAGATAGAGTACATACCGATGATGAGCAAGGTGTCGATGGCCAAAGCTACGATACTACCGATAGAGAAGGCTACGTTGCGGAAGCGCACCAAGATGTAGATGAAGATGGCTACCAGCGCAAAGAGCACGCTCACGATAGCACCACGCACCATGTCGGCAGCCACAGAGGGACCTACCTTCTGAGCAGAGATGATAGAACCTCCGGCGCGGTTGTCGCGGTCAATAAAGGTAGCATAGTCGGCAGCGATAAGGTTCTTCTCCTTGAGGGCGTCGTAGATGAAACGCTCTACTTCCTGGTCGATGTCTTCGCTATCCTCGTTGATGCGGTAGTTGGTAGTCAAACGCACAGCGGTGTTGTCGGTGGTCACGATGCTGATGGCGCTTACCATAGCGTCGGGATCTTTCTCGTTCACCTTAGCGGCTACTGCGGCTTTCACTTCCTCGGGAGTTACATCCTTCTGTTCAAACTCGATAACGTAGTTGCGTCCACCGGTGAAGTCGATACCCTTAGAGAGACCGCGCACTGCGAGCGAGCCACAGCATGCGAGAACCAACACTGCGAATATGATGAACGACTTCTTGGCCTTCTCTACAAATGCGAAGTTCTTGTTTTCCAAGACACCGCGAGAAAGTTTGGTGGTGAAGTTCAGACCCAACCACTTGTCTTTCTTCATGCGGTTCTCGTAAGCCATACGAGTGAGCCATACGGCGGTGAAGAACGAAGCACAGATACCGATACCCAGCGTCATGGCGAAGCCGCGAATCGGACCGGTACCGAAGTTGTAGAGGATGATAGCGGTGATGATAGAAGTAACGTTAGAGTCGAAGATAGCAGAGAAGGCGTTGCCGTAACCATCGGCCAAGGCCATCTTGATATTCTTTCCGGCGCGGAGCTCTTCCTTCGTACGCTCGTAGATAAGTACGTTAGCGTCCACTGCCATACCGAGCGAGAGCACCAAACCGGCGATACCGCTCATGGTCAAGGCTGCCTGGAATGATGTGAGCACTCCGAAGGTGAAGAAGAAGTTGAGCAAGAGGGCTACGTTGGCTACCATACCGGGGATAAGGCCATACCAGCAGCACATAAAGATCATCAGCGCGATGAAAGCAATCAAGCATGCGGTGAAACCAGCTTGGATAGAGGCAGCACCGAGTGAGGGACCTACGGTCTCTTCCTGTACAATCGTAGTGGGAGCCGGCATCTTACCGCTCTTCAATACGTTGGCCAAGTCCTTGGTGTCTTCTGCAGAGAAGCTACCGGAAATCTGAGAGATACCGTTGGGGATTTCGTTCTGAACTACGGGTGCGCTGTACACAAAGCCGTCGAGCACGATGGCCACGCAGCGTTGCACGTTCTTGCGAGTGAGCTGTGCCCAGTCGCGTGCTCCGTCAGAGGTCATAGTCATAGAAACGATGGCGTGGCTGTATTGGTCGAAGTCGTCCTTAGCATCGGCAATCACGTCGCCGGCCATAGCAGCTTCGCCGTTGTTGGCCTTCAAAGCGTAGAGCTCAAAGAAGTTGCCCTTCACAAAGTCGGCAGCCTTCACGCCCCAAGCCAAACGGAGGTCGGCGGGAAGAATCTTCTGAGCCTCTTCAGAGTAGATGATGGCGTTTACAGCAGCGGTGTCGGCAGCTTGTGCGATACCTACTACGCAACCATTGGGATTTACAAAATTGCCTTGCTGCAAGATGCTAAACAAGGGGTTGTTGGCATCCACTTCTGCAGCAACCTTAGTCTCGCCCTTGTTTTCAAAGGCAGCCAAGCCGGTAGCCTTTTCAGTAGCTACGGTGTCGGTAGTAACAGCGGCAGAGTCGGGGGTATTTACTTTGTTGATTTGGGCAAAGCGGGTGTTCAGTGCGAGCAAAGCGTTTTGCACATCCTTAACCTGGTAAGTTTCCCAAAACTCAAGGTTGGCACTTCCCTGAAGCAGTTTGCGAACGCGCTCAGGTTGCTTGATACCGGGCATCTCAACCATGATTTGGCCCATTTGGCCGCGGCCCTGGAGCATTTGGATATTGGGCTGCGCCACACCGAAGCGGTCGATACGTGACTGTACAATCTCGCGTGAGTTGGCCACGGCGGCGTTGATTTCTTCTTTAAGAACTTTGGCAACCTCTTCGTCTGTAGAATTGGGAGTGATGTTCTGACCTTGCAACTTGATGGCGAAGATGCCGCCTAAGAGGTCCTTGCCGTTCTTCTCTTGATACTTGGCTACGAAGACATCTACGAATTCCTTGCCCTCTTTCTTTGCTTCGAGGCGGGCTTCGGCAATGGCTTCTTTCACTTTGGGATCGTCAGCGTTGCTGCCGGCCAAGTTTTTCACAACATCGGGCACAGACACTTCAAGGATGACGTTCATACCACCCTTCAGGTCGAGGCCGAGTCCGATTTGCAGTTCCTCGCAGTGCTTCAATGTGTAGCCTAACCACACTTCTTCGTTGCGCATAGAATCGAGGTAAGTCTGAGCCGCTTCTTCGCTCATGCCCACAGTCTTCTTCTCATAGTGGTTGGTCACCACGGAGAAAGACAAGTAGAACAAGCAAATCAGGGTCAGCAGGACTGCAATGACTTTAATAAATCCTTTGTTTTGCATTGTTGAATAGATAATTTAGTATTTATTTGATAATGTATTCTTGCTATTTGAACGTGCAAATATACTGCTTTTTTCCAAAAATCAAGGCCTCAGGGGATTAAATTGAATAGTTAGGGACAGAAAACCGGGTGCCTTTGTGCTTTACAAGACAAAAAAATGTAACTTTGTGCGGCCTTCTGAGTGGTAAGGAGGCTTTACTTACAGAAAAATATTACACATCTTATAATATGCAGAAGAATTTTAATCGTACTTTGATTACGGCGGCGCTTCCTTATGCCAATGGCGGTGTTCATATCGGCCATTTGGCGGGAGTTTATGTGCCGGCTGATATTTACGCGCGCTATCTTCGTCTGAAGGGCCGCGAAACTCTTTTCGTTTGCGGCTCTGACGAGCACGGCGTTCCGGTTACTATCCGCGCCAAGAAGGAGGGTATTACTACGCAGGAGGTGGTGGATCGCTACCACTCTTTGATTAAGGACTCCTTTGAGAAATTTGGTATCTCCTTCGACATTTATTCGCGCACCACATCGGCCACGCATCGTCAGCAGGCCTCCGACTTTTTCCGCAAGCTCTATGAGGAGGGAAAATTTGTGGAGATGGAGTCGGAGCAGTACTACGACGAGCAGGCCGGCGAGTTCTTGACCGACCGCAACATCAAGGGCGAGTGTCCGCGCTGTCATGCCGCCGATGCTTATGGCGACCAGTGCGAGAAATGCGGCTCTACGCTCTCGCCCGAGGAACTTATCAACCCTTACAACGCAGCCACCGGCAATCCGCTCGTCAAGCGTAAGACCTCTCACTGGTACTTGCCGCTGAACGACCATCAGGAGTGGCTCGAGAAATGGATTTTGGAAGACCACAAAGAGTGGCGCTCCAATGTCTATGGCCAATGCAAGAGCTGGCTCGAGCTGGGTTTGCGCCCCCGTGCCGTTACGCGCGACCTCAACTGGGGTATTCCCGTGCCCGTGGAAGGCGCAGAGGGGAAAGTGCTCTACGTTTGGTTCGACGCTCCCATCGGCTATATTTCCAACACCAAGGAACTCCTGCCCGACACTTGGGAGAAGTGGTGGAAGCAGGATGACACGCGCCTTGTTCACTTTATCGGCAAGGACAACATCGTGTTCCACTGCATCGTATTCCCCGCCATGCTCAAGGCCGAAGGCAACTACATCCTCCCCGACAACGTTCCGTCCAACGAGTTCCTCAACCTCGAGGACGACAAGATTTCCACCTCACGCAACTGGGCTGTTTGGCTCCACGAATACCTTGTGGACTTCCCCGGAAAGCAAGACGTGTTGCGCTACGTGCTCACCGCCAACGCACCGGAAACTAAGGACAATAACTTTACTTGGAAGGACTTCCAGGCCCGCAACAACAACGAGCTCGTGGCCGTTTATGGCAACTTCGTAAACCGCGCTTTGCAGCTCACCAAGAAATACTACGACGGCGAAGTGCCTGCGCTCGGCGAGCTCACCGACTTCGACCGCGCCACCATCGAGGAATTCAAGAATGTCAAGGGCGAGGTAGAGCGCCTACTCGAGCAGTTCCGCTTCCGCGATGCTCAGAAAGAGGCTATGGCCCTTGCACGCATCGGCAACAAGTATCTCGCCGATAGCGAACCTTGGAAGGTGATCAAGACAGACCCTGAGCGCGTGAAGACCGTTATCCATCTCTCGCTCCAGCTCGTTGCCAACCTGGCTATTGCCTTCGAGCCGTTCCTTCCCTTCTCTTCTGAGCGCCTGCGCGGTATGCTCAATGTGGAGAGCTTGGCTTGGGACGACCTTGGCAGCACCACCCTGATTCCTGCCGGCCATCGCCTGGCAGAGCCCGCTTTGCTCTTCGAAAAGATAGAAGACAACGTGGTGGAAGCACAGATTCAGCGCTTGGAAGATATCAAGAAAGCCAATGCTGCCGAAGCTCACAAGGCCAACCCCATCCGTAGCAACATTGCCTTCGAAGATTTTGAGAAACTCGACATCCGTGTGGGCACCGTGCTCAGCTGCGAGCGTGTGCCTAAGATGAAGAAGCTCTTGAAGTTTGAGATTGCCGACGGACTGGAGAACCGTACCATCGTGAGCGGCATCGCTCAGCACTACGAGCCCGAGCAGTTGGTAGGCAAGCAAGTATGCTTCATCGCCAACCTCCCGCCGCGCGAGTTTAAGAACGGCCTTGTCAGCGAGGGTATGATTCTCTCTGCCGAAAACTTTGACGGCTCGCTCAGCGTGCTCACAGTCGATAAGAAGGTAGCGCCGGGTAGTGAGGTGAAATGACCCACTCAATAATAAATATAGTAGGGGCTGCGCCAGTCGGTGCAGCCCCTCTTCTTTTTTCTATTCCTTTCCTGCCAATCTTCTGCACCTCCTGCCCTCCGCTCCGGAAGCTAAAAATTCCCCTTTGTAATCGCCTGGAAATCAAGGGTCATTTTGGGGCGTTTCTTAGGTAAAAGCTAGGTGAATTTCGGTAACTACTAAGAAAATTTTGGTAACTACTAGGAACGCGAAAGTAACTACTAAGAAAACGGGGGTGATATGGCAGGGTGTTTCCCCCTTCAAAAAGAAAGCGCCCCGCATGAGGGCGCTTTTCTTGATGGCGTAAGTTTCTTTTGGTTAGAAGAGTTTCAGTTGTCCGTCTTCATCGTCGGCCTCTTCAGCCTCTGTCTGTTCGGGCAGTTCTTCGGGTTCGGGAAAGCGGGTAGGCTCCAGTTCCTCAATGCGCTCAATGGCGCAGGTGGTGATGCGCTTGCCTTTTGCCTTGAAGCTCTTCACGCCGATGAATTGCTCTACGTCCAGCTCGAGCGGCTCGCGGAAACTGTCGGCGCCGCCGTAGGTGACGAGCAGGCGAGGATATACTTGCGAGGTGAGCAGCACGAAGCGCGAGTTGGGATTCTCGCCGAGGAAGTTGAGGCGGCGCGAGCCGCTGGTGCGCTCAAACGTGAAGCGCTTCACATAGGCAAAGCCCTGCTGGTCGGCATCGTAGAGCACGGCGCTCCACACTTTGCTCTCGTCGAATTTCTCGATGAGCAGAATGTTAGGCTCGTAGTGGTTGTTGAGGTCGAAGCTGGAGGTGTAGAAGTCTCCGTTTTTCAGCACCACGAGCACGGCGTCGTCGCTATGGAACTCGCCGAGGTACTGTCCGCGCTCGTCGTAGTTGAGGCGCTGCACGTCGTGGTCAAACCACACCTTGCGGCCGCCCAATGTTGAGGCGCCATGCGCCTTGAGCGTAATCTTGTGCACCTCGAGCTTGGTGAGCAGGTTGCCCTTGCTCTGTCGGCCCTTCACCAGGATTTCTCCGAAGTCCTTGTCAAAGAAGATGCGGCGCAATTTGGGGTTGGGCTTGAGCGTCACCTTGATGGTTTCGGCCTCGCCGTTGGGGTTGGCGGTGAAGTAGCAGATGCGGCTTCCGGGCTCGCCGCCGGTCACGTCGTATTCGCGGTCGTGGGTCACGGACGTCACATTGAAGCGCTTGATGAAGAACGCCCCGGCCTTGCCATCGCGGTACACCACGTTGTAGATGGTGCGCTTATCGTTTTTCTTAAATACGGCAATGTGTAGCACCTCGGCCTTGCGTTTCTCTTTCTTGGAGCGCTCGGTCTCGCCGATGAACACTTTTTCCTGCACGCGGGTCACCTTGTACGTACCGTCGCGGTAGAAAATAATCACATCGTCTATCTCTGAGCAGTTCTCTACAAACTCGTCCTTCTTGAGGCTGGTGCCAATGAAGCCCTCGGCGCGGTTGATGTAGAGCTTTTCGTTGGCCTCGATTACCTTGGTGGCTTCGATGGTGTCGAAGGAGCGTATCTCCGTGCGGCGAGGATGGTCGGCGGCATACTTCTCGCGGATGAGGCGGAACCAATTGCAGGTCACCTCCACCATGTTGGCCAGGTCGCGGTCAATGCGGTCCACTTCTTCCTTCATGCGGGCGATGAGCTCTTCGGCTTTCTCTTTGTTGAACTTAAGGATACGGGCCATCTTGATTTCCATCAGGCGCAGGATGTCCTCCTTCGTAACCTCGCGGATAAACTGCGGGTAGAAGGGCGTGAGGCGCTCGTCGATGTGCTCGCAAGCGGCGTCCATTGTCTTGGCATTTTCAAACTGGCGGTCCTTGTAGATGCGCTCCTCGATAAAGATGCGCTCGAGCGAGGCGAAGTGCAGGCTCTCCATCAGTTCGCCGCGGCGGATGAGCAATTCGCGGCGAAGCAGCTCCTGCGTGTTGTCCACAGAGCGGCGCAGCACATCGCTCACCGAGAGGAACTTGGGGCGCTTCTCGTCGATGACGCAGCAGTTGGGCGAGATGGAAATCTCGCAATCGGTAAATGCGTAGAGCGCATCGATGGCTTTGTCCGAGCTCACACCCGGTGTGAGATGAACGAGAATCTCTACGTTGGCAGCCGTGTTGTCGTCTACCTTGCGTATCTTAATCTTACCCTTTTCGTTGGCCTTGAGGATGCTGTCGATGAGGGAAGTGGTTGTTTTGCCGAAGGGGATTTCGCGGATGGCGAGGGTCTTGTTGTCAATCTTCTCAATCTTGGCACGCACCTTCACAGCGCCGCCTCGCATGCCGTCATTGTAGCGCGACACGTCGATGCTGCCTCCTGTCAGGAAGTCGGGGTAGAGGTGAAACTCCTCGCCCTGCAAGTAGCTGATGGCGGCATCGCAAAGCTCGCCCGGATTGTGGGGTAGAATTTTGGCAGAGAGACCTACGGCAATGCCTTCGGCGCCTTGCGCCAGGAGCAGCGGAAACTTGACGGGCAGCGCAATAGGCTCTTTGTTGCGGCCGTCGTAGCTGAGTTTCCACTCGGTAGTCTTGGGATTGAAGAGCACGTCGAGGGCAAACTTGGAGAGGCGCGCTTCGATGTAACGCGGAGCTGCGGCCGAGTCGCCCGTCAGGATGTTACCCCAGTTGCCCTGGCAGTCCACCAGCAAGTCTTTCTGTCCCAACTGCACAAGGGCATCGCCGATGGAGGCATCGCCGTGGGGGTGAAACTGCATGGTGTGGCCCACGATGTTGGCCACTTTGTTGTAGCGGCCGTCGTCCAGGCGCTTCATCGAGTGCAGGATGCGTCGCTGCACGGGCTTCAGACCGTCGCCCAAGTGGGGCACGGCGCGTTCGAGAATCACATACGAGGCGTAGTCCAAAAACCAGTTTTGGTACATACCTGCCAGTTGGTGCTTCACGCCTTCGTCCTTCAAGTCGGAGGGAACGTATGAAGAGTGGGCCTCTTGGAGTTCTTTCGTTTCGTCGCTCATCAGAAAATAGGTTTGAATGCTAAAATTGCGGGTGGCCTTCGGCTCTGCGGTATAAATATCGGCTAAAGCGCCTTCCGCACCTTTTCTTAGGGCAAAATTACAAAAAAACATGGTTCGGACTCCGTGTTTTCAGAAAAAAGTGCTAACTTCGCAGCGCTTAAGCGCCTGTGGCGAAATTGGTAGACGCGCCAGACTTAGGATCTGGTGTCGCGAGACGTGTAGGTTCGAGTCCTATCAGGCGCACGTATATATAATAAAGGAGAATGCTCGTAGCAGAGGATTCTCCTTTATTCGTTTACGGCGCTGGCTTCTGAGGAGGTTGGCGCCGCCTTTTTTTATGGTTTTTGTAATCGCTTGAAAATCAAGGGTTATTTTCGGGCGTTTCTTAGGTAAAAGCTAGGTGAATTTCGGTAACTACTAGGAAAAATTCGGTAACTACTAAGAACGCGAAAGTAACTACTAAGAAAAACACCAAGATGTAGGGAGGAAAATGGGGATGGAAAAGATGGGGGCCTAACTGCGGTTGAGTGGCGCCGAAGAGGGGGAGATGCCACTATAGCGGAGCGATGTTTTCCAGGCGAAGCCCTACTTCGCTCACACCGGGCAGCAGGGGGCTTTGCATGATGTGGCGGATGGCGATGTGGCCTTTGGCGCCTTGCGGCAGACGGATGGTGTCGAGCGGGAAGGCGTATTGATAGAGCGAGACGCCTTGGCCGATGGGGTGTCCCTCTTCCGAGGCCAACTGGCAAACGAGGGTGTCGGTGCGCATGATGGCCGGCTGCTGCCAATGTTGGCGCACTTCGAGCCAGAGTTTGCGGTAGGGGTAGGCTTCAACGGTGGAGGTGCGCAGGTGGATGTGTAGCTGGAAACAACCGCTCTGGGGCAGCGAGTCGATGGGGTAGGTGAGCGTCTGACTGCTTTCCCACCCCTCGGCCGGCAGACTGCAGTAGCGATAGACGGCATCGCGCTGCTGGCATGAGGAAATCCCGGCTATCGCAAGGATGGCCGGGATGATAGTCTTTAATATGTTGAGGCGGCGGGTCATTCTGTAGCGTTGTTTCCCTTAGCCTTGTCTTCGTGGTTGCGGCGGTCGTGTCCGCGGTGTGGGCGGTTGTTGCGTTCGCGGTGCTGTCCGCCCTGTCGGCCTTCGCCTTCGGGGGTGTGGCGCTTCTTGTTCTTTTTCTTCTTGACCTTGTCGAAGCGTGTGAGGTCTTCTTGTTCCACCAAATCGACGGGACGTTTGGGCGCTGCGCTTTCGCTCTCGTTGAGGTTGAGGGGCTTCTCGCCCTGCTTGTTGAGCTGTATGACCTCGAAGGCTCTTGCTGCGCTGATGGTTACGAGGTTGGCGGCCAAGCGCTTATCGGTGCTGTAGGTGATGAGGCCGGAGAGGATGTCCGTCTTAAAGTGGTAGTAAGTATTGTCGGCTGTCTCGAGCTGTATTTCTCTGCTCGGCAGTTTTTTGTAGGCTTCCAGATAAGTGTCCACTTCGTAGTTGAGGCAGCATTTCAGTTTGGCGCACTGTCCGGCCAGCTTCTGCGGGTTGGGCGAGAGGTCTTGGTAGCGTGCGGCGTTGGTGGAGACAGAGTTGAAGTTCTTCATCCACGTGGCGCAGCAGAGTTCGCGTCCGCAGGGACCTATTCCGCCGATGCGTCCGGCTTCTTGGCGCGCGCCGATTTGCTTCATCTCGATGCGCACGTGGAACACGTCGGCCAGCACCTTGATGAGTTGGCGGAAGTCCACACGGGCATCGGCAATGTAGTAGAAGATGGCTTTGTTTCCGTCGCCCTGGTATTCCACGTCGCCTATCTTCATCTTCAGTTCCAGCTCGTTGGCTATCTGGCGCGAGCGTATCATCGTATCCTGTTCGCGGGATTTTGCCTCCTCGTACTTTTCCAAGTCCACAGGACGTGCCTTGCGATAGATGCGCTTGATTTCTGTGCCGGGCTTAAGGTTGGCTTTCTTCATTTGCAGGGGCACGAGCTGTCCGGTAAGGGTGACAACGCCGATGTCGTGGCCCGGACTGGCTTCGACGGCCACCATGTCGCCTTTCTGAAGGGGGATGTGGTTGTCGTTGCGGTAGTAGCCTTTTCTTGTGTGCTTAAACTGTACCTCGACGAGGTCAAATTCCTCCTCGTTGATAGGTATGCCTGCCAGGTAGTCGTATGTATTGAGTTGCTTATCGGAGCGGCCACAGCCCTTGGCGCAGAAGCCGCGCAGCGTACCGCCTATTTTGAAGTCTGTATTCATATATTATATATGTGTCACTGGTTATTGCTTGAGCAGCATGATCGTTTTCAAGGCGAAGTCGAAGAAGACCATCTTGGCATTGACATTCTGCTCGATGTCGCGCTGTGCGAGCGATAGTTCCTCCATCATGCCTATCACATTGCGCTCGTTGATGAAGCGCCCAAACTTGACGGAGAAGTCGGCCTCGCGGCGACTCATATAGTTAAGCTCCTTGCGGTGGAAGTTGCTGATGAAATTCTCGCGCACAAGGCGCTGGCAGTATTCCATAAAGTTCTTTTGCCGCTCGCGGCCCCATGAGGCCACTTGGTCGGCCCATTGGTGCATGTCCTTAATCTTGCGCATGTAGCTGAGGCGCATCAGCAGCACGAACATATCGAAGAAGACGGCCTCGTTCTCGTTGAGATAAATCTGGCGCAGGGCTTTGATGTAGCTGCCTTCGCTCATGTGGGCGATGGCGGCTGCGTCTTCCGGCTGCAAGCCGTGGCGCGAGAGCAATACTTGCTCCAGGTCGGTCTGTGTCAGTTGGCGGAAGTCTGTAATCTGTGTACGGCTCAAGATGGTGGCCAGCATTTTTTCGGCATGCTCTGCTACGAGCAGGAAGACGGTGTCGGTGGGAGGCTCTTCGAGTATCTTGAGCAACTTGTTGGCGGCTGAGATGTTCATCAACTCCGGCAGCCAAATCACCATCACCTTGCGGCCTCCCTGGCTGGCTACGATGCTGAGCTTGTGTAATATCTGTTCGCTCTCGCCCACACCTATTTGCGCCTGCTGGTTCTCTATCTCGATGCGTGCCAACCAAGAGAGGCGGTCGAAGTAGAGGCTGTCTTTCAGTTGCTCGCGCCATTCTTTCAAGAACTGGTCGCTCACGGCGTCGCCGCTTTGTCCTTTCCGCTTGAAGACGGGGAAGACGAAGTGCAAGTCGGGATGGGCCCATGCAGCAGCCATTCGGCACGAAGAACACTCTCCGCAGGCTTCTCCGTCTTTAGGATTGTGACAGAGCAGCGCTGTGGCGTAGGCCAAGGCCATTGGCAGTTTGCCGCAGCCCTCTGGTCCGCGAAAAAGGCGGGCGTGGGGCACGCGGCCGTCCTTTAGTTCTTGGCGCAAGCGGGCTTTGATTTCTTCCTGGCCTATTACTTCGTTATACTGCATAGCGGTTTAGTAGATTTGTTTGGCTATCTCGGCGATGCTTTCCACAGCTGATACGGTGTAGAAGTGGATGCTGGGCACGCCGTATTTGATAAGTTCTTTGCACTGGGCCACTCCCCATTCTATGCCCAAGGCTTTTACTTCTTCGTCGGTGCGGCATTTCAAGGCCTCGTGGGCCAGTTCTTCGGGCAGGTCGCAGTGGAAAGTTTTGGGCACTGTGGAGAGTTGCGAGAGCTTTGAGAGCGGTTTGATACCGGGGATGATGGGCACCTGGATGCCTTCTGCTCGAGTGCGTTCCACAAAGCGGAAGTAGGCCTTGTTGTCGTAGAAGAGTTGCGTCACACCATATTCGGCGCCGAGCTCTATCTTTTTTTTGAACCAGCCGAAGTCGGTGTCCAGGTTCAAAGCTTCTTCGTGCTTCTCAGGATAGCAGGCAACGCCATAGCTAAAGGGTTTTCCGGGGGCCTTGATAGGGGCTCCGTCGATAAACTCTCCGGCATTGAAGCGGTTGATTTGCTCCTGCAGTTCGGTGGTGTGGGCATAGCCGTCGGCTTCCGGTTTGAAGGACGAGTCCCATTTGGCTTTGTCGCCGCGTAGCACAAGGAGGTTTTCAATGCCTAGGAATTGCAGGTCGAGGAGCACGTATTCTGTTTCCTCTCGGGTGAAGCCGGAGCAAAGGATGTGGGGCACCACGGGGATACCGTATTCATTCTGGATGGTGGCTGCCACGGCCACGGTACCCGGTCGGCGGCGCTGGCGCAAGCGTTGCATTAACCCGTCGCCCAGGTCTTTGTAGACATATTCGGAGCGGTGGGTGGTGATGTTGATATATTTCGGGTCGTATTCTCGCAAGCGGTCGATGGTGCGTTTCAGTCCGTCGATGCCTGTACCTTTGAGAGGCGGCAACACTTCGAAACTGAAGGCGGTGCTTCCTGCTTGCTTGATGAGGTCCGTAATTTTCATATCAGAGTGGTGCTATATGCTTTTGGCGCCTGGTGTTTGGGTTTCTTCTTTGTCCCAGTTTTTGTAGGGGTTCAGTCGCAGCATGGAGTTGTAGTAGCGTCGGTCGCCGGTCACTTCCTGTGCGATGAAGTCGGGTTTTTCGTAGGCTTCGTCCTCGGCGGCGAGTTCTACCTCGGCTATGACGAGCCCTTCGTTCTCGCCGAAAAACTCGTCCACCTCGAATACGTGTTGCCCAATGGGCACAAGCCAGCGCACTTTGTCTATGATGCCCGGCTCGCAGATGCGGAGCAGAGAGAGCGCGTCGTCCAGGCTGATTTCCTGTTCAAACTCGTAGCGTGTGAGGCCACCGGCGGCCGACGGGCCTTTGATGGTGAGGTAGCCTTTATCGTCGCGCAGGCGCACTCTGACGGTGCGGCCGCGCTGACTGCTGATGTAGCCTTGTATGATACGGCTGTGTGAGGACGACTGACTTTTGAAATCGCCCTCCACCAAAAACTTGCGCTCTATCTCAAGTGCCATTTAGTTGGCCCAAACGTAATAGCCCGCACACATCAGCAACGCTGCTACTATGAGGCCTGCAAAAATACCGTTTACCACACGGCGTGCTTGGCGTTCTTGACGTGCGTCGCGTGCAGAGTTTTTGTTTTTCTTTTTCTGGCTCATGGTTGTAAAATTTTAGGTAGTTCGTATTTATAGAATATTTGTTGCTCAGGAGTTTTGCTCCTGTTCTGAAAATTCCATCAGATAGGCTTTGATGAAGCCCTCTATTTTTCCGTCCATCACGCCTCCCACGTCGCTGGTCTGAAATCCGGTGCGATGGTCCTTCACTCGGCGGTCGTCGAAGACGTAGCTGCGTATCTGGCTGCCCCATTCTATTTTCTTCTTGCCGGCCTCTATCTTTGCCTGTGCGGCTTTGCGCTTCTGCAAGGCGCGGTCGTAGAGTTGTGAGCGGAGGAGTCGCATGGCGTTCTCGCGGTTCTCCAGCTGCTTGCGGCTCTCGGTGTTCTCGATGAGGATTTCTTCTTCCTCGCCCGTATCGGGATCCTGATACATATAGCGCAGGCGCACACCGGTCTCCACCTTGTTTACGTTCTGACCACCGGCACCGCCCGAGCGGAAGGTGTCCCAGCTGATTCGGGAGGGGTCTACGTACACCTCGATGGTGTCATCCACCAAGGGGGTAACGAAGACGGAGGCGAAGCTGGTCATGCGCTTGCCCTGGGCGTTGTAGGGCGATACGCGCACCAGGCGGTGCACGCCGTTCTCGCTCTTGAGGTAGCCGTAGGCATAGTCGCCTTCAATCTCCATGGTCACGGTTTTGATGCCGGCCTCATCGCCGTCCTGCAAATTGGATATGCTCACTTTGTAGCCGGCGGCTTCGGCATAGCGCATGTACATACGCATCAGCATCGAAGCCCAGTCCTGACTTTCTGTACCGCCGGCGCCCGAGTTGATTTTCAGCACGGCGGCCATCGAGTCTTCTTCCTGGCGTAGCATGTTTTTGAGTTCGAGGATTTCCAGCGCTTCGATGGCTTTGGCGTGTGCCTCGTCCACTTCTTCTTCGCTGACCATTTCCTCTTTGTAGAATTCGAAGGCCACGGTGAGTTCGTCCACGAAGGTGCGCACTTCCTTGTAGCCTGTAATCCATTTTTCCAGGCTCTTTACCTTCTTCATTTGCTCTTCGGCCTGCTTGGCGTCGTCCCAAAAGCCGGGAGCCTGCGTGCGCAGTTGCTCTTCTTCGAGCTGTATTTTCTTGGCGTCAATGTCGAGGTAGCGATGGAGCGCGTCGGCGCGGTCTTGCGCCTCTTTCAGTTGGTCGGAGGTAATCATGTAGCTTTCTGTGTCTGTATATTGCGGACAAATTTACAAAAAACTTTTGGAAAATGCGTTGCCGCCGCCATTTTGGATGGTCAAAACCTCTCTCTCGGAGCATGGGGCGTTGCAGAAGATGTTTTTCGGGGTGCGGAGATTTCTAAGGAGGGCGAAAAAACAGCCCTTGTAAGCGCTCGATTTTCAATGGGCATTTTGGACCGTTTCTTAGTAAACTTCTAGGAAAAACTCGGAGTTTACTAAGAA
>CALCHR010000119.1 GCA_937901185.1 uncultured Bacteroidales bacterium
TACTGTTAAGTCTACTACTCTATACTATAAAGTAGGTAGTGCTTCTTATTCTACTGCGAGTGGCCTTTCAACGAGTGGATCTGTTACGTCAGCTAGTACGGTCAGTGCTTATACAAAAGTAACAGGTACTTACAATAATGCAAACTCAACCACAACTTCTAAAAGTATAGCTTACTATGCAGCACCTGGTGCTCCGGGAAAACCTGTAATTAGCTATTCGAAGAGTCAGTTAACCACTCAAGAAGAGTGGACTTTTAACTGGACAGCAGGCACGGCGGCCAATTCTAGTTCGCCTATTAAGGGATACCACATTAAATTTTATGTAAATGGTACCGCAAAAAAAGGTCTATATTTCTTATTAAATGGTACTGCTTTGCATATAAGTTTACTCGGACTAAATGATAGCGTAACTCGCGAAAGTACTTCCACTAAACTAACACTAAACCCAGACGCGACTTTAGAAAATTTTGGTGTCAAAGATGGGGATAAGATAAAATTATCCGTTAGTGCTTATACTGAAAACGGAGCCGGTACGAAGCTTAGTAGTAGCTGGGTTACTTCTGCTGAATATCAAATTAAAAATTCCAGTATTGTTCATGTTAAGACGGCTACTGGTTGGCAGGAAGGTACTGTTTATGTAAAAACAGCCACCGGCTGGCAACAGGCTCAGTCAATAAATGTTAAGACTGCTACAGGCTGGCAAGAAGCTAATTAATTAATTTTAAGACCTTTTATTTATATGATAAAGGGTCTTTTCTTTTCATCTTTATATTTTGGTCATAAACGAGCCAGAATCGCTTTTTATGATATATCTATATATGGAATATCTCTAATGTTATTAAAATGCCTTATAAGCTGAATATGCGAGAAATAACGCTATATTAGCTTATGTGCGACGTAATAATTTTTGTTATGATATCATTCTTTTGCGTTTTATCATGCCAAATTCGATTTTTATTTGCTTAAACGTATTTCTATATGTTTGTAGTATAAAAGCTCTTTACGGGCGCTGTAGGACACCTTATGAGCATGACAGTTAATTCGTCATAAATAGTATGTATCTTTTAAAATAAATTTTATTATTTTCATTAACAACAAATGTTTCAAGATTCATACATCCTTTAAATACTTGACCTAAGTTTGATGTAATTTCTGAATTTGTATTAAATTCAACTGTTGTTAATTTATTACAATTTTTAAACACATTTGATTCAATTTCAAATTTGCTATCTGGAAGGATAATTTTTTCTAATGATTCGCAACCACTAAATGCACCTTCATAAATGAATTCAGCTCCTGCATTATTTACAAACTCTACAGTTTTTAAATTATTAGATTTACTGAATGCATTTTTACCAACATATACAATAGTTCTTGAAATTACTACATCCGTTAAACTATCACAGTTTTCAAAGCAATTATCAGGAATTCTATCTGCGTTATATGTTAATGTAGTTAATCCAGAATTTTTAAACATTCCATTAGAATCTATTGGAAACATTTTTGGAAAAGACCATGCAACGGTAATTTATGCTAAAAACAAGATTGCTGATGACATTAAAAAGTCTAAAAAATTAGAAGTTCAAATAAATGATTTAAAACAAATGATTGAAGGAAAATAAAGGAGAATATTATGGGATTAGTTCAAAACAATTACTATTCAAGCAACACTGGTATTGTGTTGCCAAAAGCTTATGCTATCTTAAAAGATTTAGTTGTAAGAGATAACCAAGTGAGAGCAGTATTTACTATTCAATCTTCAAGGGAAAATACAAAAGCTTTTAAACCTATTGACACAGTAGAGATAAATTTTGAATGGGATAGAAAAAGTGATTTAGCAAAAATGGCGTACGAGAAGGCTAAAACTCAAATATTTGAGTTTTACAATGGAGAAGAAAAGTTTGAAAAACATGGAAAGCTTTATGGTTGGAAAAACGATATAGTCTAAAAATAAAAGGAGGCCAAAACTATGAAAATCGACTGGAAGAAAAAACTCACTTCTCGCAAATTATGGGTGGCCTTGGCTGGCATGATCGCTGGCTTCGTGCTCGCCTTCAACGGCTCCGCAGAGGTTGCTGAGACCATCAGCGGCTGCGTGATGAGCGTCGCCTCTGTCGTCGCTTATATCGTAGGCGAAGGCTTGACCGACGCAGCAAACGCTAAAAAGACCGACGACACGGACGCAAAAACTGAATAACAAAGAAGGACGGAGCTCGACGGCTCCGTCCTTTTTTGCTTATAAATAAAGGCTTTTTAATATGTACATCACGCGTAGGCTGGTGAACCTGCACACCCTTGATGTACATATACTTTAAAAAAATATCAAACACGCAAGAAGACCTTGAGAGAGAAGGGCTCGGAGACTTGCTGCTTGCCTTTTTTACCAGGTCCGTGACTTGGTGGGCCCGTGAACTCGATGCGCTCGACGATAGCCCTCAAGAGCTTGTTTTTCTCGGTAGGCGTCGCGTCTGCGTCTTTTAGCACGTCGATGGCACTCTCCAAAGCGACGACTCGTTCAGCGTAGTCGACCGCCTTCGGCATCAGCATCTTAGTCTGGTATATTGCCTTTTGGCACTCTTCCATTTTATCACGCAAGACAGCGTTCCGTCGATCGAATAAGTCTTGACTATAGCGGCCCGTCTCTAAAAACTCGAACTGCCTCTCTTCCTGCTCGTGATATTCTTGCATCTGCTTCTCAAGTTTTTCAAGCCTGCGTTGTTGTATCTTGACCGCGTTCCCGTCGTCATTCTTAACCTTTAACTTGAGAGCGGGCAGCTCTGCCTCTTCTAGCGCTGTCAGGATGGCAGCCTCAACCTCGCACACCTTCGTCGACTTATAGCAGCGAGGGCGTGTCCTGCACTCGTAGCGGTCATCGGCGTGCTTGTACGGGTGCTGTATCAGAACTTTGCCACACTTGCTACAGAATAAGACGCCGCTGAAGGGGTTCTTGAGTGGGTGGGTGTGCTTCACTCGTGGGTTACGTGCGACGAGCTTCCGAGCAGCCTCCCAGGTCTCCAAATCAATGATGGCGGGCTGCTTGCCCTCGGCTATAATAACTTCGTCGTCAGGCTGCGCCAGGCGCTTCGTGACGAGTTCGCCGTGCTCCATCACGGTCGTGAGTTTTATCTTGTTGAAGACGACCTTGCCAATATAGTGAGCGTTGCGAACCATCACACGAATGGTGTCCTTGTGCCACTTCTCGCCACGAGGGGCGGGCACGTTCATCTCGTTGATGCGTTGCGCTATGCGGTAGGGCGTGAGGCCTTCCTTCGTGTAAAGTTCAAA